>NZ_JBHXRD010000001.1:49568-463534 GCF_042717325.1 Streptomyces sp. NPDC058637 | reverse complement strand
CCGCTCAATCGCGGGACGCCCCTTCGCCGGTGACCGGGCGGGTTCTACTTCGTCATGCTCGGCGGCGGTATCGGGGTGGCCGCCAGCGACTGCGGCGACGTGGCCGACGCGTACGCGGAGGGGGCGGCCATCCCGGCCGTCGGGTCGGCCGACGTCTCGCCGTCCGCCTGGAGGGGCACGGCGCCGACCATCCGGATGCCGGCCACGTCGAGGGCCTGCTTGATCCGCCAGCGCAGCTCGCGCTCCACGCCCAGCGCCTTGCCCGGCATCGTCTTCGCCGTGACCCGGACGGTCATCGAGTCGAGCAGGACCGCGTCCAGGCCGAGGATCTCCACCGGGCCCCACAGGCGCTCCGACCAGGGCTCTTCCTTCGCCATGGCCCCGGAGGCCTCGGTGATGGCCTGCCGGACCCGGTCCAGGTCCTCCGTCGGGCGGACCGTGACGTCGACACCGGCCGTGGACCAGCCCTGGCTGAGGTTGCCGATCCGCTTCACCTCACCGTTGCGGACGTACCAGATCTCACCGTTGTCGCCGCGCAGCTTGGTGACGCGCAGACCCACCTCGATGACCTCGCCGGAGGCGACGCCCGCGTCGATCTGGTCACCCACGCCGTACTGGTCCTCGAGGATCATGAAGACGCCGGAGAGGAAGTCGGTGACCAGGTTGCGGGCACCGAAGCCCAGTGCCACACCGGCGACCCCGGCGGAGGCGAGCAGGGGCGCCAGATTGATCTGGAACGCCCCCAGGATCATCAGCGCGGCCGTGCCCAGGATCATGAAAGACGTAACCGAACGGAGTACGGAACCGATGGCCTCCGAGCGCTGGCGGCGGCGTTCCGCGTTGACCAGCAGACCGCCGAGGGCGGTGCCCTCCACCGCCTGGGCGCTGCGGTTCATCCGGTCGATCAGATTGGTCAGAGCACGACGGATCACGTACCGCAGCACGAGGGCGATCGTGAGGATCAGCAGGATGCGCAGACCGGTGTTCAGCCACGTGGACCAGTTCTCCTGCACCCAGCCCGCGGCGTTGCCGGCCCGCTCGGCGGCTTCGTCCAGCGAACCTGCCGGCTCGGGTGACGGTGCTGCGGCCAGGAGGGCGGACAGGGACACGACGGGGACCTCCAGGTGGGGCGACAGCAGACCAACCACAGTAACGAAGGGGAGGGAGTGGATCGTTGCCATAACGCGAGGAGAGACACGTCTCACCCGGTAGTACGAGCGATGTGGCCCATCGCACACCCGGGCCGGCCGCCGTGGCGAAGCGCCTGTTCCGGTGTGTCCGGGGGGTACCTCCGGCCGGGTGGTGAGAAAAATCCCTCCGGCCCGTTACCCGCACGTGGTGGCGCTACGACCAGGCATGAGGAGAGACTGAGAGCGGATCGTCCCGGCGCGAGCCACGCGCCGCCGGCGCACAAGGAGGCATCCACGTGCCGCACGTCCTGGTTCTCAACGCGTCGTACGAGCCACTCGGCGTCGTACCGCTCCGCCGCGCGCTCGTCCTCGTCCTCGAGAACAAGGCCATCTGCCTCGAGGAGTCCGGCGCCTTCATGCACAGTGCCACCCGTGCCGTGCCCGCGCCCAGCGTCGTCCGCCTCAAGCGGTTCGTGCGGGTCCCCTACCGGGGGCCCGTCCCACTGACCCGCCGGGCCCTCTTCGCCAGGGACGGCGGTCGTTGCATGTACTGCGGCGCCGCCGCGACCAGCGTCGACCACGTCATTCCGCGCAGCCGCGGCGGACAGCACGCCTGGGACAACGTGGTGGCGGCCTGCCGCCGCTGCAACCACGTCAAGGCCGACCGGCACCTGCCCGAGCTGGGCTGGCGGCTGCGCCACCAGCCCGCCCCGCCCAGCGGGCTCGCCTGGCGGATCATCGGGACGGGGCACCGCGACCCGCGCTGGCTGCCCTACCTGCAGCCGTTCGGCGCGGACGACGTGATGGCGCGGATCGACGGGGTCCTGGCCGGGGAGCACGGGCCCGGGCCGGCCGGAGGCCCGCGGCACTACTCGGCGACGGCGTAGGCCTCCACCGACCACAGCGAGTAGCCGTACCGCGTGGCCCGGCTGTCGGCCTGGATCCTGATGAAGCGGGTGTCCTTCGCGTCCATCCGGACCGATTCGCGCCCGCCCCGGCTCTCGCGCACCGTCGCCGCCGTGCGCCAGGTCCGGCCGTCCGCGGAGACCTGGACGCGGTAGCGGGAGGCGTGCGCGTCCTGCCACCGCAGCACCACCTGGCCCAGCCGTACGGGCCCGGGCAGCTCGGCCTGCCACCAGGCGCTGTCCTCGACGGGCGAGGACCAGCGGGTCCCCGGATCGCTGTCCGAGGCGGCGGAGGCCGGGAAGTCCGCGGTCTCGTCGCCTGACGAGGACGCCGTGGCCGTACGCACCAGGTCGGCGCCCCCGGTGCGCGGGAAGGCCCGCACGGTCAGGGTGCTCTCCTCGCCGCCGAAGCTCAGCGGCACCTCGTACTCCCCGGCCGGGGTGTCCGCGGGCACGGTGATGTCCACCGGGACGTCGGTACGCGCCCCCCGTGGCACCGTCGTCCGCTTCGGTACCGCCACCTCGATGCCCTTCGGGGCCTTCGCGGTGAGCGCGCCCCTCACCTCGGCCGGCCGCCCTCCGGCCAGCCGGGCCTCGACCCGCTGCGTACCGCCGCCGATCACGGCGTCCGTCTCGCCGTGTGCGAGATCGAGCCTGGCCGCCGGTTCGTCATGGAACCACGGGACGAGCCCGCGCACCGCCGTGGAGGCCGCGCCGGGGCCCGTGACGGGCGGGGGCGCGCCCGTGACCCCGGGGGCCGACGGGCTGACGAGGACCGGGCGGGCGGAGGGGACCGTGACCCGGAGCGCGTCCGCCCTGAGGCCCTTCGTCGGCGTCTGGGTCCAGCCCGCCGCCGACAGGGAGCCGAGGCCGCGCCAGCCCTCTCCCGGCACGTGCGCCTCCAGGACCGCGCCCCGGGCCTCGGCCGGCCGGGTCATCGTGGTGACGGCCTCGACCGGGCGGGCCCGGCCGAGGTGGACCGTGTAGCTGCTGGTGTCCCGGTGCACCGTGCCGTTGTCGCGGTCGGTGCCGTTCCAGCTGTCGGCCTCCTCGCGCACCCGGTCCAGGAACGGGTCGAGCACGCCCTTGCCGACCGTGGCCCCGCTCGCCTCGATCTGCTCGCGGAGCGGCTCCAGCGCCAACTGGGCCTTCCAGGCGGCCGCTCCGTCGCCGCGCGCCTGCGCCCGCAGGAGAGCGACGGCGAGCTCGCCCGCGCGGCCGTAGCGTGCCAGCTGCTCGGACCACGGCCGCACCTCGTCCGCCAGCCGTCCGTCCGCCGGGGTCCCCAGCCGCTCGGGTGCCTGCCGCATCACGCCGAACACCGTCCGCAGCCTGGCGGCCGCGTTGTCGCGGCCGGCCTCGCCGCCCGTCGCCCGGGCGGCCCAGAACCCGGAGAACAGCGGTCGCAGATAGGCCGACTCGACGCCCCCGAGCATCGAGGTGGCGCTGTTGCCCGCGAGGGCGTGCAGCGCCGCCCGGGCACCGGCGTCGCCGCCCGCCAGATCGTCCAGCGCCGCCCGCCAGGACTCCCGCGGCCGGTACCCCTTCGGGTTCCAGGCGAAGTCGGCGGCCGTGAACAGCGGGATGCGGGACGCCGAGGACTGCTCCATGGCGTTGGCCAGCAGCGCCGCCGAACCGACGGCCACCGCCGGGTCCCGGCCGGTGTACGGGCCGAGGAAGATCCGGTCCCGGGCGTAGTCGTTGACCGGGTAGTTGTCCATGGTGACCAGCGGGTGGCGGAAGGCGGCCCGCGCACCGGCCAGCTCCTGCCCGGTGATGGTCTTCGGCACGACCCCGACACCGGTCCAGGCCACCTGCACCCGGTCGTCCAGGGCGGCGGCCAGCGCCGTGCGGTAGGCGGTGGCGCCGTCCTGGTGGAACTCCGTCGGCATCACCGACAGCGGCTCCGCGCCCGGGTGACGGTCCGCCAGGTGCCGGGCGACCGCGCTCGCGACCCGGGCCTGGGCCCTGGCCGCGGCCTCGGGTCCGCTGCCGAACGTCTCCGCGTCCAGGCCGCAGTGCCATTCGCTGTAGCTGACGTCCTGGAACTGCAGCTGGTACGCCCGTACACCCAGCGCCCACATCGCGTCGACCTTGCGGATCAGCGCCTTCACGTCCGCGTCGGAGGCCATGCACATCGCCTGCCCCGGGGCGACGGCCCAGCCGAGCGTCACGTGCTCGGCCCGCGCCTTCGCGGCCAGCTCCCGGAAGTCGGCGCGCCGGTCGGCGGGGTACGGCTCGCGCCAGCGGACCTGCCGGAAGGGGTCGTCACCGGCCGCGTACAGATAGCGGTTCTGCTTCGTACGGCCCATGAAACCGATCTGGGCCAGCCGCTCCTCGCGGGTCCACGGCTGCCCGTAGAAGCCCTCGGCCATGCCGCGTACGGCCGTTCCCGGCCAGTCGCGGACCACGGCGCCGGCGACGGTGCCGTCCTTGACGAGCTGACGCAGCGTCTGCACGCCGTGGAACAGGCCGTCCTCGCCGATGCCGTCCAGGGCGACGGTGGGCCGGCCGGCGACCCTGCCCACGGCGAGTCGGTAGCCGCCCGGGGGAAGATCGGCGCGCGCCGGTGCGCGGAGCTCCCGCAGGGCCTGGCCGGCACCCGTACCACCCATCCGGATCACCGGGCCGCGGCCGGGCAGGGCGTCGTGCACGGTGCGTACCCCCGCGTCGCGCAGCAGCGCCCGGAGAGCCTCCACGGCGTACGGGTCGGCGTCCGCGCCGGCGACGACGGTGACCTCGGTGCCGAGCGGCACGGACCGGCCGGAGGCCTTGATCGACCGGGGCCGCGGCCAGACGGCGGGCGGTGCCGCGCCGTCGGTCCGGTCGGGAGTGGTCGCGACGGGGGCGACGGGCGCCGCGACGGCGGCGGGCGCGACGGGGCCGAGCAGTCCGCCGATCACGGCGACGACGAGGGCCGTCGCATGCCTTCCGCGCCCGAGCTGCACGCCGCTCTCCCTTGTTCCGGTCCCTGCCCCGATGCCCCTGATCCCCCGTTGATCCCCCGTGCGCCCCGAGCCCACCACCCGGGCGGGAGGGTGTCAATGCACGTGGCCGTTGTGACGGATTTGCCTGATGTGTCACCTGTGCGGCTCGCGGGTGTGTTAGCGGATGACCCGCCGAGTGACCGAAAACAGCCCATACCAGGCGCATCGGGGAACGTAGTGTGACCCACAGCACGTTGGGCTCGTTGTCATAACGCCTACGTCACACCTACGCCTGCTCCCGCACCCACTGGGTAGGCCTGCTGTGTCCTGTTGTCCACGGCCAGGAGGCCACCGTGCCCGCTTCCGCGCAGCTTCTGCTCTCCGCCCTCTCCGAACAGGTACCGAGTCCGACAGGTCCCGCCCCGACCGACGCGCCCCCGATGATCAGCGAGCTGCCGCTCGCCGACGTGCGCCACCTCAGCGGTGAACCCGTGTTCGCCGACGCCGCTCCGCTGACCAGCGAGCCCCCGCTCGCCGACGCCACACCTCTCACGAGCGAGCCTCCGCTCGCCACCGTCGCCCCTCTGACCAGCGAGCCGACAGCACCCGGCACCGCAGGGGGCATGGAGTCCCCAGGAGTCTGAATGGGCTTGTCCCGGCTCGCCGCACTGCACGGCGTCGCCACCTCCTTCTCCCCGTCCGCGGATGTCACGGTGTCCGTCCCCGACGACACGGTCACGGCCGTGCTCGCCGCGCTGGGCGTGGCAGCGAGCACCCCCGCGGAGGTACGGAGATCACTCGCCGCGGCCGAATCGGCGGCGGCCTCCCGACTGCTCCCGCCCACGGTGGTGACCTGGTCGGGAGAGCCGCTGCCGCCGGCCCTGGCCGCGCTGCCGACCGGCACGACCCTGACGGTCGACCCCGAGCAGGACCCGGGGGGCGACGGCCCCGTACAGCTGCGGATGCGGGTCACGGCGCCGCGGGCGACGCCCCCCGACGGCGATCCGTCGCCCACGCCGCCCTGGTGGACCGCTCCGCCCCTGGGGGTCCACCGGCTGACCGTCCGCACCACCGACCACCGCTACTCCACCGCCACACTCGTCGTCGCACCGGACCGCGTACCCCAGCCGCCCGGCCGCACGCACGGATTCCTCGTCCAGCTCTACTCGCTGCTCTCCGCCCGCTCCTGGGGCATGGGCGACCTCGGTGACCTGGCCGACCTCGCCGCCTGGTCGGGCCGGACCCAGCGGGCCGGATTCGTCCAGGTCAACCCTCTGCACGCCGCCGTCCCCGGCCGGCCCACCGACCCCTCGCCGTACCGCCCCTCCTCGCGCCGCTTCCCCGACCCCGTGCACCTGCACATCGAGTCGGTCCCCGAGTACGGGCACGTGACCGAGCCGGGCCGGGCCGCCCTGGACGATCTGCGCCAGGAAGCCGCCGCACTCAGCGAGGCCGTGCTGAACAAGGGCGCGCTGATCGACCGGGACGCCGTCTGGGACCTCAAGAAGCAGGCCCTGGAGATCATCGCCCAGGTGCCGCTCACCCCCGGGCGGCGAGCCGCCTACTGCGACTTCCTGGCCGAGCAGGGACAGGCACTGGAGGACCACGCCCTGTGGTGCGCCCTGGCCGAGGTACACGGATCGAACTGGCGCGGCTGGCCCGCCGGACTGGGCGACCCGCGCTCCCCGCGGAGCGCCCGCGCCCGCACCGACCTCCTCGAACGGGTCGACTTCCACTGCCGGCTCGCCTGGCTGACGGACACCCAGCTCGCCGCCGCCCAGCGTGCCGCGCGGGACGCGGGGATGGCCGTCGGGATCGTCCACGACCTCGCTGTCGGCGTCCACCCCGAAGGGGCCGACACCTGGGCCCGGCAGGACGCCTTCGCCCACGGCATGTCCGTCGGCGCGCCCCCGGACGCCTTCAACGCGCACGGCCAGGACTGGGGGCTGCCCCCGTGGCGGCCCGACGCGCTCGCCGCGTCCGCCTACGCCCCCTACCGCACCCTCCTGCGCGGCCTCCTCGCCCACGCGGGCGCCCTGCGCATCGACCACGTCATGGGCCTCTTCCGGCTCTGGTGGGTGCCCGAGGGCAGACCGCCCACCGAGGGCACCTACGTCAGCCAGGACGCCGAGGCGATGCTCGCCGTCCTCGTCCTGGAGGCGCACCGCGCCGGTGCCGTCGTCATAGGGGAGGACCTCGGCACCGTCGAGCCCGGCGTGCGCGAGGCGCTCGCCCGGCGCGGTGTGCTCGGCACCTCCGTCCTCTGGTTCGAGCGGGACTGGGACGGCACAGGACGCCCTCTGGCCCCGGAGAAGTGGCGCAGCGGCTGCGTGGCGACGGCGACCACCCACGACCTGCCGTCCACCGCCGCCCGGCTGACGGGCGACCACGTGACGCTCCGCCACCGCCTCGGCCTGCTCACCCGCACCCTGGAGCGGGAGCTGGCCGAGGACGCCACCGACACCGCCGAGTGGCTGTCCTACCTGGCCCGGCTCCGGCTGCTGCCCGAGGGCGAGGGCGACGAGGAGGCGGCCGTCCGCGCCGTCCACCGCTTCCTGCTGCGCACCCCGGCCCGGATGGCCGGGGTCTGGCTCCCCGACACCGTCGGCGACCGCCGCCCGCAGAACCTCCCGGGCACCTGGAACCAGTACCCCAACTGGCGCCTGCCCGTCGCCGATGCCGAGGGGCACCCGGTCACGCTGGAGGAGATCACCGCCTCACCCCGGCTGCACCGGCTGATGGAGGTTCTGAGACCCGGCGCGGACCGGCCGTAGGGCACGTACGGCACCCCCGGGCGCGCGCCGCTTCCTGGCGTTCGCTACGTTTGCACCGTGGACAAGAAGAACGCTATGCGCGCCGGCGCCGTCGCGGCCGGTACGACGCTGATGATGCTGCTCATGTCGTCCCCCGCGCTCGCTCTCACCCGCGACGACGGCGACGACCCGGGTCAGGGGATCGGAATGGGGGAGACCCTCGGGGTCTTCGTCGCACTGCCGATCGTCCTCTTCCTGGTGATCGTCGGACTGGTCATGGTCCTCGACAAGTCCAAGAAGCAGGCCTAGAACCTCTTCACGGACGCGCCGCCGGTACGCCGTACCGCGCGGCGCATCCGTGCGTCCGGACACCGGTAGGTTGCGGCCATGACCGAGTGGGACGTCAAGAAGCTCCGTATCCTGCGCACCCTGCGCGACCGGGGCACCGTGACCGCCACCGCCGAAACCCTGCTGATGACCCCGTCGGCCGTCTCGCAGCAGCTCACCAACCTGTCCAGGCAGCTCGGCGTGCCGCTCCTGGAGGCGCGGGGCCGCCGCGTCCGGCTCACCGACGCCGCGCATCTCGTGCTGCGCCACGCGGAAGCGGTCTTCGCCCAGCTGGAGCGGGCCGACGCGGAACTCACCGGCTATCTGCGCGGCGAGGCGGGCCAGGTCCGTGTCGGCGCCTTCTCGACGGCCGTACCCGCGCTCGTCGTGCCCGCCGTGCGGCTCCTCGGGGCCGAGGACCGGCCCGGCCCCCAGGTGCGGGTGCGGGAGGCGGAGGCGGCCCAGGCGTACGAGCTGCTGTCGGCCGGGGACGTGGACCTCGCGCTCTCCCTGACGGCGCACGCCCCGACGGCCCGGGACCCCCGCTTCACCCTGCTGCCGCTCCTGGCCGACCCCCTGGACGTGGCGCTGCCGGCGGACCACCGTCTCGCCCGGGTCCCGGGCCTGCGGCTGGCCGACCTCGCCTCGGAGCCCTGGATCTTCGGCGGCTCCGGCCCCTGGTCGCAGATCACGAGAGCCGCGTGCGAGGCGGCGGGCTTCGTGCCCGAGCAGGCCCACAGTGCCGCCGGCTGGACCGCGATCCTCGCCATGGTGGAGGCGGGGATGGGCGTCGCACTCGTGCCCCGGATGGCGTCCGCCGCCGAACGGCCCGGTGGCGGGGTGGCCATGCGGGTCCTGGACGCGGACCGGCCCCACCGCCACGTGGTGGCGGCGGTCCGGCAGGGGGCCGGGCAGCGGCCGGCGGTCGCGCGGGTACTGGCGGCGCTGCGGCAGGTGGCCGCCGCCCTCGCCGGACAGGGCTCCGCCGGGATGCGCTGAGCTGGGCCCTCCTTGGGGGGCGGGCGTTCGTTAAGCAGGACTGAAAGAACTGTGCGAAAAGTTTCGATGGACCTGATGGGTGGGTGGGGGCGACAGTCGTCCCATGACCACCGACGCGAACGAGACCGTATTCCAGGACACCGACCCCCACGCCAATGACGCGGCCCCCTACGGCGGGGGCGACCCGTACGCCGACTACCGCGCCGCCACCGGACTCCCCTTCACCGGCCTCGTCGACCTCGCGGACCGCCGCCTCGGCGCGGGTGTGATCGCGGCGAACGACGAGTTCTTCGCCGAGCGGGAGAACCTCCTGCTGCGCGGACCCGCCGTCTTCGACCCCGAGCGCTTCGGCCACAAGGGCAAGATCATGGACGGCTGGGAGACCCGCCGCCGCCGTGGCGTGGACGCGGACCACCCCTTCCCCGCCCCCGAGGACCACGACTGGGCGATCGTCCGCCTCGGCGCCCCCGGGATCATCCGCGGCATCGTCGTGGACACCGCCCACTTCCGCGGCAACTACCCGCAGCGCGTGTCGGTACAGGCGACGGCCTTCGAGGGCGCCCCGAGCCCCGAGCGGCTCCTCGCCGACGACGTGAAGTGGGAGGAACTCCTCCCGCCGACCCCGGTACGCGGCCACGCGGCCAACGCCTTCGAGATCACCGGGGACCGCCGCCACACCCACGTCCGCCTCCGCCAGCACCCCGACGGAGGCATCGCCCGCCTCCGCGTCCACGGAGAGGTCGTCCCCGACCCGGCCTGGCTCGCCGCGCTGGGCACGGTCGACCTGATCTCGATCCTCAACGGCGGTACGTACGAGGACGCCTCCGACCGCTTCTACTCCTCACCGGCCCAGATCATCCTGCCCGGCACCTCCCGCAAGATGGACGACGGCTGGGAGAACCGCCGCCGCCGGGTCCGCGACACGAACGACTGGGTCCGCTTCCGCCTCCCCGCGCAGGGCGCGGTGCGCGCCGTCGAGATCGACACGGCCTACCTCAAGGGCAACGCGGCCGGCTGGATCAGCCTCCACGGCCGTGACGGGGACACCGGCGAGTGGTCCGAGATCATCCCCCGCACCAGGCTCCAGCCCGACACCCCGCACCGCTTCGTCCTGGACGCCGAGGCCGTGGTCACCCACGTACGCCTCGACACCTTCCCTGACGGCGGCGTGGCCAGGATGCGCCTGCACGGCTCCCTGACGGAAAAGGGCACCGCCGAACTGACCCGCCGCCACCGGCGGTCCGGCGCCTGACGCCCCCGGCCACCCCTGACCCCCGCCCGGCGGACGGCCGCGCACGGCGAAGGGGGCGCCCCCGGCGGGAGGCGCCCCCTCGGCCGTGCCGGAGGGGCCGCTACGCGGTCGCCGCCGCCGCGTCCGCCGCCTGGGCCTTCAGCGCGCGTTCCACGCCCGCCCGGGACTCCGACATCAGCCGGCGCAGTGCCGCGCTCGGCTCCGCCGACGCCAGCCAGGCGTCCGTCGCGTCCAGGGTGGCCTGCGAGACCTGGAGGGCCGGGTACAGGCCGACCGCGATCTGCTGGGCCATCTCGTGGCTGCGCGACTCCCACACGTCCTTGACGGCCGCGAAGAACTTCTCCGTGTAGGGAGCCAGCAGCTCACGCTGGTCGGTCTGCACGAAGCCGCCGATGACCGCCTCCTGGAGGGAGTTCGGCAGCTTGTCCGACTCGACGACCGAGGCCCACGCCTCGGCCTTCGCCTCCTCGGAGGGCTGTGCCGCCCGCGCGGACGCCGCGTGGCGCTCACCGGCGGCCGTCCTGTCGCGCTCGTACTCCGTGCCGATCTCCTCCTCGTCCAGCAGCCCGGACGCGGCCAGCCGCTGCACGAACGCCCAGCGCAGCTCCGTGTCGACGGCGAGGCCCTCGATCTCCCCGGTGCCGTCCAGCAGCGACCGCAGCAGGTCCAGGTGGAGCGGAGTGCGTGCCGTCGCCGCGAAGGCGCGGGCCCAGGCCAGCTGGTGGTCGCTGCCCGGCTCCGCCGCGCGCAGGTGCGCCAGCGTCGCCTCGGTCCACTGCGTCAGACCCGCCTCGCGCCACTCCGGTGCCGCGTACAGGTCCACCGCCAGCTTCACCTGGCGGTGCAGCGACTGGACGACGCCGATGTCCGACTCCTTACCGATCCCGGAGAGGACCAGCGCCAGGTAGTCGCGCGTCGCCAGTTCGCCGTCACGCGTCATGTCCCAGGCGGACGCCCAGCTCAGCGCGCGCGGGAGGGACTCGGCGAAGTCGCCGAGGTGCTCGGTGACGACGGCCAGCGACTCCTCGTCGAGGCGGACCTTCGCGTACGACAGGTCGTCGTCGTTGAGCAGGACGACCGCCGGGCGCGCGGTGCCCGCCGGGTAGGGGACGGTCGTGCGCCCGCCGTCCACGTCCAGCTCGATCCGGTTCGTGCGGACCAGCTTCCCGGCCGCGTCGAGGTCGTAGCAGCCGATGGCGATCCGGTGCGGACGCAGCGTCGGCTCGCCCTTCGCCCCGGCGGGGAGCGCCGGAGCCTCCTGGAGGACGGTGAACGAGGTGACGTGGCCGTTCTCGTCCGTCTCGATCTCCGGGCGCAGGATGTTGATGCCGGCCGTCTCCAGCCAGGCCTTCGACCAGGTCTTCAGGTCACGGCCGGAGGTCTCCTCCAGCGCGCCCAGCAGGTCCGACAGGCGCGTGTTCCCGAACGCGTGGGCCTTGAAGTACGCCTGCACGCCCTTGAAGAACGCGTCCTGGCCGACGTACGCCACGAGCTGCTTCAGGACCGAGGCGCCCTTCGCGTACGTGATGCCGTCGAAGTTCACCAGGACGTCGTCCAAGTCGCGGATGTCCGCCATGATCGGGTGCGTCGAGGGCAGCTGGTCCTGGCGGTACGCCCACGTCTTCATGGAGTTGGCGAACGTGGTCCAGGAGTGCGGCCACTTCGAGCCCTCGGCGTACGCCTGGCAGGCGATCGAGGTGTACGTGGCGAACGACTCGTTCAGCCAGAGGTCGTTCCACCACTCCATGGTGACCAGGTCGCCGAACCACATGTGGGCCAGCTCGTGGAGGATGGTCTCGGCCCGCGTCTCGTACGCGGCGTCCGTGACCTTCGAACGGAACACGTACTGGTCGCGGATGGTGACCGCGCCCGCGTTCTCCATCGCGCCCGCGTTGAACTCCGGGACGAAGAGCTGGTCGTACTTGGCGAACGGGTACGCGTAGTCGAACTTCTCCTGGAACCACTCGAAGCCCTGCCGGGTGACCGCGAAGATCTCGTCCGCGTCGAGGTACTCGGCGAGCGACGGACGGCAGTAGATGCCCAGCGGCACCGACTGGCCGTCCTTCTCGTAACTGCTGTGCACCGCGTGGTACGGGCCCGCGATCAGGGCCGTGATGTACGTGGAGATGCGCGGCGTCGGCTCGAAGGACCAGACGTCGTCCTTCGGCTCCGGCGTCGGCGAGTTGGAGATCACGGTCCAGCCGGCCGGTGCCTTCACGGTGAAGGTGAAGGCCGCCTTCAGGTCGGGCTGCTCGAAGCTCGCGAACACCCGGCGGGCGTCCGGCACCTCGAACTGGGTGTACAGGTAGGCCTGTTCGTCGACCGGGTCGACGAACCGGTGCAGGCCCTCACCGGTGTTCGTGTACGAGCAGTCGGCGACGACCCGCAACTCGTTGGTACCGGCCCGCAGGTGCTTCAGCGTGATCCGCGCGTCGCGGAAGACGGCGGCCACGTCCAGCGCCTTGCCGTTCAGCACGACGTCGTGGACGGCCGGGGCGACCAGGTCGATGAAGGTCTCCGCACCGGCTTCGGCGGAGTCGAAGCGCACGGTGGTGACGGACCGGTAGGTGCCGCCCTCCTGCGCTCCGGAGAGGTCGAGATCGATCTCGTACGCGTCCACGGTCAGCAGGCGCGCCCGCTCCTGTGCCTCTTCGCGGGTCAGATTCGTGCCAGGCACGCGGTCATCTCCTTGATATGTGATGTTTTTGGTCATCCTTCCACGTGGGGTACGCGCAGCGCGATGTCCGTTTTCCGCCGGACCGGTGGAAGGGTGCCGGGCACGCTCGGAACATGACCGGCTACGAGGCACGACCCATCGCACCGACCGCCCTCGACGACCTCCGGAAGACGGACGACGCGGGCCGCCCCTGCGTCCCGTACACGGCTGCCGAGGGCGGTGATCCCCTGCGCTGCTGCCTGCGCGGAGCCGAACCGGGGGAGCGGATCGCCCTCGTCTCGTACGCGCCGCTGCGGCGCTGGGCGGCCGAGACCTGGGCCCGCCCGGGGGCGTACGACGAGCAGGGGCCGGTCTTCATCCACGCCGAGGAGTGCGAGGGGCCTGCGGCGGACCGGGTCGGCTACCCCTTCGCGCGGCCGGGCGCGCTGCGCACGGTCCGCCGCTACGACGCGGACGGCCGCATCGTCGGGGGCCGACTGCTGGAGATCCCGGCCGACGACCCCGCGCGGGGCTTCGACGGGGCCTTCGCGGAGGCGTTCACGGACCCGGAAGTGGCGCTGGTGCACGTGCGTGCCGTGGAGTACGGGTGTTTCCACTTCGAGGTACGACGGCGGTAGCACTGGAATTGCTATTCAGGTGGCTAGGTCGTTCCTACTATTGGTAGGATGAGGCATGAAGATCAGTGTGAGCTTGCCGCAGGAGGATGTCGCTTTCGTCGACGAGTACGCCGCGAAGACCGAGGCGGATTCCCGGTCGGCGGTGATACACGCCGCCATCGAGTTGCTGCGTTCCGCCAACCTGGAGGCCGATTACGAGGCCGCCTTCGCCGAGTGGGACGCGAGCGAGGATGCCGCGTTCTGGGACCGGTTCTCCGGGGACGGGATCGCCGATGAGACGCGGTGACATCTATCTGGTCGACTACGAGCCCGTGCGTGGCAGCGAGGCCGGCAAGGCCAGGCCCTCGGTGATCATCTCCAACGACGGAGCGAACGCCGTGGTGGGGCGGACGGGACGAGGAGTGGTCACCGTCGTACCACTGACCTCGAACGTTGCTCGGATCTATCCCTTCCAGGTGCTTCTGCAGGCCTGCGAGACCGGTCTGACGAAGGACTCCAAGGTGCAGTGCGAGCAGGTACGCGCGATGGCCGAGGAGCGGTTCGTACGGCAGGTGGGTACCGTCCCCCGTCAACGCATGACGGACATCGACGCGGCCCTGCGGCGGCACCTCGCCCTGTGAGGCACGCGAAAGGGCGGCCCCCGGACACCGGGGGCCGCCCTTTCACAGGTGGGAGGGTCAGCCCTTCAGCTCCGCCGCCACCAGCTCCGCGATCTGCACCGCGTTCAGCGCGGCGCCCTTGCGCAGGTTGTCGTTGGAGACGAACAGTGCGAGACCGTGCTCGACGGTCTCGTCCACCCGGATCCGGCCCACGTACGAGGCGTCCTGGCCGGCCGCCTGGAGCGGGGTCGGGATCTCGGAGAGCTCGACGCCCTCGGCGTCCTTCAGCAGCTCGTAGGCGCGCTCGACGCTGATCGGACGGGCGAAGCGCGCGTTGATCTGCAGGGAGTGGCCGGAGAAGACGGGGACCCGCACGCAGGTGCCGGACACCTTCAGCTCCGGGATCTCCAGGATCTTGCGGGACTCGTTGCGGAGCTTCTGCTCCTCGTCCGTCTCGAAGGAACCGTCGTCGACGATCGAACCGGCCAGCGGCAGCACGTTGAAGGCGATCGGACGCTTGTAGACACCCGGCTCGGGGAAGTCGACCGCGCCGCCGTCGTGCGTGAGCCTGTCCGCGTCGGCGGCGACCTTGGAGATCTGGCCGTGCAGCTCCGCGACACCGGCGACACCGGACCCGGACACCGCCTGGTAGGTGGCGACGGTCAGCGCCTCCAGGCCGGCCTCCGTGTGCAGCGGGCGCAGCACGGGCATGGCGGCCATCGTCGTGCAGTTCGGGTTGGCGATGATGCCCTTGGGGCGGTTCCTGATCGCGTGCGCGTTGACCTCGGAGACCACCAGCGGGACCTCGGGGTCCTTGCGCCAGGCGGAGGAGTTGTCGATCACGACGGCGCCCTGGGCGGCGACCTTCTCGGCCAGCGCCTTCGACGTCGCGCCACCGGCGGAGAACAGCACGATGTCCAGCCCGGTGTAGTCCGCCGTGGAGGCGTCCTCGACGGTGATCTCCGTGCCCTCGTACGTGATCGTGGAGCCCGCGGAACGGGCGGAGGCGAAGAGCCGCAGTTCGGCGACGGGGAACTTCCGCTCGGCCAGGATCCTGCGCATGACTGTGCCGACCTGACCGGTGGCGCCGACGATTCCGACCTTCACAGGGACTCCTTCAAACGTACGAACGGGCACGGTTGCCGCTCCATGATGCGTGTGTCCACGGCTTTCTTGTCCAATCCATTGTCCGGCAGACGGACAACGGGCGGGCCGGACGGCCGGGCGCCGGGCACAGCGGTGGGGCGGGAGCTCCTGAGAGCGCCCGCCCCACTGTCGTACGGATCACATGTTCAGCGTGGTGCCCTTACGGTGCGACCTTCTCGATCACGACGCTGCCGGTGCCCGCCGCGGTGCCGCGGGAGTTCACCAGCTGGACCTCGCCGAAGAACTGCCGGCCCTCGGGAGCCGCTCCGGCGACCAGGACCTCGGCGCCGACCTGGGCGGACGCGCCGTTGGCCAGGTTCACGGCCTTCGACTCGTCTACCTGGATCTCACCGAGCGACGACGAGTAGTAGACGTCGCGGTAGTCGTACTCGGTGGTCCCGGCCGGGACCGAGTAGCCGTCGATGACGATCGTGTAGGTGCCGGCCGCCGGGTTCACCAGGCTGACCGACTCCTCCGAGCCCGCCGTCGTCGAGGCACCGAGCTCCGTGGCGCCCTTGTAGACGTACAGGTCGATGTCGGCGTTGGCGTCCGAGGTACCGCCGATGGCGACGTCGAGCTTCTCGACGCCCTCGCCGATGGTGACCTCCTTGACGTACTCGCCGCCCGTCGAGATCGACGGACGCTCGACGTCGGCCGAGCCGAGCGAGCCGCCCCTGAGCTTGCCCTCCAGGTCACCGGCGTTGTTGGTGACCGTCCAGTCCACCGCGGCCGGGGTGCCGATCTTCGCCTCGGCGATCGTCCGCACCGCCGGGTCGAAGGAGGCGCCGAGCAGCGAGACATCCAGCTTGTACGGGTTGTCCAGCAGCGGCGACGTACGGCGGGACTCGACCTCGATCTCCCAGACGCCGGGCTGCGGGTCCTTGTAGGAGCGCGTGTCCGGGCGGCAGGTGTTGGTCGGGCTCTCGTAGTTCGGGTAGCAGTAGATCGTGGAGCTGTCCTCCACCGCGACCCCGTAGGGGTGGATGGAGATGAACCGCGTCTGGCTGCCCGAGCGAAGGGCGCTCAGCGCGACCTCCAGGGTCTCCGCGCCCTCCGGCACGTTCAGGAAGTACGACGTGGTGCCGTTGCGCTGCACCGAGCCCGTCGTCGAGAACGCGTACGCCGGCTTCACCAGGTCCTTGGCGACGATCACCGTGGAGAGGATCTGCTGGTCCACGCCGACGGTCTTCCCGTCGTCCACCTGCAGGATCGCGCTGTGCACACCGGCGCTGCCGGGCTTCGCCTGGACCTTCACGGTCACCGGCTTGCCGAGCGGCAGCGAGACGGTGCTCGAACCGGTCAGCTTGAAGGTGCCGTCGTTGTTCTTCCAGGACAGCTTGTGCGCGACCGCGCGGTCCGGACCCGTGGTGCGGGTGACGGTGACGTCGTACGACTTCTTCTGGCCGGCCTTCAGGCCGCCCTCACGGTCGTACAGGCCCGTGCCGAAGCCAGGGGTCTTCAGCGCGAAGTCGATCGCGGTGTCGACCGGTGCCTTCACCGAGTACTCGTGCGCCGCGGCGCCCTTCTTCTCGATCTGCTTCCAGGCACCGATGATGTCGATCAGTCCGGCACCCTGGGCGTGCGCGGGCACACCCTTGATGTGGGTGGCGGTACTGGTCAGCGCGGTCCGCAGGTCCGCCGGGGGCAGCTCGATGTTCTTCTGCTCCGCGGCGGACAGGAGCAGCGCCGTGGCGCCCGCGGCCTGCGGCGAGGACATCGAGGTGCCCTGCAGCATGGAGTAGCCGGCGGGCAGCGTGTAGCCCGCCTCCTTGACCGGTCCGCCGGCCGCCCAGGTCTGGGTGGTGTTGATGGACGCGCCCGGAGCCGTCAGGATCGGCGCGAAGCCGCCGTCCTCACGCGGACCGCGTGAGGAGAAGGGCAGCATGTCGTACTTCGTGGTGACGCCGGAGCCGTAGTTGGCGGCCCAGGTCTCCTTGGAGATCGACGCACCCACCGAGATGACGTGGTCGGCGAGGCCGGGGTCACCGATGGTGTTGACACCCGGGCCGTCGTTGCCGGCCGAGATGACCAGCTGGACGCCGTAGATGTCGATGAGCCGCTTGTAGAGCTCGGCGCGCGCGTTGTTGCCGTCGTTGAGCGGCGGCAGGCCGCCGATCGACATGTTGACGACGTCGACACCGCGGTTCACGACGAGGTCGATCATGCCCTCGGTCAGCGCGATGTTCGTGCAGCCGCCGGACCAGGTGCAGGCGCGCGAGGAGACGACCTTGGCGCCGGGCGCCGCGCCGTTCATCTTGCCGCCGAACAGGCCGTTGGCCGCGGTGATGCCCGCGACGTGCGTGCCGTGCGCGCCCTCGATGACACCGATGCTGACGTAGTCGGCCTTGTTGCCCGCCGCGTCGTAGACGACGTTCCTGCGGTTCTCGACGACGAACGGGATGCGCTCGGCGACCTCGGTCCGCGGGTCGTCCGTACCGAAGTAGGCGACCTGGTGCTCGTCCTTGTAGGGCTTCAGCACGGCGTCGTCGGCGAAGTCGGCGTTGCTGTTCAGGTCGACCCGCGTGGTGCCGGTGACCGGGTCGAACAGCACGCCCCACGCGTCGGTGGTGTCACCGTCGCGGTTGAGGTCGCCCGCCATGTCGCCGCCACGGGTGGCGGACTCCTTGAACAGGCTGAACCTGTACGTGCCGTCCGGCGCGGAGTACGTCTTGCCGCCGCTCGTGAACGTCGGGCCCGCCACACCCTCGACCATCTTCAGCCAGGTGCCGTCGCCGTCGTTCACCGGGTCGGTGGCCGTCACCCAGTCGACGATCTTGCGCTCGCCGGTGGTGGTCTTCTGCAGCGCCGGGTGGGCGACGTCGACACCGGAGTCCAGGACACCGATGGTGATGCCGCGGCCGTCGGCCTTCGGGTGCTGCTTCACGAAGTCGACCGCGCCCGTCTCGAAGGACGGGTTGTACGGGTTCTTCGCCGGGGTGTTCTTCCCGGGCGCCGGGTAACTGCCCGTCGCCTTCGCCTGCTTGGCCCCTGCGGCCCGGTCGCCCGCGGGCGTCGGGTCGTCCAGCTTGATCTCCTGCTTGAGATCGATGCCGTACACGGACGACAGCTTCTGCGCCGCCTTGATGGTGGCCTCGGCCGTCGCGGTCGGCACGGTCGCCCGGACGTAGCCGAGCTTGTCGTACGTCTGCCCCAGCACGGACCCCTTGACGGCGTCCAACTGCTCGGCGACCTTCTCGGTCGCACCGGGGGCGGTGGCGACCATCATCGTGATGCTCTTCTCGCCCTTGGCCTCGGCCTTCGCCAGCACGTCGGCGTCGGCCTCACCGAGCTTGTCGCCCTTGCCGCTGGTGGCGGCGGGCTTGACCGGCGCGGTCGCCGGGTCGTCGGCGGCGAAGACCGGAGCGGCGCCGGAGGCGGCCAGAGCGGCCGCCAGTCCGGCGGCGGCCGCGATGCGCGCCGCGCGTCTCGCCCCGGGTATGGAGCTGGGGGATTCCTTGGTCATCAGCATCCCTGTTGTGTGAACGAAAGAGAGAGTCCGGAATTCGGTACCCGATGACCGCTCAGCCTTTCGTAAATGACATGGGTTTGTAGAGAGTTGACGGGGGCGAGAAACGGACATGGCGTAGATCCGCCACCGTTTCCGGTCCGCCACACGGGACGAACGGGGTGGAATCACCGCTCATCTCGGCAGGACCACCACATAGGCGGCCGGCTCGCGGTCCTCGGCCGCCATCATCGCCGTACGCACCACCACCGCCTGCTGCGCCATCGTCTCCCGCAGCTTCCTCGGCGTGACGCGGACGACCGTGACCCCGAGCCGCTCCAGATGCTCCCGCTCCGCGGTGAAGGCGACGTCCTGCGAGGTGTGGGTGACGTGCTCCTCGCGGGGCGCGCGGGTGCCGAGCTCCAGCGCGACGGCCTGCTCGGGCCAGTACGCGTCCACCGTGCCCAGGAAGGCGCCGCCCGGCAGGCACAGGTCCACGTTCCACAGCGGCTCCGGAAGTCCGTGACCGCGCACCATCGCGTAGAGCCGGCCCTCGGCCACCGCCCGGCCCTCGACGAGCAGCGCGTCGACGGCGTCGACCACGTGTGCCCGGCCCAGCAGCTTGGCCGCGCCGAGTTCCCGTACGACCGCGCCGGGCTCGCAGTGCCCGCCGCGCACCGCCTCCGTCAGGATCCGGCGCACCGTGGGGGCGTCCCTGAGGGCGTCCGTGAGGGCGGACACCGCGTCGGCGAGGGCCCGCTCCACCGGGGCCAGCGGCACCCCCAGCCGGCGCTCCGGGCGGGGCAGCGTGGCGGCCCGCGTCACCTGGACGAACCGGGTGGAGCGCAGCCGCCGTGTGCGCGGCACCAGCACGTCGATCCGGTGCGGGGCGATCACCGGCGGGGCGGCCTCGAAGCCGTACAGGGCCAGTGCGGCGAGCCCGGTCACCATCGCCTCGCCGTAACCCGGCCCGGACCGGACGGGCCCGGTCCGGCGCGCGGAGGCCGGCGGGCGTCCGGCGTACAACAGGGCGCCGTGCACCCGTTCCTGACCTGTGGGCGGGCCCGGGTCCAGCAGGTACACGCCGGGGAGCAACTGCTGCCACGGGCCGCCGGGCAGGCACTGCGCCGCGGTGTGCGCCGCGGTCACGCCCCGGGCGCGCAACTGCGCCGTGGACCATACGCGGGGGCGCACCTCGTGGAGGGTGCGGGGGGACAGCGGCGTGTTCTGGGTCATGCCCCGGAGGTTCCCGCAGGGGCACGTGTCGCTGACCCGTGTTACACACCCGTCGACATTCCGGGACAACACCGCCCTAAAGTACGACAGTTCGAATGCCGAAAAGAGTGGTCACGCAGGGGATTGCGCACCGTGCTCCCCGCACGGATGTACGAGGCGCACGGTGCGGCGGGCGCCGGCCGGGTCAGACCGCCGCGTCGCGCTCCTGGCCGCGCAGGACCCGGGCCAGATCGTCCCGCGCCTCCAGGACCAGCCGCCGCAGCGCCGGGGCCGCGTCCGGACGCGAGGTCAGCCAGGCGTCCGTCGCCGCGAGCGTCGCGGGATCGTCCTGCAGCCCCGGGAACAGCCCCTTGACCACGTCCATGCCGATCTGGATGGACCGCTCGTCCCACACCCGCTCGATCGCCTCGAAGTACGAGGCCGTGTACGGCGCCAGCAGCTCCCGCTGCGAGGACTGCGTGAAGCCCGAGATCGTCGCCCCGACGAGCGCGTTGGACAGCTTGTCCGACTCCACGACCGCCGCCCAGGCCTGCGCCTTGACCGCCGCCGAGGGGCGCGAGGCCAGGCACCGCACCTGATGGCGCTTGCCGGACGCCGTGTCGTCACGGGCCAGTTCGGCGGCGACGGCCGACTCGTCGGCCACCCCGTGCGCGGCCAGCGGGGACAGGAAAGCCCACCGCAGCTCCTGGTCGACGTCCAGGCCCTCGATCACGTCCGAGCCGTCGAGCAGAGCGCCCAGCAGCCGGAGGTCCGCGTCCGAGGTGGCGACCGACGCGAAGAACCGCGCCCAGGTCAGCTGGTGCTGACTGCCCGGCTCCGCGAGACGCAGCTCCCGCAGCGCGCCCTCGGCCAGCACCCGGCCGCCCTCCTCGCGCCACGCCGGCGCGGCGTAGTGCGTGAGCGCCGACTCCGTCCAGGCGTGCAGCATCTGGAGCACCCCGATGTCCGACTCCCGGCCGGCGAACGCCAGCACCAGGGAGACGAAGTCGCGGGCCGGGAGAGCTGCGTCCCGGGTCAGGTTCCACAGCGCGGACCAGCACAGCGCCCGGGCCAGCGGGTCGGTGATGTCGCCCAGGTGCTCGCGCAGGGTGGCGAGGGACCCCTCGTCGAAGCGGACCTTGCAGTACGTGAGGTCGTCGTCGTTGACCAGGACCAGATCCGGCTTCTCGGCGCCCGCCAGCTCACCGATCACCGTGCGCTCACCGGCGACGTCCGCCTCGGCGCGGGCGTACCGCACCAGTTCGCCCTCCGGGGAGAGCCGGTACAGGCCGACCGCGACCCGGTGCGGACGCAGCTCCGGGTGGGAGGCAGCCGCCTCCTGGACCACCGCGAGCTCCGCGATCCGGCCCGCCGCGTCGTAGTCCACGGCCGGAGCCAGGACGTTGACGCCCGCGGTCTGCAGCCAGGAGCGCGACCAGGCCGTCATGTCGCGCCCGGACGTCTCCGCCAGCACCGAGAGCAGGTCGCCCAGCCGGGTGTTGCCGTACGCGTGCTGCTTGAAGTAGCGGCGCGCGCCCTCCAGGAACGCGTCCCGGCCCACGTACGCCACCAGCTGCTTCAGCACCGACGCGCCCTTGGCGTACGTGATGCCGTCGAAGTTCAGCTTGGCGTCCTCCAGGTCACGGATGTCGGCCGTGATCGGGTGCGTGGACGGCAGCTGGTCGGCGCGGTACGCCCAGGCCTTGCGGTTGTTGGCGAAGGTGATCCAGCCGTTGGTGAAGCGGGTGGCCTCCACCATCGAGAACGACCCCATGAAGTCCGCGAAGGACTCCTTCAGCCACAGGTCGTCCCACCACGTCATGGTGACCAGGTCGCCGAACCACATGTGCGCCATCTCGTGCAGGATGACGTTGGCGCGCCGCTCGTAGGAGGCCGAGGTGACCTTGCCGCGATAGACGTACTCCTCGCGGAAGGTGACGAGACCCGGGTTCTCCATGGCCCCGAGGTTGTACTCGGGCACGAACGCCTGGTCGTACTTCCCGAAGGGGTACGGGTAGTCGAAGTGGTCGTGGAAGAAGTCCAGGCCCTGCTTGGTGATCAGGAAGATGTCGTCCGCGTCGAAGTGCCGCGCGAGCCCCTTGCGGCACATCGCGCCCAGCGGGATCTCCAGCTTCGAACCGTCGTCGAGCGTACGGGTGTAGAGATCGCTCTCGCAGTGGTACGGACCGGCGACGACCGCCGTGATGTACGTCGAGATGGGCTTCGTCTCCGCGAACCGCCACACCTCGCCCTCGTGGAACTCCTCCGCGCCGTTGGACCGGACCGTCCAGCCGTCGGGGGCCGTCACCTCGAAGCGGTACGGCGCCTTCAGGTCGGGCTGCTCGAAGTTCGCGTACACGCGCCGGGCGTCGGCGGGTTCGTACTGCGTGTAGAGGTAGACCTCGCCGTCCTCCGGGTCGACGAAGCGGTGCATGCCCTCGCCGGTCCGGCTGTACGCGCACCGCGCGTCGACCACCAGGACGTTCTCGCCCGCGGCGAGCCCGTCCAGCGCGATCCGGGTGCCGTCGAAGACGGCCGCCGGGTCCAGCGCCCTCCCGTTCAGCGTCACCGCGGTCACGGCCGGGGCCAGCAGGTCGGCGAAGGTCGAGGCCCCCGCGCGCGCGGCACGGAAGCGGATCGTGGTCACCGAGCGGAAGGTGCGCGGCGCCTCCCCGTCGGACTCACCGACGGCGGAACGCAGGTCGAGAGCGACCTCGTATCCGTCGACGGTCAGCAGCTCGGCCCTCGCACGGGCCTCGTCGCGGGACAGGTTCTCACCGGGCACGGAGCACTCCTTTGTGACTCATTTATGTCTTATTCGAACGCCTTGGATCCTCCCATGCGGCCGCCGGCGCCCGTGCGCGGGAATGGCGGGAGCGCCCCGCGGCGTTCCGACCCCAGGTGCGAGACGACCTCATGAGGAGAGATATGCCCGAGAACAGCACGTCGAACGGCAGGACCCCGGCGGACTTCTGGTTCGACCCGCTCTGTCCCTGGGCCTGGATGACCTCCCGCTGGATGCTGGAGGTGGAGAAGGTCCGTGACGTGGAGGTCCGCTGGCACGTGATGAGCCTGGCCGTCCTCAACGAGGACAGGCTGGACGAGCTGCCCGAGGAGTACCGGGACATGCTGGCCACCAAGGCGTGGGGCCCGGTCCGGGTCGTGGTCGCCGCCCGCGAGAAGCACGGCGACGAGGTCGTCGGCCCCCTGTACACGGCCATGGGAACCCGCTTCCACAACAAGGGCGAGGGCCCCACCCGCGAGGCCGTCGTGGCCTCGCTGGAGGACGTCGGCCTGCCGGTGGAACTCGCGGACTACGCCGACTCCGACGCGTACGACACCCAGCTGCGCGCCTCCCACCAGGAGGGCATCGACAAGGTCGGCCAGGACGTCGGCACCCCGGTCATCGCCGTACCTGGCCCCGACGGTGAGCAGATCGCCTTCTTCGGACCGGTCGTCACCCCCGCCCCGAAGGGCGAGGACGCGGCGAAGCTGTGGGACGGCACGCTGCTCGTGGCGTCCATCCCCGGCTTCTACGAGATCAAGCGGACCCGTACGCAGGGCCCCGTCTTCGACTGACCCGCCCCGTACGCACGCCGCGGGTTCCCACCACTCCGGGGGGCCCGCGGCGTGCCGCGTCCAGGATTCCGGCCCGGCGACGTCTTGCCGACCGCTCGAACTGTCGTTCATGATCTGGCGCATGCCAGACCTGCGGCGGGCGGGCCGCGAGGTGCGGCCCTTCGACCTGTCCGTGCCCGGTGTCACCTCGCTCTCGGTGGACCTGCACAAGTACGCGTACGCCGACAAGGGCGCCTCCGTGGTCCTCTACCGGGACGCCGAGCTCCGCCGCCACCAGTACTTCGCGCACGCCGGCTGGCCCGGCTACCCCGTCGTCAACCCGACCGTGCAGGGCACCAAGTCCGGCGGCCTCCTCGCCCAGGCCTGGGCGGTGCTCCAGCACGTAGGGGAGGAGGGCTACACCGCACTCGCGGGCCGGGTCGCCGACGCCTCGGACCGGCTGCTGGCCGGACTGCGGGCGGTCGAGGGCGTGCGGGTGCTGGGCGAACCGGCCGTCGGACTCGTCGCGTTCACTGTCGCCCGGGACGACGACGGCGCCCCCGAACTCAGCCTGCTCCTCCATCTCGCCGACGAGATGCGCGAGCTCGGCTGGTACCTCCAGCCGCAGCTCTCCTTCGACGGCCTGCCGCCCAACCTCCACCTCACACTCACCCCGGCCACGGTCGGTCAGGTCGACGCCCTGCTCGACGACCTCATGGCCGCCCTGGCGAAGGCCCGCACCCTGGAACCGGTGACGGTGGACGCGGGACTCGCCGAACTCGCCGCCGGGCTGGACCCGCGGACCCTCGGACCGGACGAGGCCGCCGCCGTCCTCGCCGGCCTCGGTGCGGGCGCCGGACTGCCCCGCAGGACGGCTCCCGTGCTCGTCCTGCTGGACGCGCTGCCGCAAGCGCTCAAGGAACGGCTGCTCACGGAGTTCATCGGCTCCGTCTTCCGCGTCTGAGGAGCCGCCCCGGCACAGGAGGACCCCGCGCCGTCCGGCATGGGAGAACCCCCGCGAGTCATGTCCTCGCGGGGGTTCTCCGTTGATCCGCCTGCCGGGTGAAGCGCTGAGAAGACGATCACGAGGCAGGACGCCCGTGGACCGTCAGGGGGCGAGCAGGAGCACGTCCGCGCGCTCCTTGGCCGCGGCGTACCGCTTCGCCACGTCCTGCCAGTTGACGACGCGCCACATCGCCTCGATGAAGTCGACCTTCTGGTTCTTGTACTGCAGGTAGAACGCGTGCTCCCAGGCGTCGAAGACCAGCACCGGGACCGAGCCCTGGCCGACGTTGCCCTGGTGGTCGTAGACCTGCTCGACGATCAGCCGGCCGCTGACCGGCTCGTACGCCAGGACGCCCCAGCCGGAACCCTGCGTGGTCGCCGCGGCCTTCGTCAGCTGCGACTTGAAGCCGGCGTACGAGCCGAAGGACTCGGTGATCGCATCGGCCAGATCCCCCACTCCGTCCGCCGCGAGGGGCTCGCCGCCGCCGTCGCCGGTCATGTTGTGCCAGTAGATCGAATGCAGGATGTGGCCGGAGAGATGGAATGCGAGGTTCTTCTGGAGACCGTTGATCGCACCCCAGGCCTCCTTGTCGCGGGCCTCTTCCAGCTGCTCCAGGGTGTCGTTCGCACCCTTGACGTACGCCGCGTGGTGCTTGTCGTGGTGGAGCTCGACGATCTGCGGGTTGATGACCGGTTCGAGCGCCGCGTAGTCGTACGGGAGTTCCGGAAGCGTGTACGTGGCCATGGGTTCGAACCCTCCAACTGCTGACTTGTTGTTATTGCAAGTTGTTCGCAATTGCAGGCTAGCAGGAGGAGGGCCCGGAAGTGATCAGCCTCCCGACCTAGGACCGCAGCCCGTCGCGCGCCGTCGCCGCCAGGTCCGGGAAGTCCGTGACGACCGCGTCCACCCCCTGGCCGAAGTGGAAGGCGTACTCCGCGAAGGCGTCACCGAATTCGGCCGGCGCGGTGCCCCTGCGGTACGCGGCGGGGAGGTACTGGTTCTCGGCCCGGAAGGTGTACGCGCCGACCTTCAGCCCCGCCGCGTGCGCGTCGGCCAGCAGGGTGAGCGGCGGCACGAGCGACGACTTGTCGGGCCCGATCCAGTCGGCGTACGAGGCGATCTCGCGCAGCCCGGCCGGCGTCGACATCTCCTTGTAGGTGACCGGATGGCCGTACGGTCCGCCGCTGGTGCCCAGCGCCTGCCAGAGCGGGAGCCCGAGCCGTGCCTCCGCGACCCGGTGGAGGCTGGACGGCTCGAACGACTGGACGACGCAGTCGCGGGCGGTGAGCCGGTTGCGGCGGACGACCCGGACCAGCTCCGGTTCGAGCGGCAGGCCGATCGAGCGGAAGTACGTCGGGTGCTTCGTCTCGGGGAACACCACGATCCGGCGGCCGTGCTCCTTCGACAGCGCCCGGGCGAGGTCCACGACCTCCTGGAAGGTCATGACCCGCTCGCGCCCGTCGAAGACCGTGTTGCGGTTGCGGACCAGGGGCAGCCGCTCCACGGCGCGCAGCGTCCTCAGCTCGGCGAGGGTGAAGTCCTCGGTGAACCAGCCGGTGACGGAACGGCCGTCCACCGTCTTCGTGGTGCGCCGGCCGGCGAACTCCGGGTGCCGGGCCACGTCCGTCGTACCCGAGATCTCGTTCTCGTGGCGCACGACCAGGACGTGGTCCTTCGTCGGGACGAGGTCGGGCTCTATCCAGTCGGCCCCGGCGCGCACCGCGAACGTGTAGGCGGAAGCGGTGTGTTCGGGCCGCCAGCCGGCCGCTCCCCGGTGGCCGATGACGAGCGGACCGTGGGACCGGCGCGTGCCGCCGGACGTGGCCGCGACGGCCGGGGCGGCGGAGGCCGCCGAAACGGCGGCCGTGGCCAGGAGAACCGAACGGCGCCTCGGGTGCTGGGACATGCTGTCTCCTCGTGGCTCGGGTGGGAGACCCACGAAAGCCACGAGGGGTTACGGCAGGGCGGACAGCGGCTTGCGGCATCGTGTACGGGCTAGGGCCTACGGCGGGGTGCCGAGGGCCCGTACGGAGCCGGGCGAGGTGCTCGTCGGGGCTCAGCCGGCCGGCTGAGCGGGGCTCCCGGGCGTGGCCGCCTCCAGCTCGTCGACGGTGCCGGACATGATCGTCCGGATGTGCTCGGTGATGTGCTCGGCGGGCCAGTGCCACCAGGCGACGGCGAGCAGCCGGGCGATGTCCGCGTCCTCGTACCGGGTGCGGATCGGCGTCGCCGGATTGCCGCCGACGATCGTGTAGTCCGGGACGTCACGGGTCACCACGGCGCCCGCGGCGACGATCGCGCCGTTCCCGATCCGTACGCCCGGCATCACCGTCGAACTGTGGCCGAACCACACGTCGTGGCCCACCACGGTGTCGCCCCGGCCCGGCAGACCGGCCAGCAGGTCGAAGTGGTCGGCCCAGGAGCCGCCCAGGGTGGGGAAGGGGAACGTCGACGGGCCGTCCATCCGGTGGTTGGCGCCGTTCATGATGAACCGCACCCCGGTCCCCAGCGCGCAGAACCTGCCGATGACGAGCTTCTCCGGACCGTAGTGGTACAGCACGTTGCGGGTCTCGAACGCGGTCGCGTCATCGGGGTCGTCGTAGTACGAGTACTCGCCGACCTCGATGAGCGCCGAGGTGACCAGGGGCTTCAGCTGCACCACCCGGGGCTGGCCGGGCATCGGGTGCAGCACGGTGGGATCGGCGGGGACGGGACTCATCCCGGCACTCTCCCAGAAGACCCGTGCGGTGAGCACGTGAATTTCAGGCGCGCGGGCCGCGCCCCGCACGCTTCTGCCGGACCAGACCGGTCAAGATCAGCACCGCGGTCAGGGCACCGGTCGCCAACAGCTGGTCACGGGTGTCGGGTTGACGCAGCATCAGTAGGAAGATCCCTGCCATGGCGAGCAGCGCCACGATCGTCAGGACCGGGAAGAGCCACATCCGTACGACGAGCTTCTCGGGCGATTCGCGCTCCAGCCGGCTGCGCAGGATCAGCTGGGAGACGGCGATGAAGACCCAGACGACCAGGATCACCGCGCCGATCATGTTGAGCAGCCACGGGAAGACGTCGTCGGGACGCCAGTAGCTGAGCAGCACGCACAGGAAGCCGAAGACGGAGGAGACGAGCACGGCGTTGCGCGGCACACCGGAGGAGATCGTGCCGATGCGCTTCGGGCCCTGGCCGCGCGCCACGAGGGAGCAGGCCATGCGCGAGGCGCCGTAGATGTTGGCGTTCATCGCGGAGAGCAGGGCGGCCAGGATGACCACGTTCATGATCTCCGCGGCGCCGGCGATGCCGAGCTGGTCGAGGGCCGCGTAGAACGGGCCGACCTCGGCGACCTCCGGGTCGTCCCACGGGACGAGGGTGACGATGACCGCCATCGAGCCGACGTAGAAGACCGCGATCCGCCACATCGCCGTGCGCACCGCCTTGGCCACGCCCCGCACGGGGTCCTCGGACTCGGCCGCGGCGATGGTGACGGTCTCCAGACCGCCGTACGCGAAGACGGAGGCGAGGAGTCCGATGATGAACCCCTCGGAGCCGTTCGGCAGGAGGCCGCCCTCCCCGGTGAGGTTCGAGCCGCCGGGGGAGTCCGTGCCGGGCAGCACACCGAGGACCGCGAGCACGCCGAGCACCAGGAAGAGCGTGATCGCGACGACCTTCAGCGCGGCGAACCAGAACTCGAACTCGCCGAAGTTCTTCACGGCGGCCAGATTCGTGCCGAGGAAGATCACCATGAACAGGGCGACCCAGGCCCACTCCGGGGTTCCGGGCAGCCAGCCCGTGACGATCTTCGCGGCCCCGATGCCCTCCAGGCCGACGGCCACACAGAGCAGCACCCAGAACGCCCACCCCGCGGTGAAGCCCGCCCACGGGCCGATCGCCCGCTCGGCGTGCACGGAGAAGGAACCCGACGCCGGGTTGGCGGCCGACATCTCGCCGAGCATCCGCATCACGAACATGACCAGCAGACCGGAGATGCCGTACGCGAGGACGATCGAAGGCCCGGCGGCCGCGATCCCGGCGCCCGAGCCGACGAACAGCCCGGCCCCGATGACACCCCCGAGGGCGATCATCGACAGATGGCGCTGCTTGAGGCCGTGCGTGAGCGCGGAGTCGGCGGTGGGGGCGGCGTCCGTGGGGGGCGGCGCGGAGGTCCGGGACATGGACTGGCTCTGTTCACTGGTCGGGACGGAGGTCGGTCCACAGTCTGAGCGCGCACGCCGCCGACAGGGAACGGGTGTCCGCTATACGGTCACCGGACTCACACGTCGTGCACATCCGGGTACCGCCACGGCCGGCGTACGGCACCTCAGGAGCGGCGGGCGCGCCACTCCCGTACGGCCGCGACGAGCAGCACCAGCCCGGTGGCCCCCGCCGACCACAGCACCTGGGGGCGGGCCGCGTCATCGGTGAGCATCAGCAGCAGGACGGCCGGCAGCGCAGCCAGCGTCAGCCAGGTCAGATAGGGGAAGCACCACATCCGCAGGGCGAGCGCGCCCGGTGCCTCGCGCTCCAGCCTGCGGCGCAGCCGCAACTGCGAGGCGGCGATCAGGCCCCAGACGAACAGCAGGACCGCGCCGACCGAGTTGAGCAGGTAGAGGAACACCGTGTCGGGCCACTTCAGATTGAGCAGCACGGAGACGAAGCCGAAGGCCACCGAGGCCAGCACCGCCCGCCACGGCACCCCGCCACCACCGCCTCCCGAGACCCTGAGCAGCCCGCGGGGTGCCTCGCCGCGCCCGGCGAGCGAGAAGATCATCCGGGACGACCCGTACAGGTTGGCGTTGAGCGCCGAGAGCAGTGCCACGAACACCACGATGTTCATGATCTGCCCGGCCGACGGCACCCCGATCGCGTCCAGCACCTTCACGTAAGGGCTGAGCCCCGCCCGCTGCGCGGTCCACGGAAGCACGGTCACGATCACCAGCATCGAGCCGACGTAGAAGAAGAGGATGCGCACCACCGCGCTGCGCACCGCACGCCCCACCGCACGCGCGGGATCCTCGGTCTCCGCCGCCGCGATCGTCAGGACCTCGAGCCCGCCGAACGCGAACACCACCGTGAGCACTCCGGACACGACCCCGGCCCAGCCGTTCGGCAGGAAGCCGCCGTACCCGGTCAGGTTGGTCATCCCCACCGCGCCGGTGTCCGGCAGGAGGCCGAAGACGGCCAGTGCCCCCAGCACCAGGAAGACCACGATCGCGGTCACCTTGAGCGCGGCGAACCAGAACTCGAACTCGCCGAAGTTCCGCACCGCCGTCAGGTTGGCCGCCGTGAACACCACCATGAACACCAGCACCCAGACCCACGGCTCCACCGCCGGCACCCAGGCATGGGCGATCTGCGCGGCGGCCGTCGCCTCCACGGCGAGGACCACCACCAGCAGGAACCAGTAGAGCCAGCCCACACTGAATCCGGCCCAGCGGCCCAGGGCGCGCTCCGCGTGCACGGAGAAGGAACCGGACGCGGGCATCGCCGCCGACATCTCGCCGAGCATCCGCATCACCAGCATCGCGAGCGTGCCCGCGATCAGGTACGAGACGACGATGGCGGGTCCGGCGACCGCGATCCCGGCACCCGAACCGACGAACAGCCCGGCACCGATCACCCCGCCCAGCCCGAGCATGGTCAGATGCCGCTGCTTCAGGCCGTGGGCCAGGGGCTCGGGGGAAACGGCGGGGTGCGTGGGGGGCACGTCGTGCATGAGCTGCGAGTCACTCTCGGATCATTTATGGGGAACCTACAGTCTCACGCCCGCCGGTCCCGGACCACGCGCAGAGCTGCCACCATCCTCACCACCGTGACAAGCATCACGCCGACGAGTGATTGCGCGACGCTCTTTGTGTGAACCCCACTAACCCCTCAACCGCCGCTTTGTGGGCGGCTGATGGTGATCGAGCGATATTCCGTCGGCTAACGTCACCCTCAGTCCGTCCCCACCCGTCCTGCTGCCCTCACCCGCGGAGTCCCCGATGAGCACTGCTGCCGCCCCCGTCCGTTCCGGAGCGGTCCTCGCCGACCTGCTGCCCGCCGCCCGGCACCGCTACGCCGTGGACACGGCCCTGGTCGCCGGCGGCGCCGTCCTCACCGGCATCGCGGCCCAGATCGCCGTGCCCGTGCCCGGCTCCCCGGTGCCCGTCACCGGCCAGACCTTCGCCGCGCTGCTCATCGGCACCGCTCTCGGCGCCCGGCGCGGCTTCCTCTCCCTGGCCCTGTACGCGCTCGTCGGCATGGCCGGCATGCCGTGGTTCTCCGAGGGCAGCTCCGGCGCGGGCGGCGCCTCGTTCGGCTACGTCCTGGGCATGCTGCTCGCCGCCACGGTCGTCGGCGGCCTCGCCCGGCGCGGCGGCGACCGCTCCGTGCTGCGGACCGCTGGGACGATGGCCGTCGGCTCCGTGATCATCTACGCGGTCGGCGTGCCGTACCTGGCGCTCTCCACCGGGATGTCGATGAGCGCCGCGGTCGCGGCCGGCCTGGTGCCGTTCCTGATCGGCGACGCGCTCAAGGCCGCGCTGGCCATGGGCGCCCTGCCCGCCTCCTGGAAGCTCCTCGGGCGCCGCGGCTGACGCCGTACGCGCCGCCGAAGAGGCTCGCCGGGTCGTGACGCGACACCAGACCGGCGAGCCTCTCGCGTGTCCCGGGCCCGTGGAAGCCCTCCGTGCGGTCCCCGCCGCCGAAGGAGAAGTTCAGCGCACGGCCCAGGATGTACGGCGCGGGTCCCGCGGCCACCTCCGCGTAGAGCGCCCGTACCGCGGAGACGTCCGTACCGTCCAGCGGTGACAGCAGCCGCAGCAGGAAGCCCGCCTCCCGGTGGGGCACCGCGCTGTCCTTGGCGGGCGGCACGGCCGGCGCCCCGCCCAGGTGGTTGAGCTGGACCACCGTCATCATCGGCGCCTTCGGCCCGGTCAGCTCCAGCACCCGCGCGGCGGACCGGGCGTCCAGCTCGCGGAGCATCAGGCCGTCGCCGTAGTAGGCGTGCGGGAACGGCGGGTCGCTGTGGATGGTGTGGCTCTCGGCGTACGGCATCTCCCGCAGCGAGTCTGCGAGCGCCGGCCCGATCGCCCGCAGCGGCGCCACCAGGGCCTCGCCTTCCGCCGCGCCGCCCGTGTACGCGACCCGCACGGAGACCACGTACCTGCCCCTGAACGGCTCGGGCACCTGGGGCAGGGCGGGGAACCGCAGGGCGGACACCGAGGACGTGCAGGCGTCCGGCACTCTACGCGTCCACTCCAGATAGCGGCGCAGCACCTCCGGGGCCGCGTCCCCGTCGAAGGCGAGCGAGCCGCCGTACAGCCGCTCCACGGCCACCAGGCCGATCTCCAGCTCCGTCACCACACCCAGCCGGTGCCCGCCGCCGCGCAGCCCCCAGAAGAGACCGGGCTCGGTGGCCGGGGTGACATGGCGCAGGACGCCGTCGGCGGTCACCACGTCGAGGGAGCGGACGTGGTCGGCCGCGTAGCCGAACTCCCGGGCCAGGATGCCCAGTCCGCCGCCGAGCGTGTAGGAGACGGCACCGACGCCCGGGGACGAACCGTTGAGCGGGGCGAGTCCGTAGGGGGCCGCCGCCTCGATCACCCGGCCCCAGGTGACACCCGCCGCGATACGGGCCGTGCGCCGCCCGGGGTCGATCTCCACGGAGTCCATCAGCCGGGTACGGATCAGCATCCCGCCCTCGACCGCGCCGGCCAGCCCGTGCCCGGTGGCGTGGACGGTGACGGACAGGCCGTCCGCGGCCGCGTCCCGCACGGCGGCCCGCACGTCCGCGGCCCCGGCGGCGTCCACCTGGACGGCCGGGTCGAGGGTGAAGCCGGTCTGGAATCCGCTGGGGGCGCCGGACGCGGGGGCGCCGGGCAGGGCATCGGGTTCGGGATCGGGCAGGGCATCGGGTTCGGCGTCCGACATGGGAAGGCTCTCCGTTCGCTCGCTGGACCGCGTGGCGAGGGAGAGCCTCCCGGGTATACCTGACACCTGCCGTCAGGTATGCGCACCCGTCACTCGACCGGCGCCGACGCCTTCCGGCCGCGCGACTCGCGCACCAGCGAGACGGCCACCACCAGCACCGCGACCAGCAGCGAGAGCAGCACCTGCTCGCGTCCGGTGTCGTCGGTCAGCATGTAGACCAGCACGAACGAGATCATCGCGATCGTCGCCCAGGTCAGGTACGGGAAGAGCCACATCCGTACGACCAGCTTCTCGGGCGACTCACGCAGGATGATGCCGCGCATCCGCAGCTGGGTGAAGCAGATGACCAGCCACACGAACAGGGCCACCGCACCGGAGGAGTTCAGCAGGAACTGGAACACCGTGTCCGGCCACCGGTAGTTGAAGAAGACCGCCACGAAACCGAACACGACGGACGAGAGGATCGCCGCCTGCGGCACGCCCCGCTTGTTCACCCGGGCGAAGGCCTTCGGTGCGTCGCCGCGCCGGCCGAGCGAGAAGGCCATGCGGGAGGCCGTGTAGAGGCCGGAGTTGAGGCAGGACAGCACGGCCGTCAGGACGATGACGTCCATGACCTGGCCGGCGTGCGGGATGCCGATGGCGTTCAGCGCGGCCACGTACGAGCCGTCCTTGACGATCGACGGGTCGTTCCACGGCAGCAGCGTCAGGACGACGAAGATCGATCCCAGGTAGAAGATGGCGATACGCCAGATCACGCTGTTGGTCGCCTTGGACACGGCGCGCTGCGGGTCCTCCGACTCACCGGCAGCCAGGGTCACGATCTCGCTGCCCATGAAGGAGAAGACGACCATCAGCACACCGGTGAGGACGGCGCCCGGCCCTTCGGGGAAGAATCCTCCGGTGTCCGTGAGGTGGGCGAGGCCCGATCCCGGGTTGTCCGAGCCCGGCAGCAGGCCGAAGACGGCGAGCAGACCCACGACGACGAAGGCGCCGATGGCCACGACCTTGATCCCGGCGAACCAGAACTCGAACTCACCGTACGAGCCGACCGAGACCAGGTTGGTCGCCGTCAGCACCACCATGACGATCAGCGCCCAGGCCCACTGCGGCACGCCCGGGATCCAGCCCTCCAGGATCTTGGCACCCGCCGTGGCCTCGACGGCGAGCACCACGACCCAGAAGAACCAGTACAGCCAGCCGATGGAGAAGCCCGCCCAGCGGCCCAGGGCCTGGTCCGCGTAGGCGGAGAAGGAGCCGGAGCTCGGCCGGGCGACGGCCATCTCGCCGAGCATCCGCATGACGAAGACGACCATGAGGCCGACCAGCGCGTACGACAGGAGAATGGCCGGACCCGCGGCGGCGATACCGGCGCCGGAGCCGACGAAGAGGCCCGCGCCGATCACCCCGCCGATGGCGATCATCGAGAGATGGCGGTTCTTCAGACCGGCCTGTAGCCCGTCCGGGGAGTGCGGCTTGTCCGGCTCACCGGGCTGTCGGCCCGGGTCGGCCAGCGTCGGCTGCGACGTCATGGATCGAATCCTTACGTTTTCTGATCATGTGTGCCGGTCCTGCTTCCGCGGGGGTGGTGCGGAGGCAAGGCCACGCATTCAAGCCCGGCCGAAGGCAAGAACGGAACCCCTTGTTCCGTTTCTTTGACCCGATCGTTGCCCACGTGGCGTTGCACACAGGCACCCGGACCTGAGCCGCCGGACCGCCCGGTGGGCCCCGACCCCGCTGACGGTTACCCCGGTCCGTTCATGCCACACTTCGCACCATGCGCGTGTACCTCGGCTCCGATCATGCTGGCTTCGAACTGAAGAACCACCTCGTCACATGGCTCACGGCCCACGGCCACGAGGCAGTCGACTGTGGTCCCCACATCTATGACGCCCAGGACGACTACCCGCCGTTCTGCCTCCGTGCCGCCGAGCGGACGGCCGCGGACAAGGACAGCCTCGGCATCGTCATCGGCGGTTCAGGGAACGGCGAGCAGATCGCCGCGAACAAGGTCAAGGGCGTCCGCGCCGCACTCGCCTGGAGCGAGCAGACGGCCGCGCTCGGCCGCGAGCACAACGACGCCAACGTGGTCGCCGTCGGCGGCCGGATGCACACGCTGGAGGAGTGCACCAGGTTCGTCGAGATCTTCCTGGCCACCCCGTACTCGGGCGAGGAGCGGCACACCCGCCGCATCGAGATGCTGTCGGCGTACGAGAGCACCGGCGAACTCCCTCCGATCCCGGCCCACCACCCGCAGCGGGGCTGAAAAGCCCGCACCACCCGCTTTCCCGTGCCGCCGGGTCCCGCCCGGCGGCACGGTCGGTTCACCGAGGAGTTCCGCCGTGCCCGAGGGGCATACGATCCACCGTCTCGCCGCGGACCACCGCGAGCGGTTCGCGGGCGGCCCGGTGCGGGTGAGCAGCCCGCAGGGGAAGTTCTCCGACAGTGCGGCACTGCTGGACGGCCGCACCCTCACCGGCGTGGACGCCCACGGCAAGCACCTCTTCCTGGGCTTCGAGGGATCGGCCTGGGTCCACATCCACCTGGGCCTGTTCGGCAAGCTCGGCTTCGGTACGGCGCCGGCACCGCCGCCCACCGACACGGTCCGGCTCCGCCTGGTCAACGACGCCCACCACGCCGATCTGCGCGGGCCCACCACCTGCGCGCTGATCACCGGCCCGGAGAAGCGCGCGATACACGACCGGCTCGGCCCGGATCCGCTGCGCGCCGACGCGGACGGCGAGCGGTCCTGGCAGCGGATCTCCCGCAGCCGCGTCACGGTGGCCGCCCTGCTGATGGACCAGAAGGTCGTCTCGGGCGTCGGCAACGTCTACCGCGCGGAGGTCCTCTTCCGGCACGGCATCGACCCGTACCGCCTCGGCAGGGACCTGACGCGGAGGGAGTGGGACGCGGTCTGGGCCGACCTCCGCGCGCTGATGCGCGAGGGCGTACGGAACAACCGGATCGACACGGTCCGCCCCGCGCACCTGCCCGAGGCGATGGGCCGGCCCCCACGCGTCGACGACCACGGGGGTGAGGTCTACGTCTACCGCCGGGCCCGTCAGGCCTGCCACATCTGCGGCACCGCGATCCGCACGGCGGACCTCGCGGCCCGCAACCTCTTCTGGTGCCCCGCCTGCCAGCGAGCCTGACCGAACCTGTCCTGAAGCAGCCCGTCCGGCGACCCGGTACGCGAGCTGTTCCGTCGTCATATGCCATGGCTACCCGGGGTAAGTCATAAGGGCGACCCAATTTCGAACACATTGTCACAGGGGTCCCCCTGCACCAGAGCCCTCCGGGTGGATAGGGTCCCGACAATGGCTCGTCGCACAGGAGTAGACGCGTACCCGGCCCGGTGGCGAAGATCGGTGCACCGGGCGCGCATCGCGCTGCGCAGGTCCGGGGTCGACTACTTCCGTGGTGACGGGTCCGACTGGATAGCCTTCGCCGGACTGCTGCTCATCATTCCGGCGATCACCTGCACCACCCTGATCAACCCGGTCTGGTGCTCACCCACGGCCCTGGCCCTGCCGATCGTCGCGGGCGGCCTGCTGCTGAGGCCGGCCAGCCTGCTCAGTCTCTACGCGACCGCGGCCGCGGCCCTGATCGTGGAGTCCATCGCGCTCGGCCCCTACGCGGACGGGCCCGCCCGGGTCACCCCGGGCACCGTCCTGGTCGTCGCCGCCTGCGGCTTCTTCGGGCTGGTCCTCGCCCAGTTCCGCGCGCGGGTCGGGGTGCCGTGGCGCCGCGGCGGCACGATGCTCTTCGACCTGCGCGAGCGGATCCGCGTCCAGAGCGCCCTGCCCCTCCTGCCCCAGGGCTGGCACCGCGAGATGGCGCTCCGGCCGGCGGGCGGCCAGTCCTTCTCCGGCGACTTCGTCGTCGCGGCCCGCACCAACGGAGGCCGCACCCTGGAAGCCGTACTCACCGACGTCTCCGGCAAGGGCATGGACGCGGGCTCACGCGCCCTGCTCCTCTCCGGCGCCTTCGGCGGCCTCCTGGGCTCGCTGCCGCCGCACGGCTTCCTCCCCGCGGCCAACGGTTACCTGCTCCGCCAGGACTGGGACGAGGGTTTCGCCACCTCCATCCACCTGGTCCTGGACCTGGAGTCGGGCGACTACGAGCTCCTCTCGGCCGGACACCCGCCCGCCCTGCAACTCCACGCAGGGAGCGGCCAGTGGGAGGAGAAGGCCGCCGAGGGGCCGCTGCTCGGTGTGTACGACGGGGCCCAGTTCGACGCGGTGAAGGGCTCGTTGGCGCCCGGCGACGTGCTGATGCTGTTCACGGACGGTCTGGTGGAGGCGTCCGACCGGGACATGGCCGAAGGCATCGACCGGCTCACCGGCGAGGCCGACCGCTATGTCGCCACGGGGTTCGAGGGCGCGGCCTGGCACCTCATCGAGGCCTGCGCGAAGGACGTCAACGACGACCGCGCGCTGCTGCTGCTGTCCCGTCGCGCCTGAACCGTACGGAAGCATCCCAAACGGTACACACGTCAAACTGCGGCCCCCGCGTCACTCGAACGTGAAGATCCCCGGTGGAGGGCACGGGACGTCCGCCCCGTACCCGAGCCGGAAGTCGTCACGCCGGGACCGACACCTTCTCCCGCTCCTCGGCCTCCGCCCGCCCTCCGGGCAGGATCCGGGCGAGCCAGTGCGACCGTCCGGCGGCCAGTGGTGCGAGGACCGCGAGGACGAGCACGTATCCGGCGATGAACGGGGAGAGGCGTTCGTCCAGCCCGGCGCCCGCAGCCATGGTGGCGAGGATCAGCGCGAACTCGCCCCGGGCCGTCAGGGTCGTGGAGATGTTCGCCGCGTACAAGGAGCCGAAGCCGTACACCCGTGCGGAGAAGATGCCGGAGAGCATGTTCATCGCGATGGTGAGCACCACGGCGGCCAGCACCGGCCACATCACGCTCGGCAGGTCCCCGGGGTTGATGGACAGTCCGAACGCGAAGAAGAAGATCGCGCCGAAGGCGTCCCGGAGTGGGTGGACCAGCGAGCGGATGCGATCCCCCGAGGTCGTGCTGCCGAGCATCAGGCCGACCATGAAGGCGCCGATCGCGTCCGCGACGCCGAACAGGTCGGAGACGCCGGCGACGAAGACCGCGGTGCCGAGGAAGGAGATGACGAGGAGCTCGTCGTCCCGGGTGTTGATCAGCCGGCTGATGACCTTGGTGCCGAAGCGGGCGACGAGGGCGAGCAGCAGCAGGAAGCCGAACGCTTTGGCGCCGTCCATCAGGGCCGCGCCCAGACCGTCCGACTTGGACAGGATCGGCTGCAGGGCGGCCAGGTAGAGGGCCAGGAAGACGTCGTCCACGACGATGATGCCGAGAATCGTCTTGGTCTCGGGACTTTCGAGGCGCTTCAGGTCGACCAGGATCTTGGTGACGATCGCGGAGGACGAGATGCCGAGCACACCGGCCAGCACCAGTGCTTCGGCGAGGCCCCAGCCCAGCACGAGGCCGAAGCCCAGACCGGCACCGACATTGAGGATCAGGTAGACGGTGCCCGCGAGCGCCATCTTCCGGCCGCCGGCCTTGAGGTCGTCGAGGCTGAACTCCAGCCCCAGGTAGAAGAGCAGCAGCACCAGGCCGAGCGCGGAGAGCATCTCCAGCTCGTGGGGGTCCTCGACGAGGACGACCCCGGGGGTGTGCGGGCCGAGCAGGATCCCGGCCAGGATGAAGAGGGGGATGGTCGGCAGCCCGATGCGGCCACCGGCGCGGGCGAGGACGGCGGCCGCCAGGAAGGCGCCCCCCATGGCGATGAGCGTGTCTGCGTGTCCGATGAGCCTGATCCTTCGTTTGGTCAAGAGCGCGTCAAGGATTCGTCAGTAATTAGTTTACCGAATGATTGACACTGCAACTATGGACCCTCGGAGAACCGCTCTTCGCGGCGTACAGTCGGCCCATGCCGACCCCGTATCTGACCCTGGCCCAGGTCGAGACGATCGCCCGCGAGGCCCATCGAACCCAGACGGACAAGGCGGGTCGCCCGTACGCCGAGCACCTGGCCGCGGTCGCCGGGGGCGTGCGCGACCGTGGCGGCAGCGAGGCCCAGATCGCCGCCGCGTGGCTCCATGACGCGGTCGAGGACGACGCGCTCTCCCGGCAGTGGCTGGACGAGGCCCCGCTGCCGTGGGAGGTGAAAGAAATGGTCCTGGCCGTCACCAAGCGGGACGGCGAGGACCTGGTCGCGTACACCGGGCGGATTCTCGCCACGCCCGGCGCGCTGCTGATCAAGGAGTCGGACCTTGCCCACAACGCCGACCCGGACCGTCTCGCGGTCCTGGAACCGGCCACCCGTACCCGACTGACCGAGAAATATGCGCAGGTACGTGGGTTGTTGGGGCTCCCCGGCGGCAAAGCGGCCTCCGAGCGGCGGGATCAAGCCAACCCCGGGTCGGGCTGATCCGGTGCCGCCCGCGAGCCGGGCGGCACCGTAACGATCCGGACAGGGTCAGCGTCCGGTGGCGTCCCGGCGGAACGCCCAGTTCATGTCCGGCTCGGTGGCGAAGCGCAGCGCACGCCGGACCGGCGGGGTGCAGAGCGCGGTCACCGCGGCGGCCGCGACGAGGGAGACGACCACGAGTCCGGCGGGTCCCGAGAGCCACTCGTAGTGGTCGAACAGACCGAAGTACCCGGCCCCCTTGATCAGGAAGCCGTGCAGCAGATAGCCGCAGATGGTCCCCGCGCCCAGCACGGTGAACCACATGCGGCGGCGCGGCACCCAGGCCAGGAAGGCGATGGTGAGCGCCAGCGCGCACCCGAACATCGCCAGGGACATCACGGCGCCGGACCACCACGGGGCGTTCAGCTCCTGAGCGCTGCTGCTGCGGTAGAGCCAGCCCAACTGCATGCGCGGGGCGGCCCAGTAGGCGAACAGCAGGGCTCCCGCGAGCAGCGGCAGGGACAGCACGCGCACCTCGCGCCGCCGCACCGCATGGAAGTGCTCGGGCTTCAGCAGGAGGCCGAGCACGAAGAACGGCAGGAACTGCAGGACGCGTTGCAGGTCCAGGTCGTCGCCGATGCCCGGAGTCACCGAGGCGAGCACCGAGATGCCCAGCGCGACCGCCAGCGGATGGCGCAGCGACCGCCACAGCGGTGTGGTGACCCGCCAGATGAACAGGGCGATCAGGAACCAGGTGAGGAACAACGGGTCGAGCAGGGTGACCGGTGTGTCGTCCGCGCCGCCGGCGTACCGCTTGAACAGCGAATACGCGGTCTCGAACAGCACGTAGGGCACGGCGACCCCGGTCACCAGGCGCTTCACCTTGGCCCGGCTCATGTCGAACGACCGTGAGAAGTAGCCGGAGATGAGGATGAACGCCGGCATGTGGAACGTGTACACGACCATGTACAGCGCCCGCGTGGTGCGGCTGCCGTCCATCACCGGTTCCCAGGCGTGCGCCACCGCTACCAGCACGATCGCGAGGTACTTCACATTGTCGAAGTAGGCGTCACGCGGCTTTCGGGGAGCGGCTGCCCCCGATCCGCCGGGGGAGGCGGAGCGGGTGGGGGCGTCGAGGCGGCCGGGAGCCGCGGAGCGGGTGGAGACGGCGAGGGAGGAGGTCCCGGCCGCCGTCCGGGCCTCCTCGTGTCCGGGCCCCGACTCCCGGGTCTCCGTGGGGATCGAGGCCCTCTGAATTGCGCTCGGAGCTCTGAACATCTACGGCACCTTAGACCCGTCGATCAGCAAGCGTAAAACTCTCAGGAGATATCGCGTGTTCCCGCTGACTCGGAAATGAAACCGTCGACAAATGACTGTTTCATGGTGATTCATCCACCTTGAACAGGGCATATCGGCACCTGGTTGGCGAGAGTGAATTACGTCGCACGAACTCCTGGCAAAGCGCTGTGAATGAAGTGTGGGGATATGGAAACGATCACGGTGGCCGATATTCGAACTGCTTCGCGCACAGCAGGTTCACAGAATTACGGGAGAGGGCGTGGCGGCCGGGCGGGGCGCCCCTCGCACCCCGGGGCGCCCCGGCGCGCGCGGGCGCGAGTATGGCGCGATCCGGTCAGTCCGGTTCGTCACCCGGCAGCACCCACGGGGGAGTTGGTGGCACGATGGTCGCAACGGGGGTGTGCTCGGCCGCACGCCGCCGGGCCGGCAAGGCGGACCGACCAAGGGTGTGATCAGTGTGGCCATTTCACTGTCTGTGGTGCTGATGCTGGGGATCATCCTGGTGGTGCTCATCCGCGGCGGGTCCCTCAAGGGCGGGCCGGCGGTCGTCGCCGTGCTCTTCGGCTTCTTCCTGGCGTCGACGGGCATGGCGCCGTCGATCAACAGGTTCATGAACTCGATAGCCGAGACGATCAACCAGATCAGCTTCTGACCGCGGGGGCGGCGCCCGGTCCGCCCGGCGCGCGTCGGTGCCCGCCCGTCAGGCCCAGGGAGTCCCGTCAGGCCCGGGGGTCCGGCGGCCCGCGTGCGAGGCGGCCGGTGAACGCGAAGAGCCCGGTCCGACGAGTGACTGTCGAACCGGGCTTCCGTATGGAGCGGGCGACGGGAATCGAACCCGCGTAGCTAGTTTGGAAGACTAGGGCTCTACCATTGAGCTACGCCCGCAAGCGACGCGCCACAGGTCCGGTGGACCGCGGCACGAACAGCATCGTAGCGGGTCATGGACGCTGCGCGCACACCCGTATCGGCGTGCGCCCGGGTGACCGCCTTCGAGGCCCGTCCCGAAAAGCGTCCGACGCACCGCTTGCCGGCATGTACCCTACGTGTCGCACCGACGGGGTGTGGCGCAGCTTGGTAGCGCGTCCGCTTTGGGAGCGGAAGGTCGTCGGTTCGAATCCGGCCACCCCGACCACCAGCAGGATCCTCAGGCAAGATCGCGTTGTGGGAGTCATCCCGCTTGCCGTTACTATGCAAATTGCGTGCCCGTGTGTCTGATGTACCGGGCTCGATCCGCGAAGCCGCCTCTCGGCGGCCCAGCAGAACCCCAAGAAGTCAGCCACCAAGGAGACCGAACCGTGAAGAGCGCCGTGGAGACCCTGAACCCGACCCGGGTTCGGCTCAGCATCGAGGTGCCCTTCGAGGAGCTCAAGGACAGCCTCGACGCGGCGTACAAGAAGATCAACCAGCAGGTCACGGTGAAGGGCTTCCGTAAGGGCAAGATCCCCAACCGCGTCATCGACCAGCGGTTCGGCCGTGGTGCTGTGCTGGAGGAGGCCGTCAACGACGCCCTTCCGAAGTTCTACACCGAGGCTGTCAACGAGGGTGAGCTCAACGTTCTGGGCCAGCCCGAGGTTGACATCACCGAACTCAAGGACGGCGAGCTGCTGGCCTTCACCGCCGAGGTGGACGTCCGTCCCGAGATCGAGATCCCGGACTACTCCGGCATCGAGGTCACCGTGGACGCACTCGAGGTCACCGAAGAGGACGTCGACAAGGCCGTGGAGCAGCTGCGCGAGCGCTTCGCCTCCACCAACCCGGTCGAGCGCGCCGCCGCCGACGGCGACGTCGTGACGATCGACCTGGAGGCCAAGGTCGACGGAGAGGTCCTGGAGGACGGCGTGGCCGCGGGTGTCTCGTACACCATCGGTTCCGGCGAGCTCCTCGAGGGCATCGACGAGGCCGTGACCGGCCTGGAGGCCGGTGGCGAGGCCACCTTCACCTCCGAGCTGAAGGGCGGCTCCGCCGAGGGCAAGGCAGCGGAGGTCACCGTCAAGGTCACCGCCGTCGCCTCCCGCGAACTGCCCGAGCTGGACGACGACTTCGCGCAGATGGCGAGCGAGTTCGACACGCTCGCCGAGCTCCGCGAGGACAGCCGCAAGCGCCTCGAGAACACCAAGCAGTACGACCAGGCCACGCAGGCCCAGGAGCGCGTCCTGGACGAGCTCCTGAAGCTGGCCGAGGTCCCGATCCCCGAGAAGCTCCTCGCGGACGAGGTCCAGACCCGCAAGCACAACCTCGAGCACCACCAGCTCGGCCAGATGGGTCTCGACCTCGAGAAGTACCTGGAGATCCAGGGCAAGACGCTCGAGGAGTTCGAGGCCGAGACCTCCGAGCAGGCCGTCAAGGGCATCAAGACCCAGTTCATCCTTGACGAGCTCGTCAACAAGGAGAAGCTCAACGTCAACCAGGAGGAGCTCACCGAGCACCTCATGCGGCGCGCCGCCTCCTCCGGCATGAGCCCCGACCAGTTCGCCCAGGCCGTCGTCGAAGGCGGCCAGGTGCCGATGCTCGTCGGCGAGGTCGCCCGCGGCAAGGCGCTCGCCGTGGTCGTCGAGGCCGCCAAGGTCGTCGACACCAACGGTGAGGTCGTCGAGCTCGAGGACGACGAGGACGAGGCCGCCGAGGCCGCCGAGGGCACCACGGAGGCCGCCGCCGAGGCCGCCACCGACGAGAAGAAGGCCGACGAGAAGACCGAGGCCTGAGCCTCGTTCCGATCGGCTGATCCGATTCGCACGACGGGCTCCGGACGTATCGCGTCCGGAGCCCGTCGTCGTATCGGCAAACGCCCCGGAACCCCTTGTGCGGACTGCTGACCTTGCGCTCCCAGCGAACAGTTGGGGAAGCGGGATGGCGTTGTCCCACCTGCGCGTTAGGGTCCATGAAGAGGAAGGGTCGGGGAGTCCCGGCCCACCCGGTACGAAGACGCTGAGACGGCCGGAGCCGTCAGAGACGAGCAGGTGGATACGTGACGAATCTGATGCCCTACGCCGCCGGAGAGCCGTCCCTCGGTGGAGGCCTCGGTGACCAGGTCTACAGCCGACTGCTCGGCGAGCGCATCATCTTCCTCGGTCAGCAGGTCGACGATGACATCGCCAACAAGATCACCGCACAGCTTCTGCTCCTTGCCGCCGACCCGGACAAGGACATCTACCTCTACATCAACAGCCCCGGCGGCTCGGTGACGGCAGGCATGGCGGTCTACGACACCATGCAGTACATCCCGAACGACGTGGTCACCATCGGCATGGGCATGGCGGCCTCGATGGGCCAGTTCCTGCTCACCGGCGGCGCCGCCGGCAAGCGCTTCGCGCTCCCGAACACCGACATCCTCATGCACCAGGGTTCTGCCGGTATCGGCGGTACGGCCTCGGACATCAAGATCCAGGCCCAGTACCTGCTGCGCACCAAGCAGCGGATGGCGGAGATCACCGCCCGCCACTCCGGCCAGACGGTGGAGACGATCATCCGCGACGGCGACCGCGACCGCTGGTACACCGCGGAGGAGGCCAAGGACTACGGCCTCATCGACGAGATCATCACGGTCGCATCGGGCGTTCCGGGCGGCGGCGGCACCGGCGCCTGACCCGGTCAGCACCGGATCGCGCCGCACCGCACCGCTTTCTCTCGTACGCCGAGACACCCAGCCACAGAACGCCACCAGGATGGTGAACACCCACATGAACAACTTCCCCGGCGCGTCCGCAAACGGCCTCTACACCGGCCCGCAGGTGGACAACCGCTACATCGTCCCGCGCTTCGTGGAGCGCACCTCGCAGGGCGTGCGCGAGTACGACCCGTACGCGAAGCTCTTCGAGGAGCGCGTGATCTTCCTCGGTGTGCAGATCGACGACGCCTCCGCCAATGACGTCATGGCGCAGCTGCTGTGCCTGGAGTCGATGGACCCGGACCGGGACATCTCGATCTACATCAACAGCCCCGGCGGCTCGTTCACCGCGCTCACGGCGATCTACGACACGATGCAGTTCGTGAAGCCGGACATCCAGACGGTCTGCATGGGCCAGGCGGCCTCCGCCGCGGCCGTGCTGCTCGCCGCGGGCACGCCGGGCAAGCGTCTGGCGCTGCCGAACGCCCGCGTCCTGATCCACCAGCCGTCCTCGCAGACCGGCCGTGAGCAGCTCTCCGACCTGGAGATCGCGGCCAACGAGATCCTGCGGATGCGGGCCCAGCTGGAGGAGCTGCTGGCCAAGCACTCCACCACGCCGATCGAGAAGATCCGCGACGACATCGAGCGCGACAAGATCCTGACCGCCGACGACGCCCTCGCCTACGGTCTGGTCGACCAGATCGTCGCGACGCGTAAGAGCGCGGCCGGAGCGGCCGCCTGACGTCGGCCTTTACCCCTTGGTACGGCAGGGTCACCCGGCCCCGGCCGTGTGAACCGTGCCAAGGGGGGCCCGAACGGGGGGCCAGGCAAGGTACCGTCGGATAGAGGCACCAGGAGCCGCTGAACCAGGCTGCTCCCAGGCGAAGGGGAAGCACCTCGTGGCACGCATCGGTGATGGCGGCGACCTGCTCAAGTGCTCGTTCTGCGGAAAGAGCCAGAAGCAGGTGAAGAAGCTCATCGCGGGACCCGGTGTGTACATCTGCGACGAGTGCATCGATCTCTGCAACGAGATCATCGAGGAGGAGCTCGCGGAGACCTCCGAGGTCCGGTGGGAGGAGCTCCCCAAGCCGCGCGAGATCTACGAGTTCCTCGGGGGGTACGTCGTCGGGCAGGAGCCCGCGAAGAAGGCCCTCTCGGTCGCGGTGTACAACCACTACAAGCGGGTCCAGGCCGGGGAGAACGGCGGCGGCGCGAATCGTGACGACGCGATCGAGCTCGCCAAGTCCAACATCCTGCTGCTGGGCCCCACGGGCTCCGGCAAGACGCTCCTCGCGCAGACGCTGGCCCGCATGCTCAACGTCCCGTTCGCCATCGCCGACGCGACGGCGCTGACGGAGGCCGGCTATGTCGGCGAGGACGTCGAGAACATCCTGCTGAAGCTGATCCAGGCCGCGGACTACGACGTCAAGAAGGCCGAGACCGGGATCATCTACATCGACGAGATCGACAAGGTCGCCCGCAAGAGCGAGAACCCGTCGATCACCCGCGATGTCTCCGGCGAGGGCGTCCAGCAGGCCCTGCTGAAGATCCTGGAGGGCACCACCGCCTCCGTACCGCCGCAGGGCGGCCGGAAGCACCCGCACCAGGAGTTCATCCAGATCGACACGACGAACGTGCTGTTCATCGTGGGCGGAGCCTTCTCCGGTCTGGAGAAGATCATCGAGTCGCGGGCCGGGGCCAAGGGCATCGGCTTCGGCGCGACGATCCGTTCGAAGCTGGAGATCCAGGCGAGCGACCAGTTCCAGGAGGTCATGCCGGAGGACCTGGTGAAGTTCGGGATGATCCCCGAGTTCATCGGCCGCCTCCCCGTGCTGACCTCGGTCCACAACCTGGACCGCGAGGCACTGCTCCAGATCCTCGTCGAGCCGCGTAACGCCCTGGTGAAGCAGTACCAACGGCTGTTCGAACTCGACGGTGTGGAGCTGGACTTCGAGCGCGAGGCCCTGGAGGCCATCGCCGACCAGGCGATCCTGCGCCAGACGGGCGCGCGCGGTCTGCGCGCCATCATGGAGGAAGTCCTCCAGTCCGTGATGTACGAGGTCCCGTCCCGCAAGGACGTGGCCCGCGTGGTCATCACCCCGGACGTCGTCCGCAACCACGTCAACCCGACACTGGTCCCGCGCGAGCCGCGCACGATCGGCAAGAACGACGACGGCGGCCGCCACGAGAAGTCCGCGTAGCGGCGGCGACGACGACACGTACGCCGAAGGGGCGCCCGGCCGGTGGCCGGGCGCCCCTTCGCCTGTGCGGCGCGGCTGATCAGATCTTGGTGCGCGAGGTGTTGTAGAGCTTGGCGGCGAGGGCCGCCGTCTCGTCCTGGGACATGGGCTTGTTCGTCATGGCGCCACCGATGTCGAAGCCGATCACGGCACCGACCGTGCTGTAGTCGGCCCAGACGCAGACCGGCATGATCATTTCCTTGGGGCCCTTCGCCGCCGTACCGTCGGCGTCCTCGTTGATGATCTTCATGTTCTGGCACTTCATCAGGGCGCCTTCGAAGCCGGACGGGGTGACGTTCTTGGGGCTGCCGACCAGCGAGCCCTTCGAGTCCTCGTCCTTCATCGCCTTCTGCTCGGCGTTCTTGAAGAAGCCGTCGATGGTCGAGGCAGGGTCGTCGATCTCGCCCCAGGCGCCGACGAGGATGAGCATCTTCGTGGTGAGCGGGTTCGTCGCCATGTCACCGCTCACGTACTGAGCGCCCGCCTCCGACGGGTTCTTGATCCCGGCGGCCTCGGCGTCGGTCTTCTCCTTGCCGGTCATCGGACCCGAAGGTGCCGAAGTGGACGGGTCCTTCTTGTAGTCGTCCACCGAGGCGGCCGGCGTCAGCTTGTAGCCCTTGGTGGAGTCGGCCACGTCGCTGTTGCTGCTGCCACCCGAGGTGAGGAAGTACACCCCGCCCGCGACGACCGCCAGCGCGACCACGGCCGCGCCGATGATCAGGCCCGTCTTCTTCTTCGGCGCGGCCGGGGGCTGCCCGGCGTAGGGCTGCTGGCCGCCGTACGGAGGCGTGGGCGGCTGCTGGCCGTAGGGGCCCGGCTGCTGCCCCTGCGGGTAGCCGTAGCCCGGCTGCTGAGGGGGCTGCTGCGGCGGGACGCCCTGAGGGGCCTGCTGCGGGTAGCCGTACCCGGGCTGGCCCTGCGGCGGACCCTGCGGCGGCTGGCCGCCGTACGGGCCCGGCTGCTGGCCGTACGGACCGGGCTGGCCCTGCGGCGGCTGGCTGCCGTACGGGCCCGGCTGGTTGTAGCTCATTGGGCTGTCCCCTCCATAATGCTTGTGCGTTGCGAACATCCTGACGGAAGCGGCCCTGACATGGGGTGTCGGGCAGCACACCGTTACTGAACAAACCGGTTTCAGTGCACGACTGTGACGGGCCTAAACTGTGGCGCGTGACCGAGAACCCTTCGCAGCAGCCAGCCAGCACCCCCGAACTGCCGACCCAGTACGCGCCGGCCGAGGTAGAGGGGAAGCTGTACGAGCGCTGGGTGGAGCGCGGTTACTTCACGGCCGACCCGGAGAGCGAGAAGCCTCCGTACACGATCGTCATCCCCCCGCCGAACGTCACCGGTTCGCTCCACCTGGGACACGCCTTCCAGCACACGCTGATGGACGCCCTCACCCGCCGCAAGCGGATGCAGGGCTACGAGGCACTGTGGCTGCCCGGCATGGACCACGCCGGGATCGCCACCCAGAACAAGGTCGAGCAGCAGCTCGGCGAGGAGGGCAGGTCCCGACACGACCTGGGGCGCGAGGAGTTCGTCGAGCGCGTCTGGCAGTGGAAGGAGGAGTACGGCGGCAAGATCCTCGGGCAGATGCGTCGCCTCGGTGACGGCGTCGACTGGTCCCGTGAGCGCTTCACCATGGACGAGGGGCTCTCCGCCGCCGTCCAGACCGTCTTCAAGAAGATGTACGACGACGAGCTGATCTACCGCGCCGAGCGCATCATCAACTGGTGCCCGCGCTGTCTGACGGCCATCTCCGACATCGAGGTCGACTACCAGGACGACGACGGCGAACTGGTCTCCATCCGGTACGGCGAGGGCGACGAGACCCTGGTCGTCGCCACCACCCGCGCCGAGACGATGCTCGGTGACACCGCCGTCGCGGTCCACCCCGACGACGAGCGGTACGCCCACCTCGTCGGCAGGCGGATCAAGCTGCCGCTCACCGACCGCACGATCCCGGTCGTCGCCGACCACCACGTCGACCCCGAGTTCGGTACCGGCGCCGTCAAGGTGACCCCGGCCCACGACCCGAACGACTTCGCGATCGGCCGGCGCCACGGCCTGGAGTCGATGACCGTCATGGACGAGCGGGGTGTCATCACCGTCCCCGGCCCCTTCGAGGGACTCGACCGTTTCGAGGCCCGCGCCACGATCGTCGGCGCGCTGCGCTCGCAGGGCCGGATCGTCGCCGAGAAGCGCCCGTACGTCCACTCCGTCGGCCACTGCTCCCGGTGCCGCACGACGGTCGAGCCCCGGCTCTCCCTCCAGTGGTGGGTCAAGGTCGAGACCCTCGCCGCCGCCGCCGGTGACGCGGTGCGTGACGGCCGGGTCGCGATCCACCCCAAGGAGATGGAGCAGCGGTACTTCGACTGGGTCGACAACCTCCGCGACTGGTGCATCTCGCGCCAGCTCTGGTGGGGTCACCGCATCCCCGTCTGGTACGGCCCCGAGGGCGAGGTCGTCTGCGTCGGTCCCGACGAGCAGCCGCCGAGCGGTGAGGGCTGGACCCAGGACACGGACGTCCTGGACACCTGGTTCTCCTCCGGCCTGTGGCCGTTCTCCACGCTCGGCTGGCCCGAACAGACGCCGGACCTCAAGAAGTTCTATCCGACCGACGTCCTGCTCACCGGCCACGACATCATCTTCTTCTGGGTCGCCCGGATGATGATGTTCGGCCTGTACGTCATGGACGGCGAGGTCCCGTTCAAGACGATCGCGCTCACCGGCCTGGTCCGCGACGAGCGCGGCAAGAAGATGTCGAAGTCCTTCGGCAACGTCGTGGACCCGCTGGACTGGATGGACACGTACGGCTCCGACGCCGTCCGCTTCACCCTCGCCAGGGGCGCCAACCCCGGTACCGACGTCCCGATCGGCGAGGACTGGGTCCAGGCCTCCCGCAACTTCGCCAACAAGATCTGGAACGCCACCCGGTTCGCGATGATGAACGGCGCGACGGTGGAGGGCGACCTCCCGCCCGTCGAGCAGCTCTCGGCCACCGACCGGTGGATCCTGTCCCGGCTGAACAGGACCGTCGCCGACGCGGACGCCTTCTACGAGGACTTCCAGTTCGCCAAGCTCAGCGACGCGCTCTACCACTTCGCGTGGGACGAGGTCTTCGACTGGTACGTCGAGCTGTCCAAGACGACGTTCTTCGCGGGCGGCGAGCAGGCGAAGGTGTCCGCCCGGGTCCTCGGCGAGGTCCTGGACGTCACGCTGCGGCTCCTGCACCCGATCGTCCCGTTCGTCACCGAGACGCTCTGGACCACGCTCACCGGCCAGGAGTCGGTCGTCGTCGCCGACTGGCCCCGGGACAGCGGCTTCCGTGACGACGCGGCCGAGAAGGAGATCGAGCTCGTCCAGCAGGTCGTCACCGAGGTCCGCCGCTTCCGCTCGGACCAGGGCCTGCAGCCCGGCCAGAAGGTCCCGGCCGAGCTGGACGTCACGGGCACGGCACTCGCCCCGCACGAGGCGGCCATCCGGCAGCTGCTGCGTCTGCAGCCCGCGGGCGAGGGTTTCCACGCCACGGCGACCCTGCCCGTCGCCGGGGCCACGGTCGCCCTCGACCTGTCGGGCACGATCGACGTCGAGGCCGAGCGCAAGCGCCTGACCAAGGACCTCGGCGCTGCCGACAAGGAGAAGGCGCAGGCCAACGGGAAGCTCGGCAACGAGGCCTTCCTGGCCAAGGCTCCGGACAACGTGGTCGACAAGATCCGTGCCCGGCTCGCGAAGGCCGAGGCGGACATCGAGCGGATCACCGCTCAGCTGGCGAACCTGCCGCAGAGCTGATGATCTGAGGGCGAAGCCCCCGTACCCCCGACCGACCGGGGGCACGGGGGCTTCGCCATGTCCGGCCGTCCGTGCGGGCAGGGCTCCGACGTGCCCGCACGGGACACCCGTACGCGGCGCCGCACCGGGCGCTGCGCGGGATGCCGGTGGCCATCCGTAGACTGGCCCTGTGAGTGAGCCCCGCCCTTCAGACCGGCACGACGCGTCAGAGTCCGACGACACCTTCGAGGAGATCGTCGACGAAGCGACCCAGCGCGACCCCGACCTGGCGGTGATCGAGGCCGGGAGCCGCACGCTGCGCACCCAGTCGGGACCGCCCCAGGGCGACGCGGTACCCGCACGCCCCACCGACCCCGAGACCGACCGGGCGCTGCGCGCCGTGGAACAGGAGCTCGCCGGCCGCTGGGGCGAGACCAAGCTCGAGCCGTCCGTGACCCGCATCGCGGCGCTGATGGACGTGCTCGGCGAGCCGCAGCGCGCCTACCCCTCGATCCACATCACGGGGACGAACGGCAAGACCAGCACGGCCCGCATGATCGAGGCCCTGCTCAACGCCTTCGAGCTGCGCACCGGCCGCTACACCTCCCCGCACGTCCAGTCGATCACCGAGCGGATCAGCCTGGACGGCACCCCGATCGAGGCCGAGCGCTTCATCGACACGTACAACGACATCAAGCCGTACGTCGAGATGGTCGACGCGCAGCAGCCCTACCGGCTCTCGTTCTTCGAGGTGCTGACGGGCATGGCGTACGCCGCCTTCGCCGACGCGCCGGTCGACGTCGCGGTCGTCGAGGTCGGGATGGGCGGCACCTGGGACGCGACGAACGTCATTGACGCCTCGGTCGCCGTCGTCACCCCCATCTCGCTGGACCACACCGACCGCCTCGGCTCCACCCCCGCCGAGATCGCGGGCGAGAAGTCCGGAGTGATCAAGCAGGGCGCGACGGTGATCCTGGCCCAGCAGCCGGTCGACGCCGCACAGGTCATGCTGAAGAAGGCCGTCGAGGTGGACGCCACGGTGGCCCGCGAGGGCATGGAATTCGGCGTCGTCTCCCGCGAGGTCGCGGTCGGCGGCCAGCTGCTGACGCTGCGCGGCCTCGGCGGCGAGTACGAGAACATCTTCCTTCCGCTCTACGGGGCCCACCAGGCGCACAACGCCGCGGTGGCGCTCTCCGCCGTCGAGGCGTTCTTCGGCATCGGCGCCGAGCAGGCCCGCAGCCTCGACATCGACGCCGTCCGCAAGGCCTTCCTCGCGGTGCTCTCACCCGGCCGGCTCGAAGTCGTGCGGTCCAGCCCGACCGTCGTCCTGGACGCGGCCCACAACCCCGCGGGCGCCCGCGCGGCCTCCGAGGGGATCTCCGAGGCGTTCAGCTTCTCCCGGCTCATCGGGGTCGTCGGCGCCAGCGAGGGCAAGGACGTCCGAGGACTCCTCGAAGCGTTCGAGCCGATCTTCGCCGAGGTCGTCGTCACCCAGAACTCCAGCGCGCGCGCCATGGACGCGGACGCGCTGGCCGCGGTCGCCGTCGAGGTCTTCGGCAACGACCGCGTGCAGGTCGAGCCGCGCCTCGACGACGCGCTGGAGGCGGCGATCACGCTCGCCGAGGAAGAGGCCGAGTACGCGGGCGCCGGAGTCCTGGTGACCGGATCCGTGATCACGGTCGGCGAGGCCCGGCTGCTTCTGGGAAGGCACTGACCTGTGCGTACGCTCTGTGCATCGACGCTGATCGGTGAGTTCTTCGTGATCGGCTTCGCCGGACTCGTCGCCATGAAGTCCGACGACCTGTCCACGGCCACCGTCTGGACGGTGTGCGGCATCGGCATGCTGCTGTCCGTCCTGCTCTGCGGTGTGATCACCCGGCCCGGCGGTGTGCAGCTCGGCTGGGCGTTCCAGATCGCGCTGGTGCTGAGCGGCTTCTTCGTCCCGATGATGTTCATCCTCGGTGTGGTCTTCGCCGCGCTGTGGTGGGCCTCGGTCCACTACGGCCGGGTGATCGACGCGGCGAAGGCACGGTGGGCGGCGCAGGCCGAGGCACAGGAGAACGCACAGGCTCCGGCCGGAGGATGACGCAGCGTAAACCCGGCCGATGAGCCGTACGCCTGTCCCTGTAATCTCACCCTCACCGCACCCGAAGTCTGCAAGGAGCCGCACATGACTCAGCGCACCCTCGTCCTTCTCAAGCCGGACGCCGTCAGGCGTGGGCTGATCGGCGAGATCGTCGGCCGCATCGAGCGCAAGGCCGGCTGGACGATCACCGCGCTGGAGCTGCGCACGCTCGACCAGGAGACCCTGGAGCAGCACTACGGCGAGCACAAGGGCCGCCCGTTCTACGAGCCGCTCGTGGAGTTCATGGCATCCGGCCCCGTCGTCGCCCTCGTGGCCGAGGGCGAGCGGGTCATCGAGGGCGTCCGCGCCCTCGCCGGCCCCACCGACCCGATCGCCGCCGCGCCCGGCTCGATCCGTGGCGACTTCGGTACGGTCACCCGCGAGAACCTCATCCACGCCTCGGACTCCGAGGAGTCCGCGGAGCGAGAACTCAAGCTGTTCTTTCCCGGACTTTCCTGACTTCGGCTCGGCCAATCAGCGCTCATGACCTGGGGCGACCGAAGTAATTCGGTCGCCCTTCGGCATAGGGTCAGGGATCGCGGGAACGCATCCCTCCGACGTAACGTCACCATGGGTGAAACGGGCAGCCGTTCCGCTCACAATGGCGAAGGACCCTCGCGCTGTGTCCGTGCATACGGCACTACGATGGAAGCTTCCACGCCCGCAGCGCCAACCTCGCCTACCTAGAACAAGCCATTCTTCGCTTCCTGGGAAGGCCCGACGCATCCTCATGGGGAACAAGGGGAACTCAATGTCGTTCATCGGCCGTGACATGGCTATCGACCTCGGGACTGCCAACACGCTGGTGTACGTCAGGGGGCGCGGCATCGTCCTGAACGAGCCGTCCGTCGTGGCCATCAACACCAACACCGGCGGCATCCTGGCGGTCGGCTCCGAGGCCAAGAAGATGATCGGCCGTACGCCGGGCAACATCGTTGCCGTGCGGCCGCTCAAGGACGGCGTGATCGCCGACTTCGAGATCACGGAGCGCATGCTCCGCTACTTCATCCTCAAGATCCACAAGCGTCGCTACCTGGCCCGCCCGCGGGTCGTCGTCTGCGTGCCCTCCGGCATCACAGGGGTCGAGCGACGCGCCGTCATCGAGGCGTCGACGCAGGCCGGCGCGCGCCAGGTGCACATCATCGAGGAGCCCATGGCCGCGGCCATCGGCTCGGGCCTGCCGGTCCACGAGGCCACCGGCAACATGGTCGTCGACATCGGTGGCGGCACCACCGAGGTCGCCGTGATCTCGCTCGGCGGAATCGTCACCGCCCAGTCGATCCGGGTCGCCGGTGACGAGCTGGACAACGCGATCATCCAGCACATCAAGAAGGAGTACTCACTCCTCCTCGGTGAGCGCACCGCCGAACAGATCAAGATCACGATCGGCTCGGCCTTCGACCTCAAGAAGGACGAACACACCGAGATCCGCGGACGCGACCTGGTCTCCGGCCTGCCCAAGACCGTGGTCATCTCCGCCGCCGAGGTCCGCAAGGCCATCGAGGAACCGGTCAACGCGATCGTCGACGCCGTGAAGACGACGCTCGACAAGTGCCCGCCGGAGCTCTCGGGCGACATCATGGACCGCGGCATCGTCCTCACGGGCGGCGGCGCGCTCCTGCGCGGACTCGACGAGCGGCTGCGACACGAGACGGGCATGCCCATCCACATCGCCGAGGACCCGCTGGACTCGGTGGCCCTCGGATCCGGCAAGTGCGTCGAGGAGTTCGAGGCGCTCCAGCAGGTGCTGGACGCCCAGCCCCGACGGTAGGACCCGACGTTCCGCCGTACGGGCACTGCCGCCCCGTGCGGCGGAACGTTGACATACAGGCACGAATATTCCGACGAGGAAGGCACGGCCGCCGCACGTGAGGGACACACGAGAGAGCCGGCTGCTCCTGGTGCTGCTGATCGCCATCGCGTTCGCTTTGATCACGGTGGACATCCGCGGTGGCGAGGAGTCGCCGGTGGACGGCGCCCGGCAGGCCGCCGCCACGGTCTTCGGACCGGTCGAGAACGGCGTAGCAGCGGCGGTGGACCCGGTGGGCAACGCCATCGGCGCCGTCCGGGACTCCGACGAACGGCACGACCGGATCGCAGCCCTGGAACACGAGAACGCCGAGCTCAAGACCAGGCTCGGCAGCGACGACCGCAACAGCAGCAAGGTCCGTCAGCTCGACACCATGCTCAAGAGCGCCGGAGCCGGCCAGTACGGCATCAAGGCCGCCGAGGTCATCGCCATAGGAGCGGCCCAGGGGTTCTCCTGGACGATCACGATCGACGCGGGGGCGAACGACGGCCTCAAGCGCGACATGACCGTACTGAACGGGGAGGGACTCGTCGGGCGGGTGACCACCGTCGGCCCCGACACCGCGACCGTCCTGCTCGCCAACGACCCCGACTTCACCGTCGGCACCCGCATGGAGAAGACCGACGAGCTCGGCTTCGCCACCGGGCAGGGCTCCCGGCCGCTGTCGGTCCAGTTCCTCAACGGCAAGGCCGACGTGAAGAAGGGCGACCGGCTCGTCACCTTCGGCTCCAGCCGGGACAAGCCCTTCGTCCCCGGCGTCCCGGTCGGCGAGGTGGTCCGGGTCGACCCGTCCGGCGGTGACCTGACCCGGACGGTCTACGTCCGCCCGTTCGTCGGCTTCACCAAGCTCGACATCGTCGGCATCGTCGTCCAGGCGCCCCGTGAGGACCCCCGCGACATGGTGCTGCCGAAGCAGCCCGAGAAGCCGGAGAAGCCCAAGCCCACCCCGACCGTCACCGTCACCGTCCAGCCCAACGGCGACCTCGTAGACGGCAGCGGCAAGGTCGTCGGCAACATCAACGAGAAGCCCGGATCGGACGCCTCCGGGAACGCCGACGCGGACTCTTCCGGAAACACCGCCGCCGGTGACGCGGCGAACGAGCAGGAATAGAGCTGATCCCCATGCGCTTCAACCGGACGCTGCTCGCCGTCGCCCTGGTCGTGGTCGCCCTCGTCGTCCAGGTCTCCGTACTCGCCCGCCTGCAGCTCCCCGGCGCCACGCCCGACCTGCTGCTCCTGGTCGTCCTCGGACTCGCCTTCGTGTACGGGCCCGTCAGCGGTGCGCTCATCGGCTTCGGCGCGGGCCTCCTCGCCGACCTGGCACCGCCCGCCGACCACGCCGCCGGGCGCTACGCCCTGGTGCTCTGCCTCATCGGCTACCTCGCCGGACTGGCCAGGCCCGAGAACGGCCGGCTCAAGTCGGCCTTCGCCCCGATGTCGGTCGTCGTCGCCGCGGCGATCGGATCGACCCTGCTGTACGCGGGCGTCGGCGCCCTCGTCGGCGACACGGCCGCCCGCCATGTGGGTCTGGGCAGCCTGCTGTTCACCGCGGTCGTCTACGACCTGCTCCTCGCGCCGTTCACCGTCCCGCTGATCATGGCGCTCGCCAGACGTACCGAGAACGATCCGATCGCCGAGAGCTCCGGCGGCGACGTCGCCGCGGGCTGGCTGGCCTCGGGAACCGGGCTGCGGATCGGCAGCCAGCGAGGCGGGCTGCGCGTCAAGGCCGCCCGCAACCGTGCCGCGCGCGCAGGAAGGATCAAGGGGGTCAAGCGACTGTGAGGCTGGACCAGCACCGGAACACCGCCGGGGGCGCCCCGTGAGCAACATTCCCGAGACGGGCCGCACCCAGCGGGTCCAGATCCGTCTCGTCGTCATCCAGGTCCTCGTCTTCTCCCTCCTCCTGACGCTCGGCGGCCGGCTCTGGTACCTCCAGATCCGCAACGGCCAGGAGTACACCGACGAGGCCAAGAACAACCACGTCCAGCAGGTCGTGCAGCCCGCCGTCCGGGGAGCCATCCTCGACGCGCGCGGCGTACCCCTCGCCGACAACGAGACCCGGCTCGTCGTCTCCGCCAGCCGCACCGAGCTGATGAAGATGAAGGACGACGGCGTCGGTGTCCTCACCCGGCTCGCCGGCGTCCTGGACATGAAGCCCAAGGACGTCCTGGACAAGGTCCGGCTCTGCGACTCCAAGACCCCGCAGCCCTGCTGGAACGGCTCGCCCTACCAGCCGATCCCCGTCACCGACGAGGCCACCACCCAGCAGGCCCTGCAGATCCGCGAGCGCGCCGAGGACTTCCCCGGCATCACCGCCGAGCCCACCGCCGTACGCCGCTACGCCGCGCCCGGCAAGGCCAACACCGCGCAGGTGCTCGGCTACCTCTCGCCGGTCACCGACGAAGAGGTCACCAAGGCCCAGGACACCGAGTCGCCCTACCTGCGCTCCGACCAGGTCGGCCGCTCCGGACTGGAACGCACGTACGACAAGGAACTGCGCGGGAAGGCGGGCGTCACCCGCTACGAGGTCGACAACCTCGGCCGCGTCATCGGCGAGGCGAAGAACGACGAGGCCGAGCCCGGCGCCAGTGTCGTCACCTCCATCGACGCCCGCGTCCAGGCCGTCGCCGAGTACGAGCTCAACAAGGCGATGGAGACGGCCCGCAAGGAGATGGACCGCAACACCAACGAGCTGTACAAGGCCGACTCCGGCGCCGTCGTCGTCATGGAGACCAAGACCGGCCGCATCGTCTCGATGGCGTCCCTGCCGACGTACGACCCCAACGCCTGGATCGGCGGGATCTCCGCCAAGGACTACGCGAAGCTCACCGGCAAGAAGTCCAACTTCCCGCTGCTGAACCGCGCCATCCAGGGCACCGCCGCCCCCGGGTCCATCTTCAAGGTCATCTCCTCGACCGCGGCGGTCAACGCCGGATACGACTTCGACGGCAACTACCCGTGCCCCAGCTCGTACTCCATCGGCGGCCAGACCTTCAAGAACTTCGAGTCCCAGGGCTACGGCAGCATCAGCCTCGGCCGCGCCCTGGAGGTCTCCTGCGACACCGTCTACTACGGCCTGGCGCACAAGGAGTGGCAGCGGGACGGCGGCAACGTCCCGAAGAAGAACGCCAACGACTGGTTCTACAAGACCGCCCACCAGTTCGGCCTCGGCAAGGAGACCGGCATCGACCTCCCCAACGAGGTCCCCGGCCGCGTCCCCGACCGCCAGTGGAAGCAGGACTTCTACGACGCCAACAAGACGGCGTGGTGCAAGCAGGGCAAGAAGGACGGCACCTACGTCGAGATGATCGCGTACGAAGGCTGCCTCGAGGGCTACAAGATGCGCGCCGGTGACTCCGTCAACTACTCGATCGGCCAGGGCGACACGCTCGTCACCCCGATCCAGATGGCGACCATCTACTCCGCGATCTCCAACGGCGGCACGCTCTACGACCCGACCGTCGGCAAGGCCATCGTCAGCGGCGACGGTAAGACCGTCCAGGAGATCAAGCCCCAGGCGCACGGCAAGCTGCCCTTCGAGGGAGACACCCGCGACAAGATAGACGAAGCCCTCGCGGGAGTCGCGACCCGGGGCAGCGCCGCCTGGCGATTCGGCGGATGGCCCCAGGACAAGATCCCGATGCACGCCAAGACGGGCACGGCCGAGGTCTACGGCAAGCAGACGACCTCGTGGTTCGCCACGTACACCGAGGACTACTCGATCGTCATGACGATCTCCCAGGGCGGTACGGGCTCCGGCGCGTCCGGCCCCGCCGTGCGCAACATCTACAACGCGCTCTACGGGCTCGACGCCGCCGGCAAGCAGGACCTGTCGAAGGCCCTGCTGCCCAAGCCCCAGAAGAACCTGCCGAAGATCCAGCGGGACGGCTCCATCGTGTCCCCGAAGATCAAGCCGTACACCCCCGAGCCCCCGGCCCAGGACGGCACCCAGGCACTCGCGGCCGGTCTCGCCGGAGCCCCGGGGAGGCGGGACTGATGGCAGGCTTCTCCGTCTCGCGCTACGCCCCCGAGCGCTCCTCGTGGGCCAAGCTCACCGCCCGCGACTCCGTCGTCCGGCGGCTGGACTGGCCGCTGCTCGGCTCGGCACTCGCGCTGTCCTTCATCGGCTCGCTCCTGGTCTGGTCGGCGACCCGCGGCCGTGACTCGCTCACCCAGGGCGACCCGTACTACTTCCTGTTCCGGCACGCCCTCAACACCGGCATCGGCCTCGCTCTGATGATCGGCACCATCTGGCTCGGGCACCGCACCCTGCGCGGAGCCGTCCCGGTCCTGTACGGCCTCTCGGTCCTGCTCGTCCTCGCGGTGCTCACCCCGCTCGGCGCCACCGTCAACGGGGCGCACGCCTGGATCAAGCTCGGTGCCGGCTTCTCCCTCCAGCCCTCCGAGTTCACCAAGATCACGATCATCCTGGGCATGGCGATGCTGCTCGCGGCCCGCGTCGACGCCGGAGACCAGCTGCACCCGGACCACCGGACCGTCGCCAAGGCACTCGGCCTGGCGGTCATCCCGATGGCGGTCGTCATGCTGATGCCCGACCTCGGCTCGGTCATGGTCATGGTGGTCATCGTGCTCGGCGTCCTCCTCGCGTCCGGCGCGTCCAACCGCTGGGTCTTCGGACTGCTCGGCGCGGGCACGACGGGCGCCGTCGCGATCTGGCAGCTCGGTCTGCTCGACGACTACCAGATCGCCCGCTTCGCCGCCTTCGCCAACCCGGCGCTGGACCCGGCGGGCGTCGGCTACAACACCAACCAGGCCCGTATCGCGATCGGCTCCGGCGGACTCACCGGGACGGGACTCTTCGAGGGTTCCCAGACCACCGGGCAGTTCGTGCCCGAACAGCAGACCGACTTCGTCTTCACGGTCGCGGGCGAGGAGCTCGGCTTCCTCGGCGCGGGGCTCATCATCGTCCTGCTCGGCGTCGTCCTGTGGCGCGCCTGCCGGATCGCCCGCGAGACGACGGAGCTCTACGGGACGGTCGTGGCCGCCGGGATCATCGCCTGGTTCGCGTTCCAGTCCTTCGAGAACATCGGGATGACACTCGGCATCATGCCGGTGGCGGGCCTTCCGCTGCCGTTCGTGTCGTACGGAGGATCGTCGATGTTCGCCGTGTGGGTGGCCGTCGGACTGCTCCAGTCGATCCGGGTGCAGAGACCGATAACAGCCTGAGCGATTCGTCCGACCCGGCATGATCGTGCCGATCGCGGATACATTCGTCCTATGGCGGACGCGAAGCGTGAGGTCGAGCGAAAGTACGAAGCGACTCCCGAAACCCGGTTGCCGGACCTGACCCGTGCGGCCGGTGTCTCGTCCGTCGTGCACCGTGGCCTGACGGAACTCGACGCCGTCTACTACGACACCGAGGACTTCCGGCTGGCCGCCGACTCCCTCACGCTGCGCCGTCGTACCGGCGGTGGCGACGCCGGGTGGCACCTGAAGATCCCCGTCTCCGCCGGCATCCGCGACGAGATCCGGGCCCCGCTCGCCGACGCACTGCCGCCCGACCTCGCGGGACTCCTCCGTTCCCGTGTGCGGAACACGCCGGTGACCCCCGTCATCCGCATCCTCTCCGCACGTGACATCCACCATCTCCTCGACGAGAACGGCACCCTGCTCGCCGAGCTGAGCATCGACGAGGTTCTCGCCGAGCGGCTCACCGAAGAGGGCCACGGCACCACCTCGGCCTGGGCCGAGCTGGAGGTCGAGCTGGCCGACGACGGCGACCCGGCCGTCCTCGACGCCGTCGAGCGCCGACTGCGCAAGGCAGGTGTACGGCCCTCGGCGGCACCCTCCAAGCTGGCCAGGGCGCTGGCCGAGACGGAACCGGAGAAGCCGCGGCGGGTGAGGAAGAGGCTGTCCCCGCAGGACGCGGGCGACCACGTACTCGCCTACGTACGCCGCCAGGTCGCCGCCGTCATCGAGCTCGACCCCGCCGTACGCCGGGACCTGCCCGACTCCGTGCACCGCATGCGGGTCGCCACCCGTCGGCTCCGCAGCGCGTTCAGGACGTACCGCAGGATCCTCGACCGTGCCGCCACCGACCCGCTCCGCGGCGAGCTGAAGTGGCTCGCGGGTGAGCTCGGGGTCGGCCGGGACCAGGAAGTCCTCGAGACGCGGCTCCGCTCCGACGTTGCCGGGCTGCCGGACACCCTGGTCCTCGGCCCTGTGAGCGCCCGGCTGACGCTCACCTCCGTGTCCGGGAGGGCCGAGGCACGGCGTCGGGTCCTCTCCGCGCTCGACACGGACCGCTACCTGGCACTCCTGGACTCCCTCGACGCCCTCCTGGCCGACCCGCCCCTCGGGCCCGACGCCGCCAGGGATCCGGAGAACGCCCTGCCCCGCGCCGTGCTCAAGGACTACGAACGCCTCGCCACCCGCGTCGGCCACGCACTGGAGCAGCGTCCGGGCCACGACCGGGACCTCGCCATGCACGAGGCCCGCAAGGCCGCGAAGCGCGTCCGGTACGCGGGAGAGGCCGCAGGGCCCGCGCTGGGCAAGCCCGCCAAGAGGTTCGCCAAGAGGATCAAGGCGGTGCAGAAGGTCCTCGGTGACCACCAGGACAGCGTGGTCACCCGCGACGCCCTGCGCGCCCTTGCGGTCCAGGCCCACGGGGCGGGGGAGTCCGCCTTCACCTGGGGACTCCTGTACGGGCAGGAGGAGGCCGCGGCGGCCGACAGGGAACGCGAACTGCCCGAGGTGTGGGCCGAGGCGTCGGACCCCGCGCTGCGCGCGGCTCTGAAGGGCTGAGCACCGGGGTAACCTGGATGGTCACCCCTGCCAGCTCAGATAGGTCCCCAGATGTCTGCCGAGTCGGTCTTCCCACAGCTCGAAGCTCTGCTCCCGCATGTGCAGAAGCCCATCCAGTACGTCGGCGGTGAGCTCAACTCCACCGTCAAGCCGTGGGACGAATGCGACGTCCGCTGGGCACTCATGTACCCGGACGCCTACGAGGTCGGACTTCCCAACCAGGGCGTCATGATCCTGTACGAGGTGCTCAACGAGCGCGAAGGCGTCCTCGCCGAGCGCACGTACAGCGTCTGGCCGGACCTCGAAGAGCTGATGCGCGAGCACGAGGTGCCGCAGTTCACCGTGGACAGCCACCGACCCGTCGGCGCGTTCGACGTGTTCGGGCTGAGCTTCTCCACCGAGCTGGGCTACACCAACATGCTCACCGCCCTGGACCTCGCGGGCATCCCGCTGGAGTCCAAGGACCGCACCGTCGATCACCCGATCGTGCTCGCGGGAGGCCACGCCGCCTTCAACCCCGAGCCGATCGCGGACTTCATCGACTGCGCGGTCATCGGCGACGGCGAGCAGGCCGTCCTGGAGATCACCGAGATCGTCCGCGCCTGGAAGGCCGAGGGCCGGCCCGGTGGCCGCGAGGAGGTGCTCTTCCGCCTCGCGAAGACCGGGGGCGTCTACGTCCCCGGCTTCTACGACGTCGAGTACCTGCCCGACGGCCGCATCGGCCGCGTCGTGCCCAAGAAGTCCGGTGTGCCGTGGCGGGTGTCCAAGCACACCGTCATGGACCTCGACGAATGGCCGTACCCGAAGCAGCCCCTCGTGCCCCTCGCCGAGACCGTCCACGAGCGGATGTCCGTCGAGATCTTCCGCGGCTGCACCCGCGGCTGCCGTTTCTGCCAGGCCGGCATGATCACGCGCCCCGTGCGGGAGCGAAGCATCACCGGCATCGGCGAGATGGTCGAGAAGGGCCTCAAGGCCACCGGCTTCGAGGAGGTCGGCCTCCTCTCGCTCTCCTCCGCGGACCACACCGAGATCGGTGAGATCGCCAAGGGCCTCGCCGACCGGTACACCGAGGACAAGATCGGCCTCTCGCTGCCCTCCACCCGCGTCGACGCGTTCAACGTCGACCTGGCCAACGAGCTGACCCGCAACGGCCGCAGGTCCGGCCTCACCTTCGCCCCCGAGGGCGGCTCCGAGCGCATGCGCAAGGTCATCAACAAGATGGTCTCGGAGGAGGACCTGATCCGTACGGTCGCCACCGCGTACGGCAACGGCTGGCGCCAGGTGAAGCTGTACTTCATGTGCGGCCTGCCCACCGAGACCGACGAGGACGTCCTCCAGATCGGCGACATGGCGGTCAACGTCATCGCCAAGGGCCGCGAGGTGTCCGGCCAGAACGACATCCGCTGCACCGTCTCCATCGGCGGCTTCGTGCCCAAGCCGCACACCCCGTTCCAGTGGGCCCCGCAGCTCGGCGTCGAGGAGACCGACGCCCGGCTCGCCAAGCTCCGCGACAAGATCCGCGGCGACAAGAAGTACGGCCGGTCCATCGGCTTCCGCTACCACGACGGCAAGCCCGGCATCGTCGAGGGCCTGCTCTCGCGCGGTGACCGCCGGGTCGGCTCCGTCATCCGCGCGGTGTACGAGGCGGGCGGCCGCTTCGACGGCTGGCGCGAGCACTTCAGCTACGACCTCTGGATGAAGAGCGCCGAGAAGACGCTGCCGGAGTTCGGCGTGGACGTCGACTGGTACACCACCCGCGAGCGGACGTACGAGGAGGTCCTGCCCTGGGACCACCTGGACTCCGGCCTCGACAAGGACTGGCTCTGGGACGACTGGCAGGACTCGCTCGACGAGACCGAGGTCGAGGACTGCCGCTGGACCCCCTGCTTCGACTGCGGCGTGTGCCCGCAGCTCGACCTGGACATCCAGATCGGCCCGACCGGCAAGAAGCTCCTGCCGCTCACCGTGGTCAAGTAGCGACGAGGGACCGTCCGGGTGACAGCCCGGTGACGAAGGCCCGGCCGGGGAAACCCCCGGCCGGGCCTTCGCGTCCCGTACGGCATGGACCAGGACACACGCCGGACACCCGAGCCGTACGAAGGCGGGGAGGGCTGCCTGACCACCCTCATCAGGATCCCGGTGCGGATCGTCGTGCTCGTCCTCGTCCTGCCCGTACGGATGGTCCGGGACCTCACCGTCGCGGGGCTGCGGATCCTGGACCGGGCCCTGCTGCGTCCGCTGGGACGCGCCCTGGAGTGGCTGTACGACACCGTGTTCGCACCGGCCGGGCGGGCCCTCGCCCTGCTCGCCCACGCCGTCCTCGTGCGGCCCTGGACCGCACTGTGGCGTCACGTCCTCGTCCCGGTCGTGCGCCACGGCCTCGTCGGCCCGCTCGTGTGGCTGTACGGCGCCGTCCTCACGCCGGCCGGACACGGTCTGCGGTGGGCCTACCGCAGGGTGCTCGTCCCGATCGGCCGGGCCGGTGCCGCCGCGGTCGTCGGGCTGTTCACCGTCCTGCTGGTGTGGCCGGCCGTCGTACTGTGGCGTCACGTCCTCAAGCCGTCCGGGGCCGCCCTCGACCTGCTCGTCACCTACCTGGTCGTGCTGCCCGTCGCCTGGACGTACCGGCGCGCGCTCACCCCGGCCGGCCACGGCTTCCTGTGGGCACTCCTCGGGCTGGGGCGCGGGATCGCCGCCACCGGTCGGGGGCTGGTATTTGGTCGGCGCGCCGGTCACCTGGGCCTACCACGCCGTGTGCACGCCCGTCGGCCACTTCGTACGCGACACGGTCTGGGTGCCCACCGGACGGGCCGTCCTGGAGGCGGGGCGCGCGGCCCGGAGAGCGGTGGGCGCGGCCCGCGCCGCCGTGCGCACGGCGCGCCGGGACGCATGGCGCGCGCTGGTGGGACCGCCGCAGGTCGAAGAGGCGCGGGAACTCGAAGGGTCCGCTGCGCGTACCCTGGGTAGGACAACGACTGTCCCCAGCGCGGCGCCCGCACCAGAGATCTCCCCGCTCGCCCACAAAACCGGCGGTCGGGGGTGAGCCGGAGCGGCACCCCGGGGCACCCTGTACTTCGTGGACGGTACGCCACCGCGGCCGCCCCGCACCGAGGAGAAGAACCACTGGGCAAGCGACAGCCCGAAGGCCCGCCGCCCGCACCGGCGGTGCAGCGCATCCGACTGCGCTACACCAAGCGGGGCCGCCTCCGGTTCACCAGTCACCGTGACTTCCAGCGAGCCTTCGAGCGGGCGCTGCGCCGCTCCGAAGTGCCCATGGCCTACTCGGCCGGCTTCACCCCGCACCCGAAGGTGTCGTACGCCAACGCCGCCCCCACGGGGACGGGAAGCGAGGCCGAGTTCCTGGAGATCGCCCTCACCGAGGCGCGGGATCCGGCAACACTGTGCGAGCTGCTCGACGCGTCGATGCCGGACGGCCTCGACATCATCGACGCGGTGGAGGCCCGTACCCCGGGTCTCGCCGACCGGCTGACCGCCTCCGTCTGGGAGATGCGGCTGGACGGTGTCACCGTCGAGGACGCCGAGAAGGCCGTCACCGCATTCCTGGGCGCCGAGACCGTCGAGGTCCAGCGCCGCGCGAAGAACGGCATGCGGAGCTTCGACAGCCGTGCCGCCGTCGTCGACCTGCAGGCCCTTGATCCACAGCCCGATAGGTCCGGGGACAGGCCCTGTGCGATACTGCGGCTGGTTGTTCGGCACGTGACACCTGCCGTGCGACCCGACGACGTCCTGTCCGGTCTCCGAGCTGTGGCCGACCTGGCGCCGCCGGTCCCCGCAGCGGTGACCAGGCTGGCGCAGGGGCTCTTCGACGAGGAGTCCGGCACGGTGACCGACCCGCTCGCGCCTGACCGCGACGCGGCCCCGGCTGTGATTACCACGGCCGACCGGCCCGCCGTCGCGACGGCGCCGGAAGGTGCAGGTTCCGCGTAAGGCGGTCGTTGTAGCGCAGCCCTCTGACTCGGGAGCCACCTGGGTCGGGCCGCGCACCGCCCCATAAGACTTTCGCCAGGCCGTACGTCAACGCGTACGGAACCGGCGAGCCAGACATCAGTTCCCGTGCGGCGCCCGCGCCCCGGACGGCGGTATCGCCCACATAGAGCGAACCGAGCCGGACCGGAATCAGACGCGGCGCCCGGGAGCACGACGGGAGAACCGCCCGCATGCCCGAGCAGATCGAGTCCGGCACCGCCGGAAACACCGAAGACAACACCCCTGGCGACAAGCTGCCGCCGCGCCGCAGGCGCCGCGCCGCCTCCCGCCCCGCAGGGCCGCCGACCGGCGCGCCGGGCGAGGCCACCGAGGCCGCGCCGGCCGTACAGGCCGAGAGCGCCCAGGCCCCTGCCGAGGCCGTCGAGGCGGCCCCGCCGGTCCGTGCGCGTCGTCGTGCGGTCCGTAAGGCGACGGCTCCGGCCGGTGCGCCGCAGGCCGCCGAGGCCGTGCCCGAGCCGGTCGCCGTGGCGGCGCCCGCCGAGGTCCCCGCGGCCACGGATGAGACCGCGACGGGGGAGGCGGCTACGGAAGAGGCCGCTCCGCCGGTCCGTGCGCGTCGTCGTGCGGTCCGTAAGGCGACGGCCCCGGCCGGTGCGCCGCAGGCCGCCGAGGCAGTCGCCGAACCTGCTGCCGAGACGGTGCCCGCCGAGAGCCCCGCGGCCACGGGAGAGGTCGTCGAGGCCCCCGTCGCCGAGGCCCCCCGTGGACGTCGTCGCGCCACCCGCAAGGCGACCGCCCCGGCGGGTGCCCCGCAGCCGGTGGAGGCCGCCGAGCCCGCCGCTGCCGCCGAGCCCGCCGAAGCCCCTGAGGTCGCGGAGTCCCCTGTGGCCGCCGAGACCACTGAGGCCGAGGAAGCCGTCGAGCCCGTCGCCGCTCCGCGCGGCCGTGCCCGCCGCCGCGCCTCGGCTCCCGCCGGTGCGCCGCAGGCCGCGCAGGCCGTCGAAGCCCCGGCCGTGGCCGAGACCACGACCGCCGCCGAGCCGGCCGCGGAGGTGCCCGCCGCCGAGGCGCCCCGTGGACGTCGTCGCGCCACCCGCAAGGCGACCGCCCCGGCCGGTGCCCCGCAGCCCGTCGAGGAGATCGCCGAGCAGGAGGCCGCCGAGACCGGCGAGAGCCTCCCCGTCGCCGTCGCCGAGGAACTGGCCGCGGAGACCGAAGAGGTCGAGGAGGCCGCGCCGCGCGGCCGCCAGCGCCGCCGTGCCACCGCCGCCGCGGGCCGCCCGGAGTTCACCGGCAAGGTCGAGGAGCCGGTCCGCAAGGGCCGCCGCGCCGCGCGCCCCGCCGTGGCCGTCTTCCAGGCGCCGGTCTTCGCCGAGCCGATGTTCCAGACCCCGGAGACCGCGGCCGCTGCCGCTGCCGCCGCCGGATCCGGATCGCAGTACGAGGAGAACGACGAGTTCGAGGAGCCGAAGGCCCCCGAGCGCGCCCCGCGCAAGGCCGTGAGCCGGCAGGCCGCCGAACCCGGGCCCGTCGCCGAGGCCGATGCCGTCGAGCCCGAGGCCGCCGAGGCACCGCAGGGCGGTTCGCGCCGCCGCCGCCGCCGTCGTGGCGAGGCCGTCGAGACCGAGCCGGCCGCGACGCCCGTCACCCTTCCCGCCGCCGAGCAGCCCGTCGAGGACGAGCACGAGGCGGAGGCCGACTCCGAGACGGACGCCGAGCACGAGGGCGACGACACGGACGAGTACGGGGACCGTCCCTCCTCCCGCCGCCGCCGTCGCGGCGGCCGTCGCCGCCGCCGCGGTGAGACCAACGACGCGGACGACGCCGAGCAGCACGACGACACCGCGGACCGTTCCGAGGGCGAGCAGGACCAGGACGACGAGGACGAGGACGACCACGAGTCCGCCGCCTCCGGGTCCAGCAGCAGCCGTCGCCGCCGTCGCCGCCGCCGTCGCAGCGGGGACGCCTCGGGCGAGGAAGCCGCCACGGGCACCGACGACCCGGAGCGTACGGTCGTCAAGGTCCGCGAGCCGCGCCGCAAGGAGGCCGAGCGTGAGCCCGGCACCGGCTTCGACGAGGTCCAGTCCATCAAGGGCTCGACCCGCATGGAGGCCAAGAAGCAGCGCCGCCGCGAAGGCCGCGAGCAGGGCCGCCGCCGCGTCCCGATCATCACCGAGGCCGAGTTCCTGGCGCGCCGCGAGGCCGTCGAGCGGGTCATGGTCGTCCGCCAGAGCGGCGAGCGCACCCAGATCGGCGTCCTCGAGGACAACGTGCTCGTCGAGCACTACGTCAACAAGGAGCAGGCCACCAGCTACGTCGGCAACGTCTACCTGGGCAAGGTGCAGAACGTACTGCCGTCCATGGAGGCCGCCTTCGTCGACATCGGCAAGGGCCGCAACGCCGTCCTGTACGCCGGTGAGGTGAACTTCGAGGCGCTCGGCATGGCCCACGGGCCGCGCCGTATCGAGACCGCGCTGAAGTCCGGCCAGTCCGTCCTCGTCCAGGTGACGAAGGACCCGATCGGCCACAAGGGCGCCCGCCTGACCAGCCAGGTCTCGCTGCCCGGCCGCTACCTGGTCTACGTGCCCGAAGGCTCGATGACCGGCATCAGCCGCAAGCTCCCCGACACCGAGCGCGCCCGGCTGAAGACCATCCTCAAGAAGATCGTCCCCGAGGACGCGGGCGTCATCGTGCGCACCGCCGCCGAGGGCGCGAGCGAGGACGAGCTGCGCCGCGACGTCGAGCGGCTGCAGGGCCAGTGGGAAGAGATCCAGAAGAAGTCCAGGAACAGCGGCAGCTCCAACGCGCCGACGCTGCTCTACGGCGAGCCGGACATGACCGTCAGGGTCGTCCGCGACATCTTCAACGAGGACTTCTCGAAGGTCATCGTCAGCGGTGACGACGCCTGGGAGACGATCTACGGCTACGTCTCGCACGTGGCACCGGACCTCACCGACCGGCTGTCGCGCTGGACCTCCGAGGTCGACGTCTTCGCGACGTACCGGATCGACGAGCAGCTGATGAAGGCGCTGGACCGGAAGGTCTATCTGCCGAGCGGCGGCTCGCTGGTGATCGACAAGACCGAGGCGATGGTCGTCGTCGACGTCAACACCGGCAAGTTCACCGGCCAGGGCGGCAACCTCGAGGAGACCGTCACCAAGAACAACCTGGAGGCGGCCGAGGAGATCGTGCGCCAGCTCCGGCTGCGCGACCTCGGTGGCATCGTCGTCGTCGACTTCATCGACATGGTGCTGGAGTCCAACCGGGACCTGGTGCTGCGGCGACTGCTGGAGTGCCTGGGCCGGGACCGTACGAAGCACCAGGTCGCCGAGGTCACCTCGCTGGGCCTGGTCCAGATGACCCGCAAGCGGGTGGGCCAGGGCCTGCTGGAGTCCTTCTCCGAGACCTGTGTCCACTGCAACGGGCGCGGTGTGATCGTCCACATGGAGCAGCCGACGACCACCGGTGGTGGCGGCGGCAAGCGCTCCAAGAAGCGCGGACGCGGCGGCTCGGGCCAGGAGCACGAGCACGACCAGCACGTCGAGGACCACGAGCACGCCGAGCACCCGGCCGAGAGCGAGGCCGAGGTGGCTGCCGAGGCCGCCGCCCCGGTCGCGCTGCCCGAGCCGGAGTTCGCCGTGGACGAGGAGCTGTACAGCAGCGCGGCCGAGGCCGAGGCCGCGGCGACCCGTGGCCGTGGCCGCCGGCGCGCGACCCGCAAGGCGACGGCCCCGGCAGGCGCACCGCAGGCCGCCGCGGTGGCTCCGGTCACCGCACCCGCTCCGGAGCGCGCGGCCGAGCCCGCCCCGGTCGCCGAGGCGGAGCCGGTCGTGGCCGAGGAGCCGCGGACCGAGGCGGCCGTCGAGACCCCGGAGGCCGCTCCGGCCCCCGAGGCCGAGGCCGCGCCCCCGGCACGTACGCGCCGCCGGGCCACCCGGAAGGCGACCGCCCCGGCGGGCTCGCCCAAGGCGGCCGACGTGACGCCCCCGGTGCAGCCGGCCCGGCCCGCGGCGGAGCCCGTCGCGGTCGAGGACCCGGTCGTGGAGGCTCCGGCGGCCGAGGCCCCGGCGGCTCCGGCAGCTCCGGTGGAGGAGCCGGCTCCGGCCGCTCCGCCGCGGGCCCGGCGCCGGGCGACCCGCAAGGCCACCGCTCCGGCGGGCTCGCCGGCCGGTGCGGACGAGGCAGCGGTCGTCGTGGTCACGGGCACCCCCGCGACCGAGCCGGCCACCGACTCCGACACGCCCGACGCCCCGGCGGCGGACGACGCGGCTCCCGAGGCGGAGGCACCGGTCAGGAAGACGGCCGCCCGCAAGACCGCGAAGAAGGCCACGGCCAAGAAGGCGGCCACCGCGGCCACCAAGAAGACCGCCGCCAAGACGGTCGCGAAGAAGACCACCGCGAAGAAGACGACCACGAAGAAGGCAGCGGCGAAGAAGACCGTCGCGGCCGAGCAGTCGTCGCCTTCCGTGACGGCTTCGGCTTCGTCCGACACGTCGGGGCCGTCGGCCGGCTGACCGATTCTTCACCGGTTGTTCATCGATCCGTGTCCCGCTCCGAACCATTCGGAGCGGGACACGTGCTTTGTTTCAGAACTGATGCACTAGCGGGTTAACGGCCCCGAAATCACCTGAGAAATCCCTGATAATGTGACGGCGGTCGCTGACTGTGAGGTTCCTGGATGGAAACTACGGTCGGTGACCGACCCGGTTCAGGACAGACCGGGCCCAGATTCCTCGGTAGGGCGTCGGCATTCCGCCGGTGGGGTTATGCGCGGCCTCGTGAGACGTCCCGCGCCCCGGACCTCTGCCTGTTAAGAGCTCTTGCGGTGTTCAAGGAGGACGTCCATGACGAGCATCAACGAGCAGCCGATTCCTGCTGCCCGCCCGGTCATCGGTGAAGAAGAGATCGAGGCCGCGGTACGCGTGCTGCGCAGCGGTCGTGTGGTGCAGGGCCCTGAGGTCGCGGCCTTCGAGGAGGGCTTCTCCGAGCTGGTCGACGGCCGCCACTGCGTCGCCGTCAACTCCGGTACCTCCGCGCTGCACCTGCTGCTTCTCGCCCTCGGTATCGGCCCGGGCGACGAGGTGATCGTCCCGTCCTTCTCCTTCGCGGCCTCCGCCAACGCGGTCCGCCTCGTCGGTGCCGACGTGGTGTTCGCCGACATCGAGCCCGGCAGCTACGGCCTGGACCCGGCCGCCGTCGAGGCCGCCGTCACGCCGCGCACCGCCGCGATCATGCCGGTGCACCTCTACGGTCACCCGGCGGCCATGGACAAGCTCATGCCCATCGCCGAGAAGCACGGACTCGCGGTCGTCGAGGACGCCTGCCAGGCGCACGCCGCGGCCCTGAACGGCACCCCGGTCGGCGCGTTCGGCGCAGGCGGAACGTTCAGCTTCTACCCCACCAAGAACATGCACTCCCTCGAGGGCGGCATGGTCACCACGGCCGACGCCGAGCTCGCCCGCACCCTGCGGCTCCTGCGCAACCAGGGCATGGAGCAGCGGTACGCCAACGAGATCGTCGGCGCCAACATGCGCATGACGGACGTGTCCGCAGCCGTCGGCCGCGTACAGCTGGCCAAGCTCGGCGGCTGGACCGAGCAGCGCCGCGCCAACGCCGCGTTCCTCGACGCGCACATCATCGCGCCGAGCGTGACGACGCCGCCGGTCGCCGAGGGTGCCCACCACGTCTACCACCAGTACACGATCCGGGTGCGGGGCGACCGCGACGCCGCGATGGCGAAGCTCACCGAGGCGGGCGTCGGCAACGCCGTCTACTACCCGACCCCGATCCACCGGCTCAAGCCCTACTGGGGGCCGGACCAGAAGGCCGGCCGCACCTGGGACCTGCCCGAGACCGAGAGCGCCGCCGCCGAGGTCGTCTCGCTGCCCGTCCACCCGTCGCTCAGCGAGGGTGAGTTGGCACGTATCGCCGACGCCGTGAACGCACTGGGGGAGAACCTGTGACCGCCGCCGTACTGCGGGCCGGACTCGTCGGCCTCGGTTCCATGGGGCGCCACCACGCCCGTGTGCTCGCCGGACTCGAAGGTGTGACCCTGGTCGGCGTCGTCGACCCGATGGGCGACAAGAACGGCTGGGCGCAGGGCGCCCCCGTCCTGTCGACCGTCGAGGAGCTCATCGCCCTCGGCGTCGACTACGCGGTCGTGGCCTGCCCGACCGCGCTGCACGAGACGGTCGGCCTGCAGCTGGCCGACGCCGGTGTCTGCGCCCTGATCGAGAAGCCGCTGGCCGACACCGTCGAGGGCGCCCGCCGCCTCGTGGAGGCCTTCGAGTCGCGCGGCCTGGTGGCCGGCGTCGGCCACATCGAGCGCTGCAACCCGGCCCTGCTCTCGCTGCGCAGCCGCCTGGAGGCCGGCGAGCTCGGTGACGTCTTCCAGGTCGTCACCCGCCGGCAGGGCCCGTTCCCGCACCGGATCGCGGACGTCGGCGTGGTCAAGGACCTCGCCACGCACGACATCGACCTGACGGGCTGGGTGACCGGCCAGACGTACACCTCGATCGCGGCCCACACCGTGTCGAAGTCCGGCCGCCCGCACGAGGACATGGTCTCCGCGGTGGGCCAGCTCTCCGACGGCACCATGGTCAACCACCTGGTCAACTGGCTGAGCCCGCTCAAGGAGCGCTTCACCTCGGTCACCGGCGAGCGCGGCTGCTTCATCGCAGACACGCTCACCGCCGACCTCACGTTCCACTCGAACGCGGCGGTGACCACCGAGTGGGAGGCGCTGCGCGCGTTCCGCGGTGTCTCCGAGGGCGACATGGTCCGCTACGCGATCCCGAAGCGCGAGCCGTTGCTCGTCGAGCACGAGCTCTTCCGGGACGCCGTGCGGGGCGAGTCGGCGGACATCTGCACACTGCGCCAGGGGCTGCGTACCGTTGAGGTGGCGGCTTCGGTTCTGGAATCGGCCCGGAGTGGCCGAACGATTGTTCTTGAGACAGGAGAGCCCGCTCATCATGGCGGTTGAGAGTTCGGTGGCGGGGGCGCAGCGCGGCTCCCGTGGCAAGATCGTCATGCTGGTCGACAACGGCGTGAACGGGGACTCGCGCGTCCAGAAGGAGGCACGTTCCGCGGCCGCGGCCGGCTGGGACGTCGTCCTGCTGGGCAAGTCCCCGACGAAGAAGGAACAGTCCTGGCAGCTCGGTGACGCCGAGGTGCGGCTGCTCCACGTCCCGACCCCCATGCACCGCAGGCGGCACGAGTACCGTCGCGCTGTGCTGAGGTCGCCGCTCGCCTACAAGCCGGGTCCGCTGGCCGCGTACCGCAAGCAGCGGATGAAGGCCTGGCGGAGCGAGCTGAACATCCAGCTCATCCAGGCGGGACGGCAGGGCTCCGCCGTCGGCAGGCTCAAGCTGATGCCCTCGCGGCTCGTGTCGCGCGTCATGAGCAAGTGGGTCGGCCTGCGGGTCAAGCAGACGAACTCCCTGGAGCAGCGTCGCAAGGACATGCAGTCCCCGCTCGACCGCTTCACCACCGCCTTCTGGCTGCGCACCATGGGCGACCGGGCCTGGCGCCGGCTCGACCCGGCACTCTGGGACATGGAGCTCGCGTACGGGAAGGTCATCGACTCCCTGCAGCCCGATCTGATCCACGCCAACGACTTCCGCATGCTCGGTGTGGGCGCGCGGGCGAAGCTGCGGGCGGAGGCCAGGGGCCGCTCCGTCAAGCTCGTCTGGGACGCCCATGAGTTCCTGCCAGGCATCAAGCCGTGGAACTCGCACCCGCGGTGGCATGTCGCGCAGTGCGCCTACGAGCGTGAGTTCTCGCAGTACGCCGACGCCGTGACGACGGTCTCCGAGACCCTCGCCGAGATGCTCGCGGAACGGCACGGCCTGAAGGCCAAGCCGGAGGTCGTGCTGAACGCGCCCGACGCGGAGATCTCGCCCGAGCAGGCCGCCGAACCCGTGCCGGACCTGCGTGAACTGTGCGGGATCGGGCCGGACGTACCGCTCACCGTCTACAGCGGTGCCGCCGCCCCGCAGCGCGGGCTCGACATCATGGTCGAGTCGCTGCCGCAGCTGCCCGGGACGCACGTCGCGTTCGTCGTTCTGCGGCCTACGTCGGACTACATGAGCCAGCTGACCGCGCGGGCCGTGGAGCTCGGTGTCTCGGACCGGCTGCACATCCTCCCGTACGTGCCGCACTACCAGGTCGTCCCGTTCCTGGCCACGGCGGACGCGGGTGTCATCCCGATCCACCACTGGCCGAACCACGAGATCGCCCTGATCACGAAGTTCTTCGAGTACTCGCACGCCCGTCTCCCGTTCGTCGTCAGCGACGTCAAGACGATGGGCGACATGGTCGCGCAGACCGGCCAGGGCGAGGTGTTCACGGCGGAGGACGTCGCGGACTACGTCCGCGCGGTCGCGGCCGTGCTCGCCGACCCGAAGAAGTACCGCGACGTCTACGACTCCGACGGACTGCTCGACGAGTGGACCTGGGAGGCGCAGGCGGAGGTGCTCGACGGCGTCTACACCCGCGTACTCGGCGGCGGTACCCGCAGCAAGGCCGCCGTGCCAGTTGCTCAGGTGGTGGCATGACCGGAGGACCCGATGCCACAGTCGTCGTGGCCGTCTACAACACGATGCCGTATCTGACGGAGTGCCTGAACTCCCTCGTGCGCCAGAGCATCGGCCTCGACCGCCTGGAGATCGTGGCGGTCGACGACGGATCGACGGACGGGAGCAGCGCCGAGCTCGACCGGTTCGCCGAGCGTTACCCCGGCACGGTCAAGGTCATCCACCAGGCCAACTCGGGCGGTCCCGCAGCGCCCAGCAACAGGGCCTTGGACGTGGCCACCGGCCGGTTCGTGTACTTCATCGGTTCCGACGACTACCTGGGTGAGGAAGCCCTGGAGCGGATGGTGGCCTACGCGGACGAGCACGAGTCCGACGTGGTCGTCGGCAAGATGGTCGGCACCAACGGCCGTTACGTGCACCAGAAGCTGTACAAGAAGAACGACCCGGACGTCAGCCTCTTCCGTTCGAGCCTGCCGTTCACCCTGGCGAACACCAAGCTCTTCCGCCGCTCGCTGGTCGAGGAGCACCGGCTGCGGTTCCCCGAGGACCTGCCGGTCGGAAGCGACCAGCCCTTCACCATCGAGGCGTGCGTGAGGGCCCGGAAGATCTCGGTGCTTTCGGACTACACCTTCTACTACGCGGTGAAGCGCGGCGACGCGAGCAACATCACCTACCGGGCCAACCATCTGTCCCGGCTGCGCTGCACCGCCGCGATCATGAAGCACGCCGCCTCCCTCGTGGAGGCGGGCCCCGACCGGGACGCGCTGTTCAAGCGGCACTTCACCTGGGAGCTGGCGAAGCTCGTCCAGGACGACTTCCCCGCCTTGGACGCCGACACCCGGCGCGAGGTCTGCGAAGGAATCGCCGCGCTCGCCGACGAGTACCTCACCGACGAGCTCAAGGACTCTCTGGACGTCAAGCGCCGGGTGCGGATCTGTCTCGCACGGGCGGGTGCCGTGGACGAGCTGATCCGGGCTGTCACCGAGGAGGCCGAGCAGGGCGCCCCACCCTTCCACCTCGAGAACGGCCGGGCCTTCGCGCTGTACCCCGGCTTCCGTGACGAGGCCCTCGGCCTTCCCGACCGATGCTACGAGCTGGTCGGCGAGGCCGTGCCCGGACGCCTGGCCCAAGGGACGTCACTGGTCGCCGCGGAGTGGGACCAGACCGGCGACGACCTGCACCTGGTTCTCATGGCACGGATCGGCGTCCTCGGCGACACCGGATCGCTGACCGTGCGCCTGGCCAAGGGCGCCATGCCGAAGAGCGCGGACAAGGCCGGCGCACGCCGGCTGCCGGCGGAGCAGGAGCCCCCCCTCCTCGAGGGAGAGCTCACCCGTGCCGTGTCCGAGGACGGCCGGGCGACGGTAGTGCGTAGCCGGATCCCGGTCCAGGCCACGAAGTCGAAGCTCGGCGTCCGCGTGTATGTGGACGTGGCGGGCTCGACGTACGAGATCCCGGTGAAGACCGGCGGCAGACCACTGCCCCTGGCCCGCCGCTGGCGGCAGGCCGTCCCGTACAGGGTGTCGGCGAACCAGAACCCCAAGGGCCGGCTCGTGATCACGACGGCCCCTCTGTGGGAGATCAAACCCGGTGCGGGCAAGCGGCTGCGCCACATGCTGTCCAGGCTGAAGAGGAAAGTAACCCGATGAACATCTGTGTAGTCGCGCTCGGCAAGATCGGCCTTCCGCTCGCCGTGCAGTTCGCAGCCAAGGGCCACAAGGTCATCGGCGCGGACGTCAACGACAAGGTCGTCGAGCTGGTCAACGCGGCCACCGAGCCGTTCCCCGGCGAGCACGACCTGGACGTCAAGCTCAAGGAGACCGTGGGCGCGGGCCTCCTCTCCGCGACGACCGACACGACGGCCGCCGTCGCCGCGTCCGACGCCGTCGTGGTCGTCGTCCCGCTGTTCGTGGACGCCGAGGGCACGCCGGACTTCGGCTGGATGGACTCCGCGACGAGGGCGATCGCCGCGGGCCTCAAGCCGGGCACCCTCGTCAGCTACGAGACCACGCTGCCCGTCGGCACCACCCGTACGCGCTGGGCGCCGATGCTCGCCGAGGGCTCCGGCCTCACCCCGGGCGTGGACTTCCACCTCGTCTTCTCCCCGGAGCGGGTACTGACCGGCCGTGTCTTCGCGGACCTGCGCCGCTACCCCAAGCTCGTGGGCGGCATCGACGAGGCGTCCGCGCAGCGCGGTGTGGAGTTCTACGAGTCCGTGCTCGACTTCGACGACCGCGAGGACCTGCCGCGTCCGAACGGCGTCTGGGACCTCGGCACGGCGGAGGCCTCCGAGCTCGCCAAGCTCGCCGAGACCACCTACCGCGACGTCAACATCGGTCTGGCCAACCAGTTCGCCCGGTTCGCCGACAAGAACGACATCGACGTCAAGAAGGTCATCGAGGCCTGCAACAGCCAGCCGTACAGCCACATCCACCAGCCCGGTATCGCCGTCGGCGGCCACTGCATCCCGATCTACCCGCGGATGTACCTGTGGAACGACCCGGAGGCCACCGTCGTGCGCTCGGCCCGTGAGGCGAACGCCGCGATGCCCGAGTACGCCGTCGACCTGTTGGCCGCCGCCTACGGCGACCTGGACGGTGTCGGAGTGCTGGTGCTGGGCGCCGCCTACCGCGGTGGCGTCAAGGAGACCGCCTTCTCCGGGGTGTTCGGTGTGGTCGAGGCGTTGAAGGCGCGCGGCGCGGTGCCGTTCGTCTCCGACCCGATGTACACGGCCGACGAGCTGACCGCACACGGCCTCGTGCCGCACGAGGGCCAGACCGTCACCGCCGCGATCCTGCAGGCCGACCACGCCGAGTACCGCGAGCTGGCCGCCGCCGACCTGCCGGACGTCCGCGTCCTGGTCGACGGCCGTCGTACGACGGACCCGGCCAACTGGGCGGGCGTCCGCCGCGTCGTCATCGGCGGCTGACCCCTTTCGCGGTGCAGCAGGAAGGCCCCGCCCGCGTCGAAGGTGGGGCCTTCCTGCGTGCTGTGGTCCGGAAGCCGTCCCGACGGGCTGCTCCCGGCCGCGGGGGCCCGGGGCAGGCTTTCCCGGGGCCTCCCGGGCGTCCGCGGTTCAGAGTGTCCCGGCGGCGCGTTCTGTGAGGATGCCGTCGGTCTCGTCGTGCAGCGTGCCCGTCTGCGGACATTCCCAGACCCCCGGCTCGTCCGCACGCTCGACGAGCTTCACCCCGGACCGGCCCACCCAGCCGATCCGGCGGGCTGGCACGCCTACGACCAGCCCGAAGTCCGGCACGTCCTTCGTCACGACGGCACCTGCCGCGACCATGGCCCAGCGCCCGATCCGTACCGGCGCGACGCAGACGGACCGTGCCCCGAGAGAGGCACCCTCGGCGACCTTCACACCCACGGCCTCCCAGTCGCCGCCGCGCTTCTGCTTGCCGTCGGGGTCCACGGAGCGAGGGTTGTGGTCGTTGGTGAGGACCACCGCGGGGCCGACGAAGACGCCGTCGCCGAGCTCGGCCGGCTCGTACACCAGGGCGTAGTTCTGCAGCTTGACGTTGTCGCCGATCCGCACGCCCGTTCCGACGTAGGCGCCGCGGCCCACCACGCAGCCCACGCCGAGCCGTGCCCCCTCGCGGATCTGAGCGAGCTCCCAGACGCTGCTGCCGTCACCGATCTCGGCCGACTCGTCGACCTGGGCGGTGGGCTGGACCCTGTAGTTCATGTGCGGCGCCTTCCGGAGAGCTGATTTGCCCGCAGAGCATACGATCTCCGCGCCGCGTCCCTCCCCCGCGGTGTACCGCGAGGGAGCGGGAGCCCGCTCCCGGGGTGCCGACCGGACACCGGTCACGACAGGGGAGACGGGGCCGGTTTGACCCCCCGGACACGGCCCCGTAGCCTTGCCCCTCGGCGTGTTTCCATGCGTCTACCCCTGAGCACATCCCTCCCGGTGGATCCGTCCCCGGGGGAGGCCGCTCATCCTTCCGGACCGTCGCGGGCCTCGGCCTGCGCGAACGGCTGGCTTCAGGGGATCCGTTCCGAGTGAGAGAGAGATCCGCGTGTACGCCATCGTGCGCAGCGGTGGTCGCCAGCACAAGGTTGCTGTCGGCGACATCGTTGAGGTTGACAAGATTCCCACCGCCAAGGTTGGCGACACGGTCGAGCTCTCGACCCTGCTCGTTGTCGACGGCGACGCCGTGACCAGCGACCCCTGGGTCCTGGACGGCATCAAGGTCCAGGCCGAGATCGTGGACCACCACAAGGGCGCGAAGATCGACATCCTTCGCTACAAGAACAAGACGGGCTACCGCCGTCGCCAGGGCCACCGTCAGCAGTACACGGCGATCAAGGTCACCGGTATCCCCGCGGCTGCGAAGTAAGGGACTGAGGAGACATGGCACATAAGAAGGGCGCATCGTCCACTCGGAACGGGCGCGATTCCAATTCCCAGCGGCTCGGCGTGAAGCGCTTCGGCGGTCAGGCCGTGAACGCCGGTGAGATCCTGGTCCGCCAGCGCGGCACCCACTTCCACCCGGGCACGGGCGTCGGCCGTGGCGGCGACGACACGCTGTTCGCGCTGACCGCCGGCGCGGTGGAGTTCGGTACCCACCGTGGCCGCAAGGTCGTGAACATCGTTCCCGTCGCTGCCTGAGTCAGGCAACGGCGAGGCGACACAGTACCTCCCGAGGGCGGATCTCAGCTTTCCCGGTAATCGGGGAAGCGGGTCCGCCCTCGGCGTGTTACGTCAAGAGACAATCCCGTATTTATCGGCAGTACCTGGAGGCACCAACCATGACCACCTTCGTGGACCGCGTCGAGCTGCATGCCGCCGCGGGTAACGGAGGCCACGGCGTGGCCTCCGTACACCGTGAGAAGTTCAAGCCGCTGGGCGGTCCCGACGGGGGCAACGGCGGGCGCGGCGGCGATGTGATCCTCGTCGTCGAGCAGGCCGTGACCACACTGCTGGACTACCACCACCACCCCCACCGCAAGGCCACGAACGGCCAGCCCGGCGCCGGTGACAACCGCTCCGGCAAGGACGGCCAGGACCTCGTGCTCCCCGTCCCGGACGGCACCGTCGTCCTCGACAAGGACGGCAACGTCCTCGCCGACCTGGTCGGCCAGGGGACCACCTTCATCGCCGGCCAGGGCGGCCGCGGCGGCCTCGGCAACGCCGCGCTGGCCTCGGCCCGCCGCAAGGCCCCCGGGTTCGCGCTGCTGGGCGAGCCGGGGGAGAGCCGGGACATCGTCCTGGAGCTCAAGACCGTCGCCGACGTCGCGCTCGTCGGCTACCCGAGCGCCGGCAAGTCCTCGCTGATCTCGGTGCTCTCCGCGGCCAAGCCGAAGATCGCGGACTACCCCTTCACGACCCTCGTGCCCAACCTGGGCGTCGTCACCGCGGGCTCGACCGTCTACACCATCGCGGACGTCCCCGGGCTCATCCCGGGCGCCAGCCAGGGCAAGGGCCTCGGCCTGGAGTTCCTGCGGCACGTCGAGCGCTGCTCCGTCCTCGTGCACGTCCTGGACACCGCGACGCTGGAGTCGGACCGCGACCCGGTCTCCGACCTCGACATGATCGAGGAGGAGCTGCGGCTGTACGGCGGCCTGGAGAACCGGCCGCGCATCGTCGCGCTCAACAAGGTCGACATCCCGGACGGCCAGGACCTCGCCGACATGATCCGCCCGGACCTGGAGGCACGCGGCTACCGCGTCTTCGAGGTCTCCGCCATCGCGCACAAGGGCCTCAACGAGCTCTCGTACGCCCTCGGAGGGATCATCGCCGAGGCGCGCGCCACCAAGCCGAAGGAGGAGTCGACCCGGGTCGTCATCCGTCCCAAGGCCGTCGACGACGCGGGCTTCACGGTGCAGCGGGACGACGAGGGCATCTACCGCGTGCGTGGCGAGAAGCCCGAGCGCTGGATCCGCCAGACCGACTTCAACAACGACGAGGCCGTCGGCTACCTCGCGGACCGGCTCAACCGCCTCGGCGTCGAGGACGCGCTCCGCAAGGCCGGTGCGCAGGCCGGCGACGGCGTGGCCATCGGGCCCGAGGAGAACGCGGTCGTCTTCGACTGGGAGCCGAGCATGGCCGCCGGTGCGGAGATGCTCGGCCGTCGCGGCGAGGACCACCGCCTGGAGGCTCCCCGCCCCGCCGCGCAGCGTCGCCGGGAGCGGGAATCCGAGCGCGACGACGCGCAGCGCGAGTACGACGAGTTCGACCCCTTCTAGGCGCGGTGCCGGGCGCCCCTCCTCGCCGGGGGGCGCCCGGATTCACAGAGAACTGCCAGGTAGGGGGCGGTTGAGGGGCCGACGATGTGCGGATTGGGTAACACGTCTGTGGAGTCCGTCACTCCAGTTGTGGGCCCCGTGGGGCCAACCTGCCTGGCCAGGCAGTGAACTGCAGGTTTCCCAGAGGCGAGCAGCGGTAAACGTCCGCCTTGCGAGACGGTCACGGAGAGTGCGACCATCACACTGTCTCCCCCTGTCGTCGCAAGGTAGGTCGTCTGTGTCTGTGCCGCATGAAGCCAAGCCCCGGACCACAGCGGTCGTGCTCGCCGGTGGTACCGGTCAGCGAGTGGGACTGTCGATCCCCAAGCAGCTGCTGAAGATCGCCGGTAAGGCAGTCATCGAACACACGCTGACCATCTTCGAGAACGCCGAGGACATCGACGACGTCATCGTGCTGATGGCACCCGGCTTCGTACCCGACGTCGAGAAGATCGTCGCCAAGGCCGGCCTGACCAAGGTCACCAAGGTCATCGAAGGCGGCAACACCCGCAACGAGACCACCGAGCGCGCCATCGAGGCCCTCGGCGAAGGTCTCGCGGAGGGCGAGGACCGCAACGTCCTCTTCCACGACGCGGTCCGACCGCTCCTGTCACAGCGCGTCATCAAGGACTGCGTAGACGCCCTCGACCGCTACCAGGCGGTGGACGTCGCCATCCCGTCCGCGGACACGATCATCGTGACCCGCACCCACGGCGAGGACGGCGAATTCATCACGGACGTCCCGGACCGGTCCCGGCTGCGCCGCGGCCAGACCCCGCAGGCGTTCAAGCTCTCCACGATCCGCAAGGCGTACGCGATCGCGGGCGGCGACCCCAACTTCCAGGCCACCGACGACTGTTCGGTCGTGCTGCGCTACCTCCCCGACGTACCGATCTACGTGGTCGCGGGCGACGAGTACAACATGAAGGTGACCCAGCCGGTAGACGTCTTCATCACCGACAAGCTCTTCCAGCTGGCCTCCACCGCGGCCCCGCGCCAGGCCGACGAGGCCGCCTACCGCGAGCTGCTCTCGGGCAAGACCCTGGTCGTCTTCGGCGGTTCGTACGGCATCGGCGCGGACATCGCCACGCTCGCCGAGCAGTACGGCGCCAGCGTGTACGCGCTGGGCCGTTCCACGACCGGTACGCACGTCGAGAACCCGGAGCACGTCGACGACGCGCTGTCCAAGGCGTACGCGGACACCGGCCGCATCGACTACGTCATCAACACCGCGGGCGTGCTGCGCATCGGCAAGCTGGCCGAGACCGACAACACGACGATCCAGGAAGCGCTGAACGTCAACTACCTGGCGCCCGTCCAGATCGCCCGTGCCTCCTACAAGTACCTGGCTGAGACGCAGGGCCAGTTGCTGCTCTACACCTCCAGCAGCTACACCCGGGGGCGGGCCGAATACAGCCTCTACTCCTCCACCAAGGCCGCCATGGTGAACCTCACGCAGGCGCTCGCGGACGAGTGGGCCGGTGAGGGCATCCGGGTCAACTGTGTGAACCCGGAGCGCACCGCCACCCCCATGCGCACCAAGGCGTTCGGCAAGGAGCCCGACGGCTCCCTGCTCTCCTCCGAGGCCGTGGCGCGCACCTCGCTCGACGTGCTCCTCTCCGCGATGACCGGACATGTCATCGACGTACGCCAGCAGGACCCGACCCGTAACGCCACCGGATCCTCCGGATTCGAGCAGGCATTGGCCTCGGTGTTGGACCGTCAGGAAGATGTGTAATAATTCTTGACAAATGCACTTTTTCGGGCCTCTGTGATCGCAGAAATGCGACCGCGGAGGCCCGAATGCGTGAAGCCGCATCTTCACATTTCCCTCCATACGTGAAACAACCGGCACCCCCTGGAGCAGGTTCTTCGTGATTTCGACAGCCATTCGCCTGGCCCGTGTGGGCAGTCGGTCAGAACTGGCGGCAGCGATACTGATGACGCTGGGTTACCCCTGCGTCATGATTGCCGCGCTTCTCCCCGATATCTGGTTCTTCGCGGCGGCCACGGCTGTCACGTACGTCGCGGACTGGTATCTGCACCAGCGCGGCAGCTATCTGGTCAACAGGCTCGGCAAGGTGCGGGCGGGGCTCTCCATCCGCTTCCTGCTCCGCCAGCTGATGATCATCCTGCTGCTGGCCCGGCTGGACCTCGCCGAGGAACCGCTGTTCTACGCGGCGGTCGCCTGCTTCCTCGTCTTCTACGGCCTGCAGGCCCCGCACGGCGCGCTGTCGACCCTGATCCGGCTGCGCCGCACCATGCCGATCGTCACCCGCAACGTGGACCTGCACGCCGTCCGCATCCCCGACGCGCCGCCGCGCTCGCTGCTGCACCGCTCCGCCGAGAAGATGCTCCACCTCGACATCCCCGCGGTGGCCGGCATCCTGATCGCCGCGGGCACGGGCGAGGACCTCCTCGGGTACATCGGCGCCGGGGTCACCGTGCTCCTGGCCGTCGTCTACAACGCCCTGCTCGTCCCGTACCTGCGCAAGGTCCGCCAGGTACCGTCGGCCCCCGCCGTACTCAAGGCCCTGGACACCTGGCTGCGCGAGTACCAGCCGACCGTCGTGCTCTACTTCTCCGGCTCGAACGAGTCCGCCTACCAGGGCAACATGTGGCTCGACACCATGGCGGCCGTCGAAGGACGCCCGCTGATCGTCATGCGCGAGCGCAACCTGGTCGCGCAGCTCGCCGACACCGCCGTACCCGTGCTCTGCATCCCGGCCGGGACGCACCTGATGAACCTGGACCTGTCCAGCGTCCGGGTCTGCCTGTATCCCGCCAACGTCGGCAAGAACATCCACATGCTGCGCGTCCCGACGATGAAGCACGTCTTCATCGGGCACGGCGACAGCGACAAGCTGGCCAGCGTCAACCCGTACTCCAAGGTGTACGACGAGGTGTGGACGGCCGGCCGTGCGGGCCGCGACCGGTACGCGCTGGCCGACGTCGGCATCCGGGACGAGGACATCGTCGAGGTCGGACGCCCGCAGCTGGCGCCCATCGAGAGCTGGACCGGCACGACCAGGAACCCCATCCCGACGGTGCTCTACGCCCCCACCTGGGAGGGCTGGGACGACAACCCCGGCAACACCTCGCTGCTGCTCGCCGGTGAGAACATCGTCCGCCGGCTGCTGGAGGCGGACAGGCCCGTCCGCGTCATCTACAAGCCGCACCCCTTCACCGGGATCCGCAGCGCCAAGGCCAAGGCCGTCCACGGCCGGATCAAGGCCCGGATCGCCAAGGCCGCGCAGGAGCGCGCCGCCGACCCGCGCTGGGCGACGGAGGCCGCCTCGGCGGCGGCCGGTCAGGGCGCGGCCAGGACCGAGCTGGCCAGGATCGAGTCGAGGCTGGCCGAGCTGGCACAGCCCGGCCGGTCCGGCGGCGACGAGTCGGAGGAGTCGCGCGTCTCGCTCGCCGACCCCGCCCGCCAGGCCGAGATCGCCACGCTGCGGGCCGAGTGGAACGACGCCTACTGGCGCTCCTTCGGCTGGTGGGAGCACCGGACGGTGTCCGGAGCGCAGCCGAAGCTGTACGACTGCTTCAACCAGTCCGACGCCATGGTCTCGGACATCTCCAGCGTGGTCTCCGACTTCATCGCGAGCGGCAAGCCGTACGCGGTCACGGACTCGGGCGGGCTCGGCGTGGAGGAGTTCAAGCGCCAGAACACCGCCGTACGAGCCGCCGTCATCCTCTCCAACGGCGCCGAGGAGATCGGCGGGCTGCTGGACGCCGTCGCCGACGCGTCGGCGGACCCGCTGGCGGATGCCCGCCACGAGCTGAAGAGCTACCTGCTGGGACCGGACGAGCCGACCTCGATGGAACAGTTCAACGCCGCGGTGCGGGCGCTCGCGGCCAAGGCCGAGGCCCGCAACGCGGGCGTCGCCCAGCGGATCGGGGCGCAGGCCGCGCCCATGCCGGACCCCGAGGCCGAGTCGAGCGGGGCCGGGGACGGGATGGCGGAGGCGGTCGCGCGGGCCGAGGCCGCGGCCGATCCGGATGCCGACGCGGGAGTCGGCACAGGGCCTGCCGTGGCTCGCTGACCGGCTGGTGTAATCCAGACGTCATCCAGATGTTCGAAAGGCGTCCGGATTGCGACGCAACCTGGCCGACGGCCCGTTCGTCTCCTCTTGAGGAGAACGAACGGGCCGTTCGGCGTATCCGTGACCGGAGTGCACGAAGAGGCGTCGAACTATCGTTTCTTCTGATTGGTACGGATATGGGTGAACCGGGGAGCGATGACCACCAGCGAGCCAGATGTCAGCGTCGTCATAGGGGCCTACGAGGCGATGCCCTATCTGATCCGATGCCTGGAATCGGTCGAGGCACAGACGCTTCCGGCCGGACGGATGGAGATCATCGCCGTCGATGACGGTTCGACGGACGGCACGGGGGGGTACCTCGAGGAATTCGCCGCCCGGACCGCGATACCGATGCGTGTCATCCGCCAGGAGAATTCCGGCGGGCCCAGCGGCCCGCGCAATGTCGGCCTCGGCCTCGCCCGCGGCCGTTACGTCTTCTTCCTCGACGCGGACGACTACTTCGGCGAGGAGGCCCTGGAGCGAATGGTCTCCATGGGCGACCGGGCCGGCACGGACGTGGTGCTCGGAAAGGTCGTCGGGGTCAACCGCGGTGCGGCCAAGTCGATGTGGAAGGAAACCGTCGAGCGGGCCGACCTGTATTCCTCCAACATCAAATTCACGCTGAGCGCCCAGAAGCTCTTCCGGCGGGAACTCCTCGTACGGCTCGGAATGACCTTCGACGAGGGCCTGAAGACGGGCGAGGACGCCCTCTTCACCATGGAGGCGTATCTGCGGGGCGACGGGGTCTCCGTCGTCGCCGACTACACCTGCTACTACCTGGTGGGCCGGGACGACGGCAAACACGTGACGAAGAGCGGCAGCTACCTGCTGCGCTTCGACTCCGCCCGGGCGCTCATGGAGCTCATCGCAACTCACGTCCCGCCGGGGCCCGAGCGGGACGCGCTGATGGTCCGGCCGTTCGTCATCACACTGCTCCCGCAGTTCGGGCCCGCTCTGCTGAGGCAGTCCGAGGCCGTACGGGAGAAGAAGATGCGGCTGGCGGCCCCGCTGCTGGACGCCTACTGGTCGGCGGGCCTGGGCCGTCGGCTCAAGGTCCACGAACGCCTGCGGCTGGCCTGTGTGTCGGCGGGCCGGCTCGACCTGCTGCTGGACGTCCTGCAGTTCATGCGGGACAAGCGCGAGCCCAAGGCCGTGCGCAAGGGCGTCCGGGGCCGGCTCCACCTGGCCTACCCGCACTTCGGCGAGGAGGCGGTGCTGCCCGACGCCGTGTACGAGGTGACCGTGACCGAGCGGATCGGCGGCCGGAGGATCGACGTGCCGGGACGCCAGTCCACTGCCGTGTTCCTGCGGCGCCTGGCGCGCAAGGCGCGCAGGACGGCCCGGGCCACCCTGCACGTGCCACGCAGGGCGCACAAGGTCTGAGACCCGCGGAACGGCGGCAGTGGACGCGCGGCCTCACTGTTCGGGACGCAGCAGCCTCCGGACAGGGCGCCCGACCACACGCCTGGCGCGCCGGTAGGCCGACGGCCAGGGGGCATCTCCGTCAGCGGCCTGCACCTTGATGCTGACCGGGGAGGCCTTCTTCGCGAGCTGGCTCCGCAACTTGGTGTTCTGCTCGGTCAGTTCCTCCATCCGGCTCCGCATCCAGCTGAAGCGGCCGGCCAGCGACCCGGGGTCGCTGTCGATCCACGGGCGGACGCCCGGCGGGAGGGTGAGCTCGCTCATCTGCGCGTCGAACGCGGCACCGCCGTCACCGTGGGTGAAGGTGTTCTCCAGGCCGTTCTTCTCCATGAAACCGGTGAAGCGGAGGAAACGTTCCTTGTGGCCGTTCACGAGATCACCGAAGTCGGCCGCCGCGTACAGCTCGGCGGGGTCGATGTTCTTGGGGGTCTCGGAGATCTTGCGGTGCGGGATGCCGAAGTACCGGCACAGCTCCAGCGTCCGGGAGTCGCTGCAGAGCACGGTGCTCGGGACGCCCGCCAGCAGCGCCGCGATGTTGCCGTGGATGCGAGAACCGAAGGAGAAGTCGAACTCGCGCAGGTCGCTGATCCAGGTCGCCGGGTCGACGTAGAGGCGGACCTTGCCCTCGCGGTACATGGGGTGGGACGGGTGGGTCGGCATCGAGGTCAGCGCGCCGATCGGGTTGGCCGTCTCCCGCCAGTGCAGCAGCTCGGCCTCCAGGAGGTTCTGCCCGACGAACCGCAGATGCGGATAGCGCTCGTGGGCCTGCCGGATGATGGCGTCGAGGCCGTGCGAACGGACGGCGCTGTGCGAGCCGTTGACCGAGACGCGGGACTCCGCGGTGAGCGTCTCGCTCCTCTTCTCGACCTGGAACGTGTCACCGTTCATGAACATGGAGGGGCAGCCGATGACCTCGACGTCCCGGAAGCCCATCTCCTTGAGGTACTGCTCCGTGAACTCGCCCCGCACGCCGATGGACGCGCTGCGGTTGAGCACCTCCGTGACGAATTCCCTGACCGTCGGCTCCATCGGCTTCAGCCGGGAGGCGTTGTACTTGAGGTCGGCCTGGGCGCCGACCCCCAGCACGACGACCGGGATGCGCAGCTTCTTGATCAGCTGTGTCATCCGCTGCAGCGGGCGCTCGAACGTCGGGCGGAAGGCGTTCGCCAGGGGGACGACGAACGCGTCGTACTCCTCGTTGATCCGCGCGGCCTCGGACGCGACCGTGCGGATGCCGTTGGAGAAGACCTCTGCCCGCGGCGTCGTCAGAAGCTTGTGCGCCGCGTCGCTGAAGATCAGGTTGCCCGCGTTCGTCGCGAAGACATCTCTGTGGAGGGATTGCTCGAGTGAGGCCACGTCGAAGGGGCTCTTGCCCGATCTGAGAAGAATGCGCTTTTTGCGGGTCGGTTCATCAGTCACGTGTAAAGCGTAGCCCCATGAATGACCGGTGGAGATTACGTAAATGGCTCATTTCCGCGGTATGCCGAAAGCCACCCGAGCGGGGCCCGTTCCGGTAGGGGCGGCCGTTCGGGTGGGTCCGGGTGCACGGCGTCGGGTGCGGGACGCCGCGGCGCGTTGCCCAGGTCCGTGCGGGTGCTGAGACGGCTCGGCACGCCCCCGGCGGCCTCGCGTAGATTGGGGGAACCGAGCAGGACGACGTGATGGGGACGGGCGTACGTGTCAGGGGCAAGGGAATCCGAAGGCGCACTCCGCACACCCTCGGGGGACGGTGCGGTGCGGAGGCCGGGCGTGACCGACGCCCGCCGGATCGTGGTCAAGGTCGGATCCTCCTCGCTCACCACCGCGGCCGGCGGCCTGGACGCGGACCGGGTCGATGCCCTCGTCGACGTACTCGCGAAGGTCAGGAGCGGCGGGGAGCGTGAGATCGTCCTCGTCTCCAGCGGTGCGATCGCGGCCGGTCTGGCCCCGCTCGGGCTCGTCCGCAGACCCAAGGACCTGGCCCGCCAGCAGGCCGCGGCCAGCGTCGGACAGGGGCTGCTCGTCGCCCGGTACACCGCCTCGTTCGCCCGCTACGGCGTACGCGTCGGCCAGGTGCTCCTCACCGCCGACGACACCAGCCGGCGCGCGCACTACCGCAACGCCTACAGCACCCTCGACCAGCTCCTGGAGATGGGCGCGCTCCCCGTCGTCAACGAGAACGACACCGTGGCCACCGACGAGATCAGGTTCGGCGACAACGACCGGCTGGCCGCGCTCGTCGCCCACCTCGTGCACGCCGACCTCCTCGTCCTCCTCTCCGACGTCGACGGCCTCTACGACGGCGACCCCAGCACGCCCGGCACCTCCCGCGTCGCCGAGGTGAGCGGACCTGCGGACCTGGAAGGCGTCACGATCGGCAGCGCCGGCAAGGCAGGGGTCGGAACCGGCGGCATGGTCACCAAGGTCGAGGCGGCGCGGATCGCCACCGCCGCGGGAGTCCCCGTCGTCCTCACCTCGGCGAGCCGGGTCGCCGACGCCCTCGCGGGCCGCGACACCGGCACGTACTTCCACCGCACGGGACGCCGTTCGGCCGACCGGCTGCTCTGGCTGGCCCACGCCTCGACCCCGCAGGGCGCGCTCACCCTCGACGACGGGGCCGTGAAGGCCGTCGTCGAACGCCGCACCTCGCTGCTGCCGGCCGGGATCAGCGCGGTCGAGGGCGAGTTCTCCGCGGGCGATCCGGTGGAACTGCGGGACCCGGCGGGCCGTGCCGTCGCCCGCGGACTCGTCAACTTCGACGCCAAGGAGATCCCCCAGCTGCTCGGCCGCTCCACCCGTGACCTGGCACGCGAACTGGGCCCCGCCTACGAGCGCGAGGTCGTACACAGGGACGATCTCGTCGTCCTCACGCCCCGCCCCTCCCCCTGAAACGGCCGAAAGTCCAGCCTTCGGGCGGAGACCTTCACCAAAACCGCCCCAAGCCCGGCCCCGGACTGGTCAACTTTGTCACGGGGACACAACGGGTCAGCACAGCTACACATTCACAGGAGGCCGCCGGTGAGACGAGCGCGCCCGGGGGCGCCGCCCCGCGGAACGGGCAGCCGTGCCCTGACCAGCGTCGGAGCAGGGGCCGACTTCGGCGGTCCGCCCACCGACCGGACCCTTGAGCAGGAACGGGTGGTGGTGAGCGAGGAACGGACCCGGTCCAAGCTGTGGCACATCACCCTCAGCGTCTCCGGCGGCGAGACTCCGCTGAAGGAGGTCAGACGCGGGCTGGAACAGCTGGCGCACGACCACCCGTTCCTGCTGACCAGCCGGTATGCCAACGACCACGCGGAAGTCCGCTACTGGGAAGAGGCACGGGACCTCCACGACGCCGCGGCCGTCGCACTGCGGCTGTGGGGCGAACACCGTTCCAGCGCCGGACTCCCGCCCTGGGAGATCGTCGGCCTGGAGGTCATCGACCGGGAGACCTACCACCAGCGCGTCGCCGAGGGGTACGGCCCGCCGCCGGCGGCCCCGGTCGGCGTGCACCCGTACTGACGCCGGGCACCTGTCCCGCATCAACGGATGGACACCTGTCTCGCATCACGGGATACGTGACGGATGCCCGCAGTGTGCGCATTACCCTGCGGGCATGACCACGCTCTCGCCGTACGACAACATGTCCCCGGTCGCCCAGACCGCCTACCGGGCACGCGCCGCCGCCGCCGACATCGCGCCACTCCCGCGCGCGGCGAAGGACGACGCGCTCCTGGCGATCGCGGACGCGCTCGAGGTGCGCACCGGCGAGATCGTCGAGGCCAACGCCGAGGACGTGGCGCGCGCCCGCGAGGCCGGGACGAGCGAGTCGATCGTCGACCGGCTGACGCTCACCCCCGAGCGGATCCGCGCGATCGCGGCCGACGTGCGCGATGTGGCGGCGCTGCCCGACCCGGTCGGCGAAGTGGTCCGCGGCTCCACCCTCCCCAACGGCATCGACCTGCGCCAGGTACGTGTGCCGCTCGGTGTGGTCGGCATCATCTACGAGGCCCGGCCCAACGTGACGGTCGACGCGGCCGCCCTCTGCCTCAAGTCCGGGAACGCCGTGCTGCTGCGCGGATCGTCGTCGGCGTACTCCTCCAACAGCGCCCTCGTGCGGGTCCTCCGCGACGCGGTGGGCGGCTCCGGCCTCCCGGCCGACGCGGTGCAGCTCGTGCCGGGCGAGAACCGAGACTCCGTCCGTGAACTCATGCGCGCCCGCGGCCTGGTGGACGTACTGATCCCGCGCGGTGGTGCCTCGCTGATCCGCACCGTCGTGGAGGAGTCGACGGTCCCGGTCATCGAGACCGGCACCGGCAACTGCCACGTGTACGTGGACGCGCAGACCGATCTCGGCATGGCCGTCGACATCCTGATCAACTCCAAGGCGCAGCGCCCGAGTGTCTGCAACGCCGCCGAGACCCTCCTGGTCCACAAGGACGTCGCCGCCGACTTCCTGCCGCGGGCGCTGGAGGCACTGGCCGAGGCCGGGGTGACCGTGCACGGCGACGAGCAGGTGCTGGAGTACGCCGAAGGGTCCAAGGCCACGGTAGTCGCGGCGACCGCGGAGGACTGGGAGACCGAATACCTCTCGTACGACATCGCGGCCGCGGTCGTGGAGTCGCTGGAGGCGGCCGTGGCGCACATCCGCCTCTGGTCGTCCGGCCACACCGAGGCGATCGTCACCACCTCGCAGGCAGCGGCGCGCCGGTTCACCCAGTTGGTGGATTCCACGACGGTGGCCGTGAACGCGTCCACGCGCTTCACGGACGGCGGGCAGTTCGGGTTCGGCGCCGAGATCGGCATCTCCACGCAGAAGCTGCACGCCCGCGGTCCGATGGGACTGCCGGAGCTCACGTCGACGAAGTACATCGTCACGGGCGACGGTCACATCCGTTAGCAGGGCGGCCCGGTGTGCCCGCGCGGCCCCGGCGAGGAGTTCGCGGGCTCTCTGCCCAAAACGCCCCGCCGGGGCTACGCTGAAGCCGTGCCGGACGACGTGGGGGGCAGGCCGTTCCCGGACGGCGGGGAGCCCGACGACGACCGCGGGGGCGCGGACGAGGACTTCGCCTCCGTGGTGTTCGACGAGGACTTCGTACGGTCGGCCGAGATCCATGAACCCACCGCGGTGGAGCGGCTGCTCGCCGCCGCGGAGGCCCGTGCGGAGGCGGAAGCCGGCCGTGCGCGCTCCGGCCGAGGCGCCATGGACGACGACCTCTACGGCGACGGCTACGGGCCGGACGCCGTGTACGGCCGCCAGAGGCCCTTCGGGGACGCCCCTGGCCCGAACGGGGGCTACGGCGACGACGAGGACGGCCAAGGCCCGTACGGGCGCCATGGCGGCGCCCTGCGCCCCTACCGGGGCACCGCGCGCTGGCACCGGCCGGTCGCCTGGCTGCTCGCCCTGCTGATGGGTATCGGCATGATCGCGCTGGCGTTCAGCGCCGTCTACCGAGGCGCCGCGGGCAACCGGCAGGACCAGGTCCCGCCCCCGGCGACGAGCGGTGTCGACGTACCGGGCGCCGCCCCGTCGGCCTCGGCCGACTACTCACGCCCGGCTGTATCAGCGGTCCCGCGCACACCCTGAGCGCCTGAGGCCTGAGCACCTGGAGCCTGAGCGCCCGCTGTCGGCTGCGCGGGGTGGGGGCCGCGAGGGTGGGACGCCGTGCAGTGGGACGGTGCGGGCCGGGGCTGCGGAGGGGCGGGGGGCGGTCGACGTCCGCACGGGTTCCGGGAGTGCCGCTCCGGGGTGACGGCCCGGCCGCGTACCGGCCTTCCCGTGCCCACGCACGTCCCGGCCCCTCCCGCGCCGACCCACCGTATGGCCCACCTTCCCCGCCCGGCCACGGGTTGGCGTAACGCGGCGTACGGCTGGTGAGGCCCGGCGGCGGGGCCGGGGGATCGGCACCGGGCAGGGGTCCGGCGCAGGCGCCGCAGCAGGCCGCGTTCCCCTCGGCGTTCGCGGTCGCGTCATCGCCGGTGCTCCAGGTCGCGCTCCCGTCCCGTACTTCCGACTGTGCTCCCACCTGCAGCGCGTTTACCTTGATGACGATCGACCTAATCTGAAGGTATGTCCCCGGTCCCTCCTTCCGTCCCCGTCGCCGGGGAGAGGGCCACTCATCTGTTCGTGTGTCGATCGAACCCGTGACGGACAGGTCCGCCCGAGCCCCCGGCCGAGGCGGATCCCAGCGCCCGCCCTGAAGGGTGGCGCGGAGATCGGGAGAAGTCATGACAGGCCGCGGAGAACCGCCGGAAGGTCCGCCCGAGAACCCCTCGGGCGGCGAGGACGAGTACCGCTCCCTCGTCTTCGACGAATCGTTCGTGCGCGCTGCCCGGCTACAGGAATTCTCGGCGCGGGAACGGATGGGCGAACCCGCACGCGCCGTTCGCTCCCTGCCGGGTGGCGGCCCCCGCCGGCGCTCCCGGGCCGCCGTCGCCCTTGTCGTGCTGATCGTGCTGGCCTTCGCCACCGCCGTCTACGTCGGCTTCCGCAACCCGTACCCGCAGCCCGTCGGCCGGCACGCCGAGCCGCTGCGGACGACCGTGATCCCCCTCGCTCCGCGAGGTGCGGTCCCCGGCGGAACCCCTGAGGCCCTCCTGGACGCGGGCCCCACCGCGCAATTCCCGACCGGCGCCGCCGGAATCAACCTGCCGGGGGTCCGGCGCACCAAGAACTTCTCGGACAGCCAGGTGACCATTGCCCTGATCACGGTCAAGGACTACCTGGTGGAGTCCTCCCTCGACCCCGACGTACTCACCGGCGGTGTCGTCCGGCCGGTCGGAAGGCTGCTCGACCCGGAACAGGCGGCCCAGTTCGACCGGAGCGTGAACTCACCGGCCGACGACGGCGAGCACATCGCCACGGGCTGGCTGGTGCGCTTCGACCCCGCCGAGGTGGAACTGGCCGACCCCGAGATCCGTGTCCGGGGGACCCTCAGCTACGCGGAGGCGGGGGCGGACACCCTGGAGGTGGTGTCCGACCACACCTTCACGTACGCGCTGCGCCCCTCCGCGTCCGGCCCCCACCGGACGGACGACGCCTCGCTGTTCACCGTGCGGCGAGTGCTGCACTTCCTCCTCGACCGGGAGGACCTCCGGCTGCACCGGCTGGAGGTACGCAGCGCCCACGTCCAGGCAGGGCCGCAGTCGTGCTCGGCCGACCCGGCCGGTGCCCTGCGCCCGCTGCTCGCCGGCGAGCGGGCGGATCCCCGGGGGCCGGCCGGCACCGACCCCTACAGCACGGGCCTGCCCACGGCGGGCATGTGCGGGACGCTGGAGATCAGCTCCCCGTCCCCGGGCCCCCCTCGGGGTGGTCCGGACGCCGCCAGGTCCCTTTCGGGTCGTCCGTAGCGTCGTCGCCCGACGGGGCGCCGCCCTTGCCGGTGGAACCACCGCTTCCGCCGGCCGCACCGGTGAACTTGTCGCGGAGCTTGCCGCCCAGGTCACCCGCGCCGCCCGCGATGTCACCCACGAGCTTCATCAGCGGGTCCTTGCTGGTCCGCACCGTGTCCGCGTAGTGCGAGGCGGACTCCCGGAAGGAATCCGTCACCGAGGCGTCCTTGTCCCCGTCCCGCCTCGGGTAGTGGCCGTCCATGATCCGCTGGAAGTCACGGGTCTCGGACCACTTCTTCAGCTCAGCGGCGCGCACGGTGGTGAAGGGGTGCGACCGCGGCAGCACATTGAGGATCTTGAGCACCGAGTCGCGGAGGTCCCCCGCCTTCTCGTACTCGTCCGCCTGGGCGAGGAAGGCGTCCACATTCATCTCGTGGAGGTGATTGCCGCCCGCGATCTTCATCAGACCGCGCATCGAGGCCTGCTGATCCTGCCCGACCAGCAGCCCGGCCCGGTCGGCGGACAGCTCCGACTTGCGGAACCACTCGCGCAGCGCCGTCACTATGGCCATGATCGCGACGTTGCCGAGCGGGATCCACGCCACCTTGACCGCGAGGCCGGTGAGGAAGAGCAATATCGTGCGGTACACCGAGTGACCGGAGAGCGCGTGGCCCACCTCGTGGCCCACGACCGCCCGCATCTCCTCCTCGTCGAGGAGCTCCACCAGCCCGGTCGTCACCACGATGATCGGCTCGTCCAGGCCGATGCACATGGCGTTGGGCTGCGGGTCCTGCTTGACGTACATCGTCGGGACCTTCTCCAGGTCCAGGATGTAACACGCGTCCCGCAGCATGCCGTTGAGATGCGTGAACTGGGCGTCGCTCACCCGGACGGAGTCCGACAGGAAGAGCAGTCGCAGACTGCGCTCGGGGAGCAGCCCGCTGAGCGCCTTGAACACGGTGTCGAAACCGGTCAGCTTCCGCAGGGCCACCAGGGCCGAGCGGTCCGCCGGATGCTCGTAGGCACGTGAGGAGATGCCCGGGAATCGCTTGCGCTGCCTGCTCGGCACGCTCTCGTGACTGTTGTCGGTCATGGATGGCCCCCTGTTCGTACGAGACGTCGCTCGTCCCCCTGACACATGCCAGCGTATGTGCTGGCGTTACGGTGTGCGGGGGCTGTGGATAACTTTGAGGAGCGCCCGAAATGCCGCACACCGCCGCACTGCTCGCCGCCGCGTCCGAGGACCAGGGGGCAGGCAGCACACTGCGTGTCGTGCTCGTCGTTTCGCTCCTCGGAGCTGCCCTGCTCGCCTGGTTCCTGCTGCGTGGATACCGCAACGACGACAACAACGACTGAGTCGGCGTGAGCGTGCCCGTGACGCCCGCATACGATGTGCGCGACGTCTTCCTTCCGACTCCCGATCGATAGGTCCTGCAGAAGATGAGCCTCACGAGCACCGCGCACCAGCTGGTCACCCTCGCCTCCGAGGGCGGCGAGCAAGGTGGTAGCCACGAAAGCCTCAGCCCGTACCTCACCGGTGGCGGCGCGCTCGTCGTGCTGCTGCTCCTGCTGTGGATCACCACTCGCTTCAACCGGGACCGCTGAGGCGTAGGCGAACAGCCGTACGAGTAGGGTCTGCACGCATGGGAGAGCAGGAAATGCCTACCGGACGCGGCAAGCGCCGACTCGGCGTGATGGGCGGGACGTTCGACCCCATCCACCACGGACACCTGGTGGCGGCCAGCGAAGTGGCCGCCCGGTTCGACCTCGACGAGGTCGTGTTCGTCCCGACCGGGCAACCGTGGCAGAAGAGCCACAAGCACGTGTCCCCGGCCGAGGACCGTTACCTGATGACGGTCATCGCCACGGCGTCCAACCCGCAGTTCTCGGTCAGCCGCAGCGACATCGACCGCGACGGACCGACGTACACCATCGATACGCTGCGGGATCTGCGCACGGCCAACGATGACACGGACCTCTTCTTCATCACCGGCGCCGACGCGCTGTCCCAGATCCTCACCTGGCGGGACGCCGAGGAACTCTTCTCGCTCTCCCACTTCATCGGTGTGACCCGGCCGGGCCATCTACTGACCGACGACGGGCTGCCCAAGGGCGGCGTCTCGCTCGTCGAGGTGCCCGCGCTGGCGATCTCGTCCACGGACTGCCGCGCGAGGGTCGCGCAGGGGGAGCCGGTCTGGTACCTGGTGCCGGACGGTGTGGTCCGCTACATCGACAAGCGCCAGCTGTACCGCGCCGAATAAGCCACGTAGAGGGGCACCGGTGAACGACCGACAGAACCCGTACGACCCGTACTACCAGCAGCAGCCGCAGATCATCGGCTACGACGAGTACGGGCAGCCGGTCTATCAGCAGCAAGGGCAGCAGCAGGAACAGCAGCAATACGACCCGTACGCGCAGCAACAGCCCCAGCAGCCGCACCAGCAGGACGGGCAGACGCAGCCGGGTTACGCGGACCAGGGATACGGCTACGACCCCTACGCCGGCACCCAGCAGCAGTACGACCCGTACGCCGCCCCGCAGCAGGCGCAGCCGGTACAGCACCCCCAGCAGGCTCAGTCCGCACAACAGGACTACGGGTACGACGGCGCCTACGGGACGTACGGCTACGACACGGGCCCGCAGTCGGTCGTGGACGATTCCGCCCAGCAGTGGAACACCGAGCAGAACCAGGTGGCCGCTCCGCCCGAGCAGCGGCCCGAACCGACGCGTGAGCCCGAGCCCCTGCGGGAGCCAGAACTCCGGCGGGAGCCAGAACCCCTTCCCGACGCCGTCGTCCCCGAACAGCGCCGCGCCGACCGGGACTACCGCACGGAACAGTTCTCCTTCATCGAGGAGCCCGACGAGGACTCCGAAGACGTCATCGACTGGCTGAAATTCACCGAGAGCCGCAGCGAGCGGCGCGAGGAAGCGCGGCGCCGCGGGCGCAACCGGATGGTCGCGCTCATAGTCGTGGTGGCCCTCGTCGTCGTCGGCGGCGCGGGCTACCTCTGGTTCGCCGGCAAGATCCCCGGCGTCTCGGGCCAGGACGGGCGGGAGTCCGCGGCGACGGGCCCGCAGAAGCGTGACGTCATCGTCGTCCACCTGCACAACACCAAGAAGGGCGGCACCTCGACGGCGCTGCTCGTCGACAACGTGACCACCGAGCAGGGCACCACCGTCCTGCTGCCCAACTCGCTCGCCGTGGCCACGGACGACGGTTCCACCACCACGCTCGGCAAGTCCGTCGACGACGACGGCTCGACCGGTACGCGCGAGGCCATCGACACCCTCCTCGGCACCAGGATCAGCGGCACCTGGCGGCTCGACACCCCGTACCTGGAGAACCTCGTCGAGCTCGTCGGCAACATCGAGGTCGACACCGACATCGCGGTGCCCGACACCGAGAAGGGTGCGGCGCCGCTCGTGAACCAGGGGGAGAAGCAGACGCTGAGCGGCCAGATGGCCGTCGCGTACGCCACCTACCAGGCACCGGGCGAGCCGCAGGCCAAGCAGCTGACGCGTTTCGGCGAGGTCTTGCGCAGCACGCTGCGCAAGATGTCCGAGGACCCCAAGGCCGCGACGGTCACCATCGAGACGCTGGCGCAGATCCTCGATCCGTCACTGCCCGAGCAGGACCTGGGGGCCTCACTGGCGAAACTCGCCGGGTACGCCAAGGTCGGCGACTACAAGACGGCGCTTCTCCCCGTCCAGGACGACGGAACGCTCACCGAGAAGGCCACCGCGAGTGTCGTCAAGGACGTCCTGGGCGGCGCGGTCAGGGCTCCGGACCCGGACGCGGCGGTACGCGTCGGGATCAAGAACGCGACGGGCGACACCAAGGGCTCGGAGTTCGCCAGGGTCCAGCTGGTCAACGGCGGATATGCCTTCGTCGACAGCGGCGAGGCGGACCCCGCGGCATCGTCCGAGGTGACCTACAGAACCGCCGAGGACAAGGCGAAGGCGGTCGAGGTCGCCAAGACCCTGGGCCTTCCCGAGGACGCGGTGAAGAAGGGCGAGCCCGCCGCGAACGCCGACGTCTCCGTCCTGCTCGGACAGAACTACAAGATGCCGGAACAGACGTCGTGAAGGCACCGGAACGGACGTCGTAGGGGCTGTCGGCGGTCCGTGAGACCCTAGAGGTCGATCTGACCGCCGACGAAAGCCTGCATGTGACCGCCACGGACCGCTCCATCGAGCTCATCAACGCTGCCGCCCAGGCGGCAGCCGACCGGCTCGCGCACGACATCATCGCCTACGACGTCAGCGACGTGCTGTCGATCACCGACGCCTTCCTGCTGGCCTCGGCCCCCAACGACCGCCAGGTCAAGTCGATCGTCGACGAGATCGAGGAGCGGCTGCAGAAGGAGCTCGGCGCCAAGCCGGTTCGCCGCGAGGGCGACCGCGACGCCCGCTGGATCCTCCTCGACTACGTCGACATCGTGATCCACGTCCAGCACAGCGAGGAGCGTGTGTTCTACGCGCTCGAGCGCCTGTGGAAGGACTGCCCGGAGATCGCGCTCCCCGAGGACGCGCTCAAGACCCGCGGCAAGGCCGAGGAGCACGCACAGCTCCACGGCATCACGGAAGGTGAGCAGAGCTGAACGGCAGCAGGAGCGGCAGGGGCCGCAGGATCGTCCTCTGGCGGCACGGCCAGACGGCGTGGAATCTGGAACGCCGATTCCAGGGCTCCACGGACATCGAGCTGACCGAGGCCGGCGTCGGGCAGGCCCGCAGGGCCGCCCGGCTGCTCGCTTCGCTGAAGCCGGACGCGATCGTCGCCTCCGACCTGCGGCGGGCGGCGGCCACGGCCGGTGAGCTCGCCGCGGTCACCGGCCTCGACGTCGCACACGACTCCGCGCTGCGCGAGACGTATGCCGGCGCCTGGCAGGGGCTCACCCACGAGGAGATCGTCGAGCAGTACGGCGAGCAGTACGCCTCGTGGAAGCGTGGCGAGCCCGTGCGCAGGGGCGGTGGCGAGCTGGAGACCGAGGTCGCCGACCGGGCTGCCCCGGTGGTCCTGGAGCACGCCGGCAAGCTTCCCGACGCGGGCACGCTCGTCGTGGTGAGCCACGGGGGCACGATCCGGACGACCATCGGCCGTCTTCTCGGGCTGGAATCGCAGCACTGGGAGGGACTCGGCGGGCTTTCCAACTGCTGCTGGTCCGTCCTGGGCGAGGGCGCGCGCGGCTGGCGCCTGCTGGAACACAACGCCGGGACGCTCCCCGAGCCCGTCCTCGGGGACGACGACTAGCGGGGGCCCGGAGGGCGTCTTCGGCCAGTGGGGGCCGGATTTCACTTTCCGGCCGGTCGCAGGCTAAAGTTCTTCTTGTTCGCAGCGCGGAAACGCAGGGAAACACAGCGAACAGCGGGGCTATAGCTCAGTTGGTAGAGCGCCTGCATGGCATGCAGGAGGTCAGGAGTTCAATTCTCCTTAGCTCCACAGTGAAGATCCCGTCCCCGGCAGGGGGCGGGATCTTTTTTCGTGCGGTTGCCCGGGAGGGGCGCGCAGGCCTTCGCGGCTCCGCCCAACTGCCTTGACCCGTTGGGGACAAGGGCCCGCGAGGTCAGCCGGCTCGGTCGACGCCGGTGCGGTGACCGGTCCCGTACGGCTCGTTTGCGACAAACCCGGAGGCCCGGGCCGTCGGCGGGCTGACCCCCTTGCGGGGTCATGGCAGAATCGGAGCGCCGGAGGGGGCGACGGACCGATCGGGAGGGAGCGCGATGCCTGCGAGCCGCGTACAGGTCCCGGACCTGCTCCTTGTCCCCGCCGGGAGCGCCGGCCCAGCCACCCCGCAAGAGGGCTCCCGCGCGTGTACGGCCTGCGGCCGCAGTCGGAGCTGACCGGATGGGTGCACACAGGCGGAAGTGCGACTGGTGCGGCAGCGGTACGCCCATCGTCAGGGACATGGACCCGGTCAACGCGGAGTTCCAGTACTGGTGCGAGGAGTGCGCGCGGGCGCTGATCATAAAAGGCGACCCCATCGAGACCTACCGCGAGCTTGAGGGGGAACCCATCTACGGGAGGCTCCTGGAGGAGCACTGCACCCTCAAGCGGTTCTACTCCTTCGCCACCGCCTGACAGACCCGGTGGCCGGACCGCCCACCGGTCAGGGCCTTGCGGCGTGGGCGTACCGGGTGGGAGTGGAAACGATTTTTGATGGGCAGGGGGGACCGTGTAATGTTCTCGATGTCGCCAGGGAAACCGGGCGATCAGTAACGAGGGGCTATAGCTCAGTTGGTAGAGCGCCTGCATGGCATGCAGGAGGTCAGGAGTTCAATTCTCCTTAGCTCCACAGTGAAGAAGCGGGCCGTCCGAATCGGATGGCCCGCTTCTCGTCGTACCCGGCGGGTTCGGTTCAACCGCGTCCGCTGCCCAGGGCCTTGCGCCGCGCGCTGGGGAGCACCGGGCGCTCGGCGGGCGCCTGTTCGATACGGAGTGCCAGCGCCGGGCACCGACGGACGGCACGCTGGGCGCGGCCCCGCAGATGCATCGGAACGGCGGCGTCCGCGAGTGCCGGGTAGCCGTCGGGGCCCAGCCTGACCAGCTCGGGCACGATGTCCGCGCACAGCCCGTGTCCCTGGCAGAGCGTCCAGTCGACCGCCAGCTTCTCCCCGCTCGGAATGGACTCCTCCACATCCTCGTAGCCGGTGGACGGCAACGGCAGTACGCCCAGCGTCTCCCGCCCGCAGCCGCCGCCCAGGACATGCGCGGCGAGATCGTCCGTGAACGCGGACAGTGTCGACGACAGGAAGCGCGCCGAGCCGTCCGGGTGCTTGCACGCTCCCCGGCCCTTGACCGCCTGGGTGACCTCGCGCAGCGCCTCCAGTGCCGCCGGCCCACCGCCGTTCATCACGTCGGAGAGCCCGCCCGCCGCGGCGGGCAGGCCCAGCTTGCACGGACCGCACTGGCCCGCGGTCTCGGCGGCCAGCCAGTTGGCGATCCTCAGCGACTCCCCGATCGGGCAGGTCTCCGGACCGATGGGCAGGATGGCACCGGCGCCGAGCGCGCCTCCCGCCGCCGCCAGGGACGCCCTGGAGACCACCGCGTCGTGCGCGGCGACGGCGTCGATCCAGTTGCCGTGGTAGCCGCCCGTCAGTACGCCCTGGGGAAGCGGTGGAGCACCGGCCAGCTGGAGGACGTACCGCAGGGGCACCCCGGTGGGCACTTCGATGACCATGGGGCGTGCCACCGCACCGGAGACGGTGAGCAGGACCGTGCCGGGCTCGTCGGGCAGCCCGGTGTGTCCGTAGCGACGGGAGCCGATCCGCGCGGCGACGGCGAGCTGGGCATAGGTCTCCGCGTTCGACAGCAGCGTCGGCGCGCCGGCCACTCCGGACTCCGCCGCGCGCTCCCGGCGGCCCGGCGGCAGGGCGGGGCCACCGTTCACCGCCCGGATGACCGCCGAGGCCTCCCCCGAGACCATGCGCTCCGGGGTGCGCACCACCCGGGCGCGCAGGTGCTGTCCGCGCCGGTCGGACAGGCCGCGCTCGGCCAGGGCGGCGCGGACGGATATCTCCGTGGAGTTGCGCGTGACGGCGACGACCAGGGTGCGCGCGCCGAGCGCCTCCGCCGCGAGCAGCGCACCGTCGAGGATCAGGTGCGGGGCACGGTTGAGCAGCACGGTGTCCTTGCGGCAGGCGGGCTCGCCCTCACTGCCGTTGATCACGACGACAGGGCGTACCCCCCGGCGTATGGAGGCCTTCGCGACCGCGCGCAGCTTCCTCCCGAACGGGAAACCCGCACCGCCACGTCCGCGCAGGGAGATGGACTCGGCCAGTTCGGCGAGGCGCTCGCCGGTCATGGGTTCGAGCGGGCCGTGCACCTTCAGGTGCATGGCGAGGTCGAGGCGCTCCACCAGGTCGAAACCGGTGGTCAGCTGGGGAAGGCCGACGACGCGAACCTCGGGAACATCGGGGAGGGGGACGTTCAAGGTCGGTCTCCTGCGGGTGCGTGCCAGGGTTCTCCGGCGGGGGGCGGATAGAGCGGCCCCGGCATCTGTTCGGTCTCGGCGTCGCCATGGACGGCGCCGCCGCCGTATCCGGTCCGGCCGACCGGAGGGGCGGGGGGCGCGTACGAGGACGCACTCCCGGGTGCCTCGTACGCGGTCGGCTCCTGGGTGCGTGCGTACGCGTGCTCGGGGTCGTACAGGGGGTCCGGGTCGTACGCGGGCCTGTACGCCTGCGTAGGGGGCGCGGGCGAAGGCGTGGGCCAGTGGTCGTCCGTCTGCTCGATCGGTGCCGCGGGGGGCCGCGAGACGGCGCGGTAGGCCGCGGAGATGCCCTGCCCGAAGCCCGGGGCCGGGGCGGCGGCCGGGACGGGGCCCGGGTCGAGCCGTTCGGCGCTCCGGGGCGGCGGTTCATGGAGCGGGGACCCGTACGGCGGGGGCTCGTACCGCGGCGCTTCGTACCGCGGCGGCCCGTGCGGGGGCGCCCCGGACGACGGTGTCTCGTACAGGGGCGCCCCGGACGACGGTGTCTCGTACAGGGGCGCCCCGGACGGCGGTGCTTCGTACGGAGGCGGCGAGGGAGCGGTGAGCGTCCGGGGGCGGACCGGGGTGCCGCGCAGGTCGCGGTCGTCGTCCCCCCAGCCCGGCGCGTCCCGTGGCAGGCCCTGACGCGGCTGCGGAGGCATGTGTTCCGCGCCGGGGAGCGGCGACGCGCGGATGACGGGGGCCGACTCGGACGGCGGTGCGTCGGGGCTGATCAGAGTGGTGACCAGCTCGGTGATCAGGCGTTTGGTCGGGCGTGGCAGCAACCTGAGGCCCAGGGCCACGGCCACGGCCAGCAGACAGAGCATGTACATCACGACGACCCAGGTCGCGGGCTGCCGTCCGGCGTACAGGCCGTGCACCAGCGCGGAGCACCAGGCGGGGTAGGCCAGGGCGTGCAGCGCACGCCAGCGGCCGGCGATCTTTCCCGGGGTGGCGAACGCGCTGCGAAGGGCGCCGGTCGCCGCGGCGACGATCATCAGCAGACCGGCGAGCGAACCGAAGCCGATGAGGCCGGAGGTGCCGCTCACCCCCAGGCCGAACGGCACGAGGGCGCCGAGCAGTTCCACGTGCCCGAGCGCCACCTTCACGGTGCCGTGCAGCAGGAGGAATCCGAGCGAGGTGACAGCGGCTGCCCGGTGGATTCCCTGGGCGATCAGCCGGTGGCGGGTCGAGAGGAACAGCCGGTCGGTGGCCAGCAGGCCCCAGGCGACCGCCGCGGTGAGCGACACCAGCGTGAGGACGCCGGTCGTGAAGTCCAGCGCCGCGCGCAGGTCATCGCTACCGGCGACGGCGAGCAGGGGTATGAGGACCAGCACCGCGACGGTCAGCCCGCCCTGCGTCGGGCGGCTCATTCCTGGACTGCGGCTCATGGAGGGGGATGAGCGGATCCTGCGATGAGGCTTCATGGGGGCGACTCCGAAAGGTTCGGCAAAGCGGTCCCGTTGCCGCATGCTAGGTCGCCGCATACCGGCCGGTACGAGCTTTGAGTTGTTGCCCCGATAGAGGGCAGTACGCGGAGTAACCCCCGGAGCGTGTGGGTCCTGCGCAGAACTCGTGCCGATGCCGTGGGCGTGCGGGCTCGTTCGTGAACGGGCCCGCCGAGGCGGATCGGCGGATACATCTCGGACGGGGCCCGGGCCCCGTGCGGTACCCTGACGCCATGCGTGCCGTAGGCCTTCTGCTTAGCGAGCCGCGCTGATCACTCCCGACCGGTGAGAACGCCTGGTCGGACTCGGTGCGGCGTCCCCTCCTGTGCGAGGGGATTTTTCGTTTCCGTAGACGTATGTCCATAGACGTGTGTCCGTGGACGTGGGCGCCCGGCAGATGACGATCGATGGAGCTTTGAGGATCATGAGCGAGACGAACACCGCGGCCGAGGCGGCCGCGCCGCACCGCTACACGGCAGCGATGGCCGCCGACATCGAGGCACGCTGGCAGGACTTCTGGGACGCCGACGGAACGTACGAGGCGCCCAACCCGACCGGTGACCTGGCGGACGGTTCCGAACTGGCCGCCAAGCCGAAGAAGTTCATCATGGACATGTTTCCCTACCCCTCGGGGTCGGGTCTGCACGTCGGCCACCCGCTGGGTTACATCGCCACCGACGTGTACGCGCGCCACCAGAGGATGACCGGACACAACGTCCTGCACACCCTGGGCTTCGACGCCTTCGGTCTGCCCGCGGAGCAGTACGCCGTGCAGACGGGCACCCATCCGCGGGTCTCCACCGAGGCCAACATGGAGAACATGAAGGTCCAGCTGCGCCGGCTGGGCCTGGGGCACGACAAGCGCCGCTCGTTCGCGACGATCGACGCGGACTACTACAGGTGGACCCAGTGGATCTTCCTGCAGATCTTCAACTCCTGGTACGACACCGAGGCCGACCGGGCCCGTCCGATCGCCGAGCTGGTCGCCCAGTTCGAGAGCGGTGAGCGCCGGACCCCGGACGGCCGCGAGTGGGGCGCGCTGAACGCCGCCGAGCGCGCCGACGTCCTGGGGCAGCACCGCCTGGCGTACGCCTCCGACGCGCCCGTCAACTGGTCGCCCGGGCTGGGGACCGTGCTGGCCAACGAAGAGGTGACGGCGGACGGCCGCTCCGAGCGGGGCAACTTCCCGGTCTTCAAGGCCAAGCTGCGCCAGTGGAACATGCGGATCACCGCGTACGCCGACCGGCTGCTGAACGACCTGGACGCCCTGGACTGGCCCGAGGCCATCAAGCTGCAGCAGCGCAACTGGATCGGCCGTTCCGAGGGTGCGCGCGTCGACTTCCCGGTCGACGGCGCCGGTGCGATCACCGTCTTCACCACCCGGCAGGACACCCTGTTCGGTGCCACCTACATGGTGCTGGCACCCGAGCACGACCTGGTCGAGCGGATCATCCCCGCCGCCTGGCCGGAGGGGACCCACCCGGTGTGGACCGGCGGGCACGCGAGCCCGGCCGAGGCCGTCACCGCGTACCGCAAGCAGGCCGCGGCCAAGTCCGACGTGGAGCGGCAGGCGGAGGCCAAGGACAAGACCGGTGTCTTCACCGGCGCGTACGCGACCAATCCGGTCAGCGGCGACAAGGTCCCCGTCTTCATCGCCGACTACGTCCTGATGGGTTACGGCACCGGCGCGATCATGGCCGTACCGGCGCACGACCCGCGCGACTTCGCCTTCGCGCGCGCCTTCGAGCTGCCGATGCGCTGTGTCGTCGAGCCGTCGGACGACCGCGGTACGGACGCCTCCACCTGGGAGGACGCCTTCGGCTCGTACGACGCGAAGCTGGTCAACTCCGCGAACGACGAGATCTCCCTGGACGGCCTGGGTGTCGTCGACGCCAAGGTGAAGATCACCGAGTGGCTGCAGGAACACGGTGTCGGCGAGGGCACCGTCAACTTCCGGCTGCGCGACTGGCTGTTCAGCCGTCAGCGCTACTGGGGCGAGCCCTTCCCGATCGTGTACGACGAGGAGGGCATCGCCCACGCGCTGCCCGAGTCGATGCTGCCGCTGGAACTGCCCGAGGTCGAGGACTACTCGCCGCGCACCTTCGACCCGGAGGACGCCGACACCGAGCCCGAGACCCCGCTGTCCCGGAACGCCGACTGGGTCAACGTCACGCTGGACCTGGGCGACGGGCCGAAGAAGTACCGCCGCGAGACCAACACCATGCCGAACTGGGCCGGTTCCTGCTGGTACGAGCTGCGCTACCTGGACCCGGACAACGACCGGCGACTGGTCGACCCGGCGATCGAGCAGTACTGGATGGGTCCGCGCGAGGGCATGCCCACGGGCGGCGTCGACCTGTACGTCGGCGGCGCCGAGCACGCCGTGCTGCACCTGCTGTACGCGCGGTTCTGGTCCAAGGTGCTGCACGACCTGGGCCACATCTCGTCCGCCGAGCCGTTCCACAAGCTGTACAACCAGGGCATGATCCAGGCCTTCGTGTACCGGGACAGCCGCGGGATCGCGGTGCCGGCCACCGAGGTCGAGGAGCGCGACGGCGGGTACTACCACCAGGGCGAGAAGGTCAGCCGCGTCCTGGGCAAGATGGGCAAGTCCCTGAAGAACGCCGTGACGCCCGACGAGATCTGCGGCGAGTACGGTGCCGACACGCTGCGGCTGTACGAGATGGCCATGGGCCCGCTGGACGTCTCGCGACCGTGGGACACGCGTGCCGTGGTGGGGCAGTACCGCCTGCTGCAGCGGCTGTGGCGCAACGTCGTCGACGAGGAGACCGGAGAGGTCACCGTCGTCGACACGGAGGCCGACGAGGACACGCTGAGGGCGCTGCACAAGGCCATCGACGGCGTCGGTCAGGACATGGCCGGTATGCGTTTCAACACCGCCATCGCCAAGGTCACCGAGCTGAACAACCACCTGACGAAGGCGGGCGGCCCGCTGTCACGGTCGGTCGCCGAGCGGCTGGTGCTGCTGGTCGCGCCCCTGGCCCCGCACGTGGCGGAGGAGTTGTGGCGTCGGCTGGGCCACACCGAATCGGTCGTCCACCAGGACTTCCCGGTCGCCGACCCGGCGTACGTCGTGGACGAGACCGTGACCTGCGTCGTGCAGATCAAGGGCAAGGTCAAGGCACGCCTGGAGATCTCCCCGTCCACCACGGACGAGGAGCTGGAGGCGCTGGCCCTAGCCGACGAGGGCGTCGTCGCCGCACTGGGCGGGGCCGGTATCCGCAAGGTCATCGTGCGGGCCCCGAAGCTGGTCAACATCGTCCCCGCGTAACGGCTGAGGGCCGTCGGCCGGTCGAGGCCAGGGCTTTCCCCTACGGGCAGGTTGGGGGTTCCGGTGGAACCCCTGGCCTGCCTGTTCCGTTTACGGTAGGAGGGGCACCGCACACCGGGGCCGATCCGACCATCGAGGGGCGTTCATGGAAGCCGTGATCCTGATCCTGACGCTGCTGTTCGTCGCGTTCATGGCGCTCGGGGTGTACGCCGGTGTCAAGGCCGTACGCGCGGCCAAGCGCGGGGTGGACCGCACGATCACACAGGCCCGCCGATCCGTGGAGGACACCACGCTGCGGGCCAAGAGCTACGGCCAGCCGGGCGTGGCGGGAGAGCTCGCGCAGCTGCGGCTGGCCCTGCGGACATCGATGCGGGCCACGCAGGACGCGTTGAACGCCGGGGCGGCCGAGGACGCGTCGCTGTCGGAGTCCCTGGGACTCTTCGAGCGACTGAGCGTGCACGGGCGTGAGCTCGACAACGACCTCAAGCGCCTGGAGCGTGAGCCGGACCGGGCGACGGTGGCCACGCTGCTGCCGGCTCTGAAGGAGCGCACGGAACGCATCACGCACTCGGCCGAGTCGCTGCGCTGGGCAGCGCGTGACCGGGCGCGGCAGTTCGCCGACGACGACCTCGCGGCGCTGAACGCTCAGATCGACGTCGAGGCCGGCGCCCTGCGGCACTGGACGACGGAGGAGCCGACCGACCCGGGCGGCACCGCGGGCCGGAGCTGGAGCGGACCGGCCGACGAGGAGACACCGCAGGCACTCACACCTCCGGACCCCCGCCTCCAGACCGGCTACCCGTGGCAGAAGGCCACCAGGCCGGAGACCACGAACTGACACCGGCCGGCTGTGTACGGGACGGGTGTGCACGGGGTAGTGGTGTACAGACCGGTTGTGTACGGGGCCGGCAGGACGTGTTCCGAACCGATCGGAAATGATCAATACGGCAGGCCCGGGCTGCCGTGTCACCGCCCCGGAAGGTAACCTCCGGCTCATGTCCCGCCATGTCGCGATCGTCACCGATTCAACGGCCTATCTGCCGCGCCAGATGATGGAACGGCACGGCATCACCGCGGTGCCGCTGACCGTCGTCCTGGGTGATCAGGCCCTGGAGGAGGGCACGGAGATCTCGGCCCGGTCGCTGGCCGTGGCCCTCCAGAAGCGCCGCTCCGTGACCACGTCCCGGCCCGGACCGGAAGTCTTCGCCGCCGCCTACCGCGCGGCCGCCGGGAGCGGGGCCACCGGCATCGTCTCCCTGCACCTCTCGGCCGAGTTCTCGGGTACGTACGACTCCGCGGTGCTCGCCGCGAAGGACGCGCCGGTGCCGGTGCGCGTGGTCGACACCGGGATGGTCGCCATGGCTCTCGGATTCTGTGCGCTGGCCGCCGCGGAGGCCGTCGAGGCGGGTGGCGGGCTGGACGAGGCCGTCGCCGCCGCGGAGAAGCGGGCCGAAGGCACCTCCGCGTATTTCTATGTCGACACACTGGATTATCTGCGCCGTGGGGGGCGCATAGGCGCGGCTCAGGCTCTGCTCGGTTCCGCCCTCGCGGTCAAGCCGCTGCTCCAACTGGACGGTGGACGCATCGAGCTGCTGGAGAAGGTGCGCACGGCGTCGAAGGCGATCGCACGGCTCGAGGAGATCATCGCCGAGCAGGCCGGAGCTGGTGCGGTGGACATCGCCGTGCACCACCTCGCGGCGCCGGACAGGGCGGAGCGACTGGCGGAGCGGCTGCGTGAGCGGGTTCCCGGACTCCTCGACCTGCATGTGAGCGAAGTGGGTGCCGTGATCGGTGCCCATACCGGGCCGGGGCTGCTGGGAGCGGTGATCTCACCGCGCTGAAGTCCACCCAGGCGGGTGACGGAGATATCCACAACCGGGCAGTTATCCACCGGAATTGGGGCTGCTCAGCGGGTTTTCGCGGAAGTGTCTAGCGTCCTGAGACATGACCCTCCGATCGCTTCGTGCACCCGGTCGAGCAACTGTCCGGCCGATCAGCGGCTCCACACACCGAGCCACTTCACATCGCGCTGTTCGGCGTGCCACGCGTGGCGGGCCGTCCGGCCACCCCGAGCCGGGTTCCCGGCACGGATCCGGCGTAGGGCCCGCGGGAGCGGCGGGCACCGGGCCGGGCGCCCGCCACGGGCGCCGACGTCGGACCGAGCGTGGACGCCGCGACGCCGAGGCTGCCGCGGCTTCACGCCTCAGGGCCGATGTGCTGCTGGCCGACGGGCCTCGTCCGGCGACGCGGAGCGTGCCACCGACTTCCCTCCGGCTCGGGCCCACCCGCCCGGCACCTTCCTGGGCTGCGGCTCCCGCTGAGCCGGCCGCCACTGCTCCCGCCGATCTCACCGCTCCCATCGAACTCACCGACCCCACCACTCCCACCGTTTCGCCGGGATCGGCCGCCGCACTGCCGTGGTGGCGGACAGCCGGGCCGGCTCTGCGGGAACGGTTACCGCTGTGGGTGCACCTCAGATGCGGTCTGGAGCCGCGCTCGCTCGCCGCGCTCGCTGTTGTCCTGGTCGGGGCCGCGGTCCTCGCCGCGACACACTTCTGGTCGGGACGTCCTCAGCCCGTACAGGCCCCCGAGCAGGTGAAGGAGGCCGCAGCAGCCCGCCCGGCCGCACCCGCACCTTCCGGCCCGTCCGGCGCGGGCTTCCTCACCGGGCCGTCCGACGGTTCTCCGCCCACCCCCGCCTCCGGTGGCCGGATCGTCGTCGACGTGAGCGGCAAGGTACGCCGGCCGGGGATCCAGCACCTGCCGTCCGGCTCGCGCGTCGCCGACGCCCTGCGCGCGGCGGGAGGAGTGCGTACGGGCGCGGACGTCACAGGGCTCAACCGGGCGCGCGTTCTGACGGACGGCGAACAGGTCCTGGTGGGCCTGCCGGGCGTCCAGGCCGCAGCGGGAGGCACAGCGGGAGGGGGCGGGTCCGGGCAGGCCCAGGACGGTCCGGCCGCACCGGTGAGTCTCAGCACGGCCACCGTGGAACAACTCGACACCCTGCCCGGTGTCGGACCGGTGCTGGCCCAGCACATCATCGACTACCGCACCGAGCACGGGGGTTACCGGTCCGTCGACGAACTCCGAGAGGTCGACGGCATCGGCGACCGGCGGTTCGCCGACCTTCGGCCACTGGTCCGGCCATGAGCGGCCCGGACGTGCACACGGCCTCGGGCAGGCGACTGGGCTCCGCCGACCCGCACCAGGAAGGTCCCGTAGACCTCCGGCTCGTCCCGCCCGCCCTCGCGGCGTGGGCCGCCGCCGGACTCGCACTCGGTGCGCCGGGCCGGTGGGCGGCCGCAGGAGCCGCCCTCTGCGCCTGTACAGCCCTGACGCTCCTGGCAGGGCCCCGAGTGAGGGCAGCGGTTGGTGCGGGGCGCACGGGGGCCTTCCGGCGCCCCACCGGATCCACGTCGTGCGCACGGCTGCGCACCACCGCCGCCGCCGGGGTACTGCTCTGCGCGGCGGCCGGGGCAGCGGCTGCCGGACTCCACGGTGCGCACAGCCGGAGCGGTCCCGTTCCCGGACTGGCGGAGGACTACACCCGGGTGGAGGCGGAGGTGACCGTCACGTCCGACCCCCGGCAGACCCGGCCGCGGGTCCGGGGCGACCACAGCACCCCCGTGTCCCTGCTGCTCGACGCCGAGGTCGACCGGCTGACCGGCCCTGACGGCACGGTCACCAAACTCCGCACCCCGGTCCTCGTCATGGTCTCGCCGGGCGCCGCCTCCGCACAGTGGCAACGGCTGCTCCCCTCCACCGGGCTGCGGATCAGCGGTCGGCTGGCGCCACCACGCCATGAGGGGGAGCGCATCGCCGCCGTGCTCGGTACGGACGCGGACGATCCGCCGCCGGTCACCTCTGCGCCGACCTTCCTCCAGCGGACGGCAGGACAGCTGCGTTCCGGCCTGCGGGAAGCCACCGACGGGCTCGACGCCGACGCGCGGGCGCTCCTGCCGGGCCTGGTGGTCGGCGACACCTCCAGGGTCACACCCGAACTGCACGACGCCTTCAAGGCCACCGATCTCACCCACCTGCTCGCCGTGTCGGGTGCCAACCTGTCGATCCTCCTCTTCCTCCTCATCGGCCCACCCGGAACGGCCCTGCGCAGCGAGCGCCGCGGCCTGGCACCCCGGCTGGGGATCTCCCTGCGTGTGACCGCACTGATCGGTGGCGGGATCGCGCTCGCCTTCGTGATCGTCTGCCGCCCTGAGCCGAGCGTCCTACGAGCGGCGGCGTGTGGCCTGATCACGCTTCTCGCCATCGGCACGGGCCGGCGCAGATCGCTGATTCCCGCACTGGCCGCGGCCGTTCTGCTGCTGGTGCTGTACGACCCGTGGCTGGCCCGCAGTTACGGGTTCCTCCTGTCCGTGCTGGCCACCGGGGCGCTCCTGACCCTCGCGCCCCGGTGGAGCAGCGCCCTGCAACGGCACCGGGTGCCGCCGAGGCTTGCCGAGGTGCTGGCCGCGGCGGGCGCCGCGCAGGCGGTGTGCGCCCCGGTCGTCGTGGTGCTCGCCTCACGGGTCAGTCTGGTGGCGATCCCCTGCAATCTGCTGGCCGAGTTCGCCGTGGCACCCGCTACGGTCCTCGGTTTCGCGGCGCTCGCCGTGGCCCCGGTGTCGACGGCGGCGGCCGAGGCCCTGGCCCTGGTCGCCGGCTGGCCGGTCGGATGGATCGCCTCCGTGGCCCGCACCGGAGCGGCCCTGCCCGGAGCCGAGGCCGACTGGCCCGGCGGCTGGAGGGGCGCGGCTCTGCTGGCCGTCCTCACGCTCGTGCTGGTGCTGTCCGCACGCCCTCTCGCCCGCCACCCCTGGGTCTGTTCCGCTGCCGCGCTCGCCCTGGTCCTCGCGGTGCTGAGACCGGTGCCGCTCACCAGGATCATGACCGGATGGCCGCCGCCGGACTGGGCGTTCGCGATGTGTGACGTGGGTCAGGGGGATGCCATGGTGCTCGCCGCCGGAGAGGGCGCGGGGGTGGTCGTCGACACCGGCCCGGACCCGCGCCTCGTCGACCGGTGCCTGCGCGACCTCGGTATCACCCGTGTGCCGCTCCTGCTCCTCACCCACTTCCACGCCGACCATGTGCGCGGCCTGCCGGGTGTCCTGCGGGGACGGGAGGTCGCCGCGATCCAGACGACGAGTCTCGACGAGCCGGCGGAGCAGGCCGCCTTCGTGAAGCGGACGGCGGCCACGGCGGACGTCCCGGTGGTCCCGGCCGTTCCGGGGGAGCGTCGGCGGTTCGGCCCGCTCGACTGGAGGGTTCTCTGGCCGGCGGCCGATGCGCGGGGCGCGGTACCGGCCTTCGTGACAAAGGAGCCGAACGACTCCAGCGTCACCCTCTTCGTGCGATCGGGCGATCTGACGCTGCTGCTCCTCGGCGACCTCGAACCCCCGGCCCAGCGAGGGGTGCTGCGCAGCTATCCGGCGCTGCCCCGGGTGGACGTGCTCAAGGTGGCGCACCACGGATCCGCTTACCAGGACACCGCTCTCCTGCGCAGCGTACGTCCGAGGCTGGCGCTCATCAGCTGCGGTACGGACAACCCGTACGGGCATCCGGCAGCCCGCACGGTCGAGGCGCTCAGAGCCGGGGGCGCGAAGGTTCTCCGGACGGACATCGACGGTGCCGTCGCCGTGACAGGGGCCGGTACGGGGCTGCGTGCGGCAGGCCGCTCATGACCGCGGGGACGGGGGCGTGTTGCGGGCTCGGGGGCGGGAGCGGGCCGCCGGACCAGCCGGGTGCCCGAAGCGGCGGGAAGGTCCGCCCCTTCCACGATCCTGGCCCGGTCCCACACGAGCGACAACGCCATCGGACACGACACACCGTTCGCGGGGGCTGTCGCCTCCCAGGCGCCGTTGTCCTCCTCGCTGCGGTCGGTCACGTCCTGTCCGCGCTGGTTGGAGCCGCGTGCCGGCACCGGTTCCGTCCTGGCCGACAAGCCGGCCATCCGCGGTCCTCCGGGCCTCCGTCGGCGAACCCGGGACTTGGGGCTCATGGCGTGGTGCGGTGTACCGGGACAGACTTCCGCCATGAAGCCGACGAACCGCGACCACATCGACAGCGTGAGCGGCATGAACGGAATGAACAGCGCGGCGGGTGTGACGGACGCCTATCTGGAGCGCATCGGCGCCGCCCGTCCCACGCGTGCCGATGCGGCCGCCCTGCGCGAACTCCAACTCCGGCACCTGATGACGGTGCCCTTCGAGAACCTCTCGATCCATTTCGGCGAGGACATCGTCCTGGAGGAGGAGAAGATCCTCGACAAGATCGTGACGGACCGCCGGGGCGGCTTCTGCTACGAACTCAACGGGGCCTTCGCCGCGTTGCTGCGAGAGCTCGGCTTCCGCGTCACCCTGCTCCAGGCGCGGGTCTTCGGCGACGGAGGGCGCCTCGGCATTCCGTACGACCACATGGCGCTGCGTGTGGAGACCGACGACGGCACGGGGCCGTGGCTGGCCGATGTCGGGTTCGGCGACCACGCCCTCCACCCGCTCGCGCTGGACGACCGCACCGAGCAGGACGATCCGTGCGGTGTGTTCCGCTTCCGGGAGGCGCCGCAGGGGGACCTCGATCTGCTGCGCGGCGGCTCGCGGCAGTTCCGTCTGGACCTGCGGCCACGGGTGCTCGCGGACTTCCGGGCCGGCTCCTGGTACCACCGGACGTCGCCGGATTCGCACTTCACCCGGTCCCTCGTCTGCTCGCTGCCCACCGCAGCAGGGCGATCGACGCTCAGTGGCCGCACCCTGGTCACGACGGTGCGCGGTGAGCGGCACAAGACGGAGCTGGGTACCGATGCCGAGGTCCTCGCCGCCTACCACGAACACTTCGGATTGCGTCTCTCCGAGCTGCCCGAGGTGCGACAGACCCTGACATGAGCCATGAGTGTCCTGCGCGGCACGCACAAGCGGAACGGCCAATTCGGACCTTCGGTAATACCTCGTAACACCTCGGCACAACACCCTCCGAGCCGCTGCGTTTGCCTCGAACATCGCAACGGTGATCGAATACGTCTTCGTCGGCGGACCGCTGCTCCGACAACGACGTCCAGCCGTCAGGGGTCCGAGATGAGAACCGCCCCTGGGAGTACGTGCGTATGTTCGGTCGTTGGCTAGGCAACAAGGCGAGGTCCGGCACCGCACTCAGCAGCGCCGTCGCAGGGCTACCGGTACCGAGTACCGCGGGTCTGGTCAGCTGCCGGGTGCTGGATCCCGTCGGTGAGCCGGTGCGGCAGGCCGAGTTCGTCGTCACGGACAGCGCGGGCCGCAAGGTCGTCGGCGGGGAGACGGACCCCTTCGGGAGTGTCGTCGCCACGATTCCGGCAGGCGACTACCGTCTGGGTGTCACGGCCGAGGGATTCACCCCGTTCCACGGACCGGTCGTCGTCACGGAGAGTGGTCACGCGAGCCTCGGCGACGTGGTGCTCCAGGTGGTGCAGCCTCCACGGCTTCCCGAGCCCGGGGACTGGGAGATCGAGCCGATGCACTCGCAGATCGGCTTCACGGCACGTCACATCGGGATGGCCCGCGTCCATGGCCGGTTCAACAGCTTCGCCGGTGCCGTCCGGATCGCCGACCGCATGGAGGAGTCCGCCATGCACGTCATCATCGACGCCTCGTCGATCGACACGAACGTCCGGATGCGCGACGACCACCTGCGCTCCGGCGACTTCCTGGACGTCGGGCGCTATCCGACCCTCGAGTTCTACAGCGAGCGCTTCGTCCACCGCGGCGGCAGCCGCTGGGGCGTCAGTGGCGCACTCACGCTGCACGGTGTGAGCCGCACCGTCACGCTGGACACCCAGTACCTCGGTCTGGGCAACGGCCTGGAGGGTGAGACCCGCGCGGCCTGCCGGGCCACCACCGAACTGCACCGCGAGGACTTCACCCTCACCTGGCAGACGATGCTGGCCCGCGGTATCGCGGTGGTCGGCTCCAGCATCGAGATCGACATGGACATCCAGATCGTCCCCAAGGGCTGAACCGAGGACCCGCCCAAGGGCTCCCAGGGCCGTGCCCAAGGGCTGAACCCAGGGCCCACCCCGGGAAGCAAGGGGCTGGACCCGCCGGGCGGCCAGGTCCGGCCGCCCCCGCTACGGCGCCTCCAGCCACCCCTCGTACTCCGCGGCGAACGCGTCGAGAGCCGCGGAGTCCAGGCGCCCGGCGGGATCCTCCACGACCACCAGCCACTGGGCGTCCTCCGCGTCGTCCTCGCCGGCCAGGGCGTCCCGTACGAGCTGGGGCTCCTCCGTGACGCCGAACCGGTCGGCGAGTTCCTCGGCCGCGTGGTGGGCCGTGTCACGGTCGGGCAGCACCAGCACATGTCTCACATCGCTCACCCGGTCATTCTCCGGTACGCCCGGGCGGGCGGCCCCGCCGCCCTGTCACAGGGTCGTGGGATGCTGGTCCGCGATGGCCACCAGAAGCAGTTCCACCGACAATCCGCTCGCCCCCGTGACGCTCGCCGTGGGTCAGGAGGACCTGCTCCTGGACCGTGCCGTGCAGCACGTGGTGGCAGCCGCCCGTGCCTCCGACGCCGACACGGACGTGCGGGACCTCTCCTCCGACCAGTTGCAGCCGGGCACGCTCGCCGAGCTGACCAGCCCCTCGCTCTTCGCCGAGCGCAAGGTCGTGATCGTGCGCAACGCACACGACCTCTCGGCCGACACGGTCAAGGACGTCAAGGCGTACCTCTCCGCGCCCGCCGAGGAGATCACCCTCGTGCTCCTCCACGCCGGCGGGGCCAAGGGCAAGGGCCTGCTGGACGCGGTCCGGAAGGCGGGTGCGCGTGAGGTCGCCTGCCCGAAGACGACCAAGCCCGCCGAGCGGCTCTCCTTCGTCAGGTCGGAATTCCGGACCCTCGGGCGCTCCGCGACCCCCGAGGCGTGCCAGGCACTCGTGGACTCCGTCGGCAGTGATCTGCGCGAGCTGGCGAGCGCCGTCTCCCAGCTGACCGCGGACGTCGAGGGCACCATCGACGAGGCCGTCGTCGGCCGCTACTACACCGGCCGGGCCGAGGCATCCTCCTTCACCGTCGCCGACCGTGCGGTCGAGGGAAAGGCGGCGGAGGCGCTGGAGGCGCTGCGGTGGTCGCTGTCGACCGGGGTCGCGCCCGTCCTGATCACCAGCGCCCTCGCCCAGGGCGTCCGCGCGATCGGCAAGCTGTCGTCGGCCCGGGGCGGACGCCCCGCGGACCTCGCACGGGAGCTCGGTATGCCGCCCTGGAAGATCGACCGGGTGCGCCAGCAGATGCGCGGCTGGACGCCCGACGGGGTCTCGGCCGCGCTGCGCGCGGTCGCTGCGGCCGACGCGGGGGTCAAGGGCGGCGGTGACGATCCGGAGTACGCCCTGGAGAAGGCCGTCGTCGCGATCGCGCGAGCCGCACGGTCCGGCGGACGCTAGCGGCCGGCTGCCCAGCCCCCTCCGCAGCGCGCGGGCCCGAGCACACGCGAGCCCGGCCGGTGCGAGCCCCAGCGGCACCGCGCCCGAACAGCGCTGTGGCCGGACAGCATCACGCCGCGCGGCGAGGAACAGCACTGTGTCCGGCCAGGGCAAAGGCCCCGGACAGCACCGAGCCCGGGCCGCACCGCCAACCCCGGGGCAGCGCAAAGGCCCCGACGCCACAAAGGCCCTGGACAGCACAGAAGCCCCGGTCGCGCCGTCCTGGGGAGGACGGTGGCCGGGGCCTCCGTTTCACGCTGTGTGCGCCGCACCCGCGTGGCGAACGCAGGTTCGGTGTGCGGCACGGGGTGCCGGTCAGGAGCGGGAGAGAGGGCCCGCTGAGTCCGTTCCGGCTTTCACATCAGTAGCTCAGCCCTGGAGGGCGACAACCTTGAGCGCCAGCGCCGACTTCTTGTTGGCGGCGGCGTTCTTGTGGATGACACCCTTCGAGACAGCCTTGTCGAGCTGGCGGGACGCGTCACGGACGGCCACAGTGGCCTTCTCGACGTCACCGGAAGCGGCAGCCTCACGGGCCTTGCGGATCGAGGTCTTGAGCGAGGACTTGACGGCCTTGTTACGCAGGCGCGCCTTCTCGTTCGTCTTGTTCCGCTTGATCTGGGACTTGATGTTCGCCACGAAAGAGCCTTTTCAGGTTCGTTGGATCTTCTATGTGCGTCACATGGCTTCTGAGGGCCACGAGACACAGCTGCCCACGGTACCAGTCACCCTCGGACCGGCCCAAACCGGTCCCAGCCCCGCAGGCGTGGGACGATGGAGCCTGCGTATTGATCCGACCGACCCGACATCGACCCGAGACACGGCGTTCGGCGTCTCAAGAATCAGGACCCTGCGTGCCCGCGACTCCTACCAACGTGCCCGAGCCGAGCCGTACCGACCCGGCGCTGATCCGCAACTTCTGCATCATCGCGCACATCGACCACGGCAAGTCGACGCTTGCCGACCGGATGCTTCAGCTGACGGGCGTGGTCGATGTGCGGCAGATGCGCGCTCAGTACCTCGACCGGATGGACATCGAGCGCGAGCGCGGCATCACCATCAAGTCCCAGGCGGTCCGTCTGCCGTGGGCGCCCACCGAGGGTGAGGACACGGGCGCGACCCACATCCTCAACATGATCGACACCCCCGGTCACGTGGACTTCACCTACGAGGTGTCCCGTTCCCTCGCCGCCTGCGAGGGCACGGTCCTGCTCGTCGACGCGGCACAGGGGATCGAGGCACAGACCCTCGCAAACCTCTACCTGGCGATGGAGAACGACCTCACCATCATCCCGGTGCTCAACAAGATCGACCTGCCGGCCGCGCAGCCCGAGAAGTTCTCCGAGGAGCTGGCCAACCTCATCGGCTGCCAGCCCGAGGACGTGCTCAAGGTCTCGGCGAAGACCGGTATCGGCGTGGACGCACTGCTCAACCGGGTGGTCCGCGACGTACCCGCCCCCGTCGGCAAGGCGGACGAAGCCGCCCGCGCGATGATCTTCGACTCGGTCTACGACCCCTACCGCGGCGTCGTCACCTACGTCAGGGTCATCGACGGCCAGCTCAGCAAGCGCGAGCGCATCCGGATGATGTCCACGGGCGCCACCCACGAGCTGCTGGAGATCGGTGTCTCCTCCCCGGAGATGACCCCGGCCGACGGCATCGGCGTCGGTGAGGTCGGCTACATCATCACCGGTGTGAAGGACGTCCGGCAGTCCAAGGTCGGTGACACCATCACCTCCCTGCACAACGGGGCGACCGAGGCGCTGGGCGGCTACAAGGACCCCAAGCCGATGGTGTTCTCCGGCCTGTACCCGCTGGACGGCTCGGACTACCCGGACCTGCGCGAGGCCCTCGACAAGCTCCAGCTCAACGACGCCGCCCTGGTGTACGAGCCGGAGACCTCCGCCGCACTCGGCTTCGGCTTCCGCGTGGGCTTCCTCGGCCTGCTCCACCTCGACGTGGTCCGCGAGCGGCTCGAGCGCGAGTTCGGTCTCGAGCTCATCGCCACCGCCCCGAACGTGGTCTACCGCGTCGAGATGGAGGACGGAACCGAGCACATCGTCACCAACCCGAGCGAGTTCCCCGAGGGCAAGATCGACAAGGTGCACGAGCCGGTCGTCCGGGCCACGGTCCTGGCCCCGAGCGAGTTCATCGGCGCGATCATGGAGCTGTGCCAGAACCGGCGCGGCACCCTGCTCGGCATGGACTACCTCTCCGAGGACCGTGTCGAGATCCGCTACACCCTGCCGCTCGCCGAGATCGTCTTCGACTTCTTCGACCAGCTGAAGTCCAAGACGCGCGGCTACGCCTCGCTCGACTACGAGCCCACGGGTGAGCAGTCCGCCCAGCTCGTCAAGGTCGACATCCTGCTGCACGGCGACAAGGTCGACGCGTTCTCCGCGGTCACGCACAAGGACAAGGCGTACGCGTACGGGGTGCGGCTCGTCGCCAAGCTGCAGAAGCTCATCCCCCGGCAGAACTTCGAGGTGCCGATCCAGGCGGCCATCGGTGCCCGGGTCATCGCGCGTGAGACCGTTCGCGCCATCCGCAAGGACGTCCTCGCCAAGTGCTACGGCGGTGACATCTCCCGTAAGCGGAAGCTGCTGGAGAAGCAGAAGGAAGGCAAGAAGCGGATGAAGATGGTCGGCAACGTGGAGGTGCCGCAGGACGCGTTCATCTCCGTCCTGTCGACCGACGAGTCGGCCGGCGAGGGCAAGGCAAAGAAGTAGCCGTGCCCTCCTCCCTCCCGGGGGCCGGTTCCCGGGAGCGCCAGACGGGCCCCCGCGCCGCGCAGACATCTGTGCGGCGCGGGGGCCCGTTCGTTATGAAGCGGCGGCCTGTTGCCTCTTACGTCGCGGACCCGTGCGCTCTACTCTGATCACCACCCGTTAGTTACTCGCCAGTTAAGCAAGTAGGGCGAGCGGGCGCGAGAACCAGGAACACAGGCAGCAGCCCCCCATATATCCCGCACCAGTACCCAGCAGCCGGTCGTAGCAATGCCGCAGGCCCGGAGGACGTCGTGAGCGACACAAAGACCTTGATCGATAGCCGACCGCCCTCCGTGGCGGCCCTCTTCGTCGACCGCGTGGCGGCCACTCCGGACGGTGAGGCGTACCGCTTTCCCGTGCCGTCGGCCTCCGGCCAGGGTCCGGACGACTGGAAGTCGCTGACCTGGGCGCAGGCGGCGACCCGGGTGTACGCGATCGCGGCCGGCCTGATCGGTCTCGGCGTCCGGCCGGAGGAGCGGGTCGCGCTCGCCTCGTCCACGCGTGTCGAGTGGATCCTCGCCGACCTCGGAGTGATGTGCGCGGGTGCCGCGACCACGACGGTCTACCCGTCCACGAACACCGAGGAGTCCGCCTTCATCCTGGCCGACTCCGAGAGCCGTGTCCTGATCGCCGAGGACGCCGCACAGCTGGCGAAGGCCCGGGAGAACCGGGCGGGGCTGCCCTCCCTCGCCCATGTCATCGTCATCGACCCGGCCGGTGCCGAGCCCGTGGAGGGCGACCCGGAGGGCTGGCTCCTCACGCTGGCCGAGCTCGAGGCGCGGGGTGCCGAACACCTGGCGAAGAACCCGGACGCGGTCACCGACCGGGTCGCGGCTATCACCGCCGACCAGCTGGCGACCCTGATCTACACCTCGGGCACCACCGGCCGCCCCAAGGGGGTGCGTCTGCCGCACGACAACTGGTCGTACATGGCCAAGGCGACCGTGGCGACCGGCCTGATCAACGCGGACGACGTCCAGTACCTCTGGCTGCCGCTCGCCCATGTCTTCGGCAAGGTCCTCACCTCCGGCCAGATCGAGGTCGGCCACGTCACGGCGGTCGACGGCCGCGTCGACAAGATCATCGAGAACCTTCCGGTGGTCCGGCCGACCTACATGGCAGCCGTCCCCCGGATCTTCGAGAAGGTCTACAACGGGGTCGCGGCCAAGGCGCGGGCCGGCGGCGGCGCCAAGTACAAGATCTTCCAGTGGGCGGCGGGCGTGGGCCGGGAGTACGCGAAGGTGTCGCAGGACAACTTCCGTCGTACCGGCAAGGCGTCCGTGCCGTTCGCACTCGGCGCCAAGCACAAGGTCGCCGACACCCTCGTCTTCGCCAAGATCCGGGAGGCCTTCGGCGGCCGGCTCCGCGCCTGCGTGTCCGGCTCCGCCGCACTCGCCCCCGACATCGGCTTCTTCTTCTCCGGCGCCGGGATCCACATCCTGGAGGGCTACGGCCTCACCGAGTCCAGCGCCGCCTCCTTCGTCAACCCGGGCGGGGCCTACCGCACCGGCACCGTCGGCAAGCCGCTCCCCGGCACCGAGGTCCGGATCGCGGACGACGGCGAGATCCTGCTGCGCGGCCCCGGCCTGATGGAGGGCTACCACCGGCTGCCCGAGAAGACCGCCGAGGTCCTGGAGTCCGACGGCTGGTTCCACACCGGCGACATCGGCGAGCTGTCCGAGGACGGCTACCTGCGGATCACCGACCGCAAGAAGGACCTGATCAAGACGTCGGGCGGCAAGTACATCGCCCCGGCCGAGGTCGAGGGACAGTTCAAGGCGGTCTGTCCGTTCGTCTCCAACATCCTGGTGCACGGCGCGGACCGTAACTTCTGCACCGCCCTCATCTCCCTCGACGAGCCGACCATCCTCGGCTGGGCACAGGAGAACGGGCTGGGTGGCAAGCCGTACGCCGACGTGGTGGCCTCCCCGCAGGCCGTGGAGCTCATCGAGGGCTACGTGAAGCAGCTCAACGAGGGCCTGCAGCGCTGGCAGACCATCAAGAAGTTCCGGCTGCTGCCGCGCGACCTCGACATCGAGCACGGCGAGCTGACCCCCAGCCTCAAGCTGAAGCGGCCGGTCGTCGAGCGCGAGTACAAGGACCTCATCGACGACATGTACGCGGGCTCCCGCGAGGCGTGACAACCGCCGTACGGAGCGGAGGAGCAGGTCACAGGCGGGGCCGGTGGGTGCGCGAGCACCCGCCGGCCCCGTCCGCCGTTCAGCCCGCCCCGTCCGGCCCCGCCCATTTCGGTCACTCGGTGCTTATGTACCCGCCCGGTCTGTCACTCTGTCGTAGAACGTCAGCGGTGTATCGCGAGAACCGTCAGGAGCCGCACCGTGGGGCCCATTCCGATCCAGCGGGACATCGTTCACCGTCCCGAAGGTGTCGTCGCAGGTCAGGGCAGCGACGCGCATACGGTCGCCCGCACCAGCCTGCCCGGAATCCCGCTGGCCCCCGCCGCGGCCCGCCGGTTCGTCCGGGCCGCGCTCGTCGACTGGACGGCCGTCGGCCTGCCGTCCGCCGGGGCTTTCGGCGACCGCCTCACCGACGACGCGGTGACCGTGGCCAACGAACTGGTCACCAACGCGGTCGTGCACGCCGGCACGACGGTCGAGCTGCTCCTCAGACTGGAGGACACGGCCGGGGCGGAGCCGGCCGCTCTGGTGCTGGAGATCACCGACCACCACCCCGCCCGGTCGGTGCGGGACGGCCGGACCGAACGGCCCGATCCCGCCGAGTACGGCCGGGGACTGCAGCTCGTCGCCACCCTCGCCGAATCCTGGGGCATCACCTACCGCACCGGGCTCAAGACCGTCTGGGCCCGGCTCCAGGCCGACGACTGGGACGGCCTCCCCGGTCCCGCACCGGCCGAGGACTCGGTCCGGCGGGGCAGGCGCGCCGAGATGCCCGCCCCCACCGTCCGGCGGGCCGAACGCGACGACACGGACCGGGCCGGGCGCGGGGCGCTCTCCTTCCTCGCCGAGGCGTCCGACCTGCTCGCCGGCCAGCTCGACGAGGACCTGGTGGCGTCCATAGCGGGTCAGCTGATGGTGCCCAGGCTCGCGGACTGGTGCGCGATCTGGCTGGAGAGCGAGGGCGGCGGCCCCGGGGCCGCCCCACGCCTCGCCGGTGTCTGGCACAGCGACAAGGGAGCCACCGAGACACTCCGCCCGGCACTGGAGAAGGAGCCCCTCCGCCTACCCGGCAGCGTCGGCAGCGGCCCCGTACCCATCCCGTGGCCCGCCGACGCCGTCGCGGGCCACGGTGACGGCGGCGCCGCGCTCGCCCACCGCATCACCTCGGGCGGACGCACCCTCGGCGCGGTGCTCGTGGGCCGGGAAGGGGTCGCGCTCTTCCCCGGCGAGGTGGCCGCGCTCATCGCCGACTTCGTACGCCGTGTCGGCCTCGCCGTGGGCGCCGCCCGCGCCTACACCCGGCAGGCCACCATCAGCCGCATCCTGCAGCGTGGCCTGCTGCCCAGCAAGGTCGCCGAGATACCCGGCGTCACCAGCGCCCTGGTGTACGAGCCCGGGGACGACGGTGTCGTCGGCGGCGATTTCTACGACCTCTTCCCGTGCCCCGGCGGACGCTGGTGCTTCGTCCTCGGCGACGTCCAGGGCAGCGGCCCCGAAGCCGCCGTCGTCACCGGCCTCGCCCGCCCCTGGCTCCGCCTGCTGTCCCGGGAGGGCTTCCGCGTCGGCGAGGTGCTCGACCGGCTCAACCGGCTCCTCCTCGACGACGCCATGGAGGCGGCCGAGGCAGCCGCCCTGATGGTCGCCGCGGCGGGCGGCCGGCAGATCCAGGACGGCCCGCAGTCCCGCTTCCTCTCCCTGCTCTACGGCGACATCGTGCCGCTCCCGGGCGGCGGCGTCCGCTGCACCGTGGCCAGCGCGGGCCACCCCCTCCCGCTGCTGCTGCGCCCCGACGGCTCCGTACGCCCGGCCGCCGAGCCGCAGATCCTGCTCGGGATCGTCGAGGACGTGGCGTACGAGAGCCAGAGCTTCGACCTCGCGCCCGGTGACAGCCTCCTCTGCGTCACCGACGGGGTGACGGAGCGCAGGTCCGGCCGGCTGATGTTCGACGACGGCGACGGACTCGCACACGCCCTGTCCGGCTGTGCCGGGCTGTCGGCCGACCGGATCGCCCACCGGATCAAGCACGCCGTCCACGCCTTCGCGGAGCGGCCGCCCGACGACGACCTGGCCCTGCTCGTCCTCCAGGTCGACTGAACGGGAGGGCGGGCGGGAGCGTGGGAGGGAAAGCTCCGGCGGCGAGCGACAATGGACGGCATGCCTTCCGTACTGCCCGATGGTGAGCCCGTGCCCGACGACGGGGCACTGCCCCGCCATGCCCTGGAAGGCGCCGCCGGCCGACCGCTCGGTTTCTACCTGCACGTGCCCTACTGCGCCACCCGCTGCGGCTACTGCGACTTCAACACCTACACCGCGACGGAGCTGCGCGGCTCCGGCGGTGCGCTGGCCTCCCGGGACAACTACGCGGCGCATCTGGTCGAGGAGGTCCGCCAGGCCCGCAAGGTGCTCGGCGACGACCCCCGCCCCGTCCGCACGGTGTTCGTCGGCGGCGGTACGCCCACCCTGCTGCCCGCCGCCGACCTCGTCAGGATGCTCGGGGCGATCCGCGAGGAGTTCGGGCTGGCGGACGACGCGGAGATCACCACGGAGGCCAACCCGGAGTCCGTCGACCCGGCCTATTTGGCGGCGCTGCGGGAAGGCGGCTTCAACCGCGTCTCCTTCGGGATGCAGAGCGCCCGGCAGCACGTCCTGAAGATCCTGGACCGCACCCACACCCCCGGCAGGCCCGAGGCCTGTGTCGCCGAGGCCCGCGCGGCCGGCTTCGAGCACGTCAACCTCGACCTGATCTACGGCACCCCGGGGGAGTCCGACGACGACTGGCGGGCCTCCCTGGACGCGGCGATCGGCGCGGGCCCCGACCATGTGTCGGCCTACGCGCTCATCGTCGAGGAAGGCACCCGGCTTGCCCGCCGCATCCGCCGCGGCGAGGTCCCGATGACCGACGACGACACCCACGCCGACCGCTACCTGATCGCCGACGAGGCGATGGCCGCGGCGGGCTTCTCCTGGTACGAGGTGTCGAACTGGTCCCGTACCCCGGAGGGCCGCTGCCTGCACAACGAGCTGTACTGGCGCGGCGCCGACTGGTGGGGCGCCGGTCCCGGAGCGCACAGCCACGTCGGCGGGGTGCGCTGGTGGAACGTCAAGCACCCCGGGGCGTACGCGCAGGCGCTCGCGGAGGGCCGCTCGCCCGGGGCCGGCCGCGAGATCCTGACGGAGGAGGACCGGCGCGTCGAGCGGATCCTGCTGGAGCTGAGGCTCGTCGAGGGTTGCCCCCTGTCGCTGCTCGCCCCCGCCGGGCTCGCGGCGGCCGGCCGGGCCGTCACGGACGGGCTGCTGGAGCCCGGACCGTACGCCGGTGGCCACGCGGTCCTCACCCTGCGCGGGCGCCTGCTGGCCGACGCCGTGGTGCGCGACCTGGTCGACTGAGGCCCCGCGTGGCCGGGACGAGCGGGCCGGCTACGGCCTGCGAGGTCCGGCTACGGGGCCGTCGCGGGGCCGGCGAGGTCCGGGAACCCCGTGGCCACCCCAGCGGCAGGTCCCGGGTGAGGACCGCCGGGTCGCCCGCCGCCCGGCCGCACACGATGTCGGTCCTCGCGTCCGGACCGGGCCGGGTGACCTTCATGATGTCGAGGTCGCGCTCACCCGCCGACCCCTGGTCCGGCTGTGAGACGACCGTCGCGGTGGCCTGCTCGATGGCGTCCAGGAGTCGGGAGCGGGGGAAGACGAACGGCTTGTACTGCGAGGTGCTCCGGGTCTCCCAGGGACGCTCGGTCAGCGTGCGCACCATGGACAGCGCCGCCTCGTACGCGGTGTCGCCGTGGCCGGCGAGCAGCTTCACCGGGACGCGGCGCAGCCGGTTCGCCCGGTGGACCTGCGGGACGATCTGCTCCACCCTGCCGTCGATGTCCGGTCCCGCGCCCGCGGCCTGCGCCACGACCAGAGGCATCACCGGCCGGTTGACCCGGTACTGGTCGATCAGCTCCTGGACGAGGTGGAAGACGGCGGAGACCGCCTCGTTCTCCGCACTGTCCCGCCACACTTCGCGTGCCATCCGCTGCCCCCGGCTTCCCCCTGGGCCCGCGGAACACGCGGGCCCCTCCGTGCCCGCCGGGCCCGTCGCAGACGTCGGGCACGCCGGGCCCGCCGAACCCCACACCTCTCGACAACCGATGGTGCGTGGGTGGCGCAGAGATTCACCGGGATCGGTACGGGATCCTCTTCAACCGTTCCGGGACATCAGGCAGGAAGAGTGACGAAATCGATCAATTCCTCTACGCGGCCCAGGAGTTGCGGTTCCAGGTCCTTGTACGAGCCGACCCTGGACAGGATGTGCTGCCAGGCCGCGCCCGTGTTTTCCGGCCATCCCAGCGCCCGGCACACCCCCGTCTTCCAGTCCTGGCCGCGCGGCACCGCCGGCCAGCCGGGGATCCCCACGGACGACGGCTTCACCGCTTCCCAGACGTCGATGTACGGATGCCCGACGACGAGCACGTCCGCGTCCGTGACCTCGGCGGCGATACGGGACTCCTTGGAGCCCGGCACCAGGTGGTCGACCAGGACGCCGAGCCGGGCGTCCGGGCCCGGGGAGAACGCGCGCACGATCGCCGGGAGGTCGTCGATGCCTTCCAGGTACTCCACGACCACGCCCTCGACGCGCAGGTCGTCCCCCCAGACCCGCTCGACCAGCTCGGCGTCGTGCCGCCCCTCGACGTAGATCCGCCCGGCCCGAGCCACCCGCGCCCGCGCCCCGGGGACCGCCACCGAACCGGAGGCGGTGCGCACAGGGCGCGTGGGCCCGCCGGCCGACGGCCGCACGAGGGTGACCACCCGGCCCTCCAGCAGGAATCCGCGCGGCTCCATCGGGAACACCCGGTGCTTGCCGAAACGGTCCTCCAGCGTGACCGTGGGCCCCTGGGCCGTCTTCTCGCACCGGATCACCGCACCGCAGAATCCGCTGACCGCCTCCTCCACGACCAGATCGGGCTCGGCGGGGACCTCGGGTGCGGGGGCGGACCTCTTCCACGGCGGAGTCAGGTCCGGCTGGTAGCTGCGCATGGCACGACGATAGAGGGCGACACGCTCAGGACCCGCCGAAACGGGCCGCCAGCCGGTCGCGCTGCGCCCGTACGAACGCGGCGTCCACCACCGCGCCGTGCCCCGGCACGTACGAAGCGTCCTCGCCCCCCAGTTCCAGCAGCCGGTCCAGGGCGGCCGGCCAGTGGGACGGGGCCGCGTCCGGGCCGGCCTGCGGCTCGCCGGACTCCTCGACCAGATCACCGCAGAGCACCACGACGGGGGAGCCCGGCACCAGCACCGCGAGGTCGTGGCCGGTGTGCCCGGGACCCACGTTGGCCAGCAGCACCTGGAGGCCACCGCCCAGGTCGAGCGTCCACTCCCCGCTCACCTGGTGGTGCGGCGCCACGAGCACGTCCGTCGCCGCCGTGGCGTCCTCCTCGCTCATCCCGTGCCGCATCGCGTCCGCGCGCAGCCCCGCCGCCCCGTGCCGCCCCAGCAGACCGGCCGTGCCGACCGCCCCGTAGACCTCCGCCCCGGCGAACGCGGCGGTGCCCAGCACATGGTCGAAATGGGGGTGGCTCAGTGCGATATGCGTCACCCTGCGGCCGAACAGGGCCTCCGCCTGCGTCCTCAGCGCGGCCCCCTCGCGGAGCGTCGAACCGGTGTCGTAGAGCAGCACGCCGTCCGCCCCGGCCACCAGCGCGGCGGTCGCGTCCCAGACGGGAAGGCGTCGGCGTCCCGTACCGTTGCCCAACCGCTCCCAGCCGAGGTCTTCCCAAGAGACGTCCATACGGTGACGCTATCGGCAACGACCTGCGCGGTCCCGCGACGGCATGGCCGGTCGCCCTTGCCCCCGCCCCACCCCGCCCCCGTACACTGACCGGGGGGATTGCTGGCACTCGAACACACAGAGTGCCAGGCAGACACCGGAGAACCACAGCTGGAGGTGTGCGCGATGCTCAGCGAACGCAGACTCGAAGTGCTGCGCGCCATCGTCCAGGACTATGTCGGCACCGAGGAGCCCGTCGGCTCCAAGGCGCTCACGGAGCGGCACAGGCTCGGGGTCTCCCCGGCCACCGTCCGCAACGACATGGCGGTGCTGGAGGACGAGGGCTTCATCGCCCAGCCGCACACCAGTGCGGGGCGTATCCCGACGGACAAGGGATACCGGCTCTTCGTCGACAAGCTCGCGGGCGTCAAGCCCCTGTCGTCGCCGGAGCGCCGGGCCATCCAGAATTTCCTCGACGGCGCGGTCGACCTCGACGACGTCGTGGGCCGCACGGTCCGGCTGCTCGCGCAGCTGACCCGGCAGGTCGCCGTCGTGCAGTACCCCTCGCTGACCCGTTCCACGGTGCGGCACGTGGAACTGCTCTCGCTCGCTCCGGCCCGTCTGATGCTCGTACTGATCACGGATACGGGCCGGGTCGAACAGCGTATGATCGACTGCCCCGCCCCGTTCGGCGAGACCTCTCTCGCCGATCTGCGGGCCCGGCTCAACAGCCGGGTCGTCGGACGCCGCTTCGCGGACGTTCCGCAACTGGTGCAGGACCTGCCGGAATCCTTCGAGAACGAGGACCGGGGAACCGTCTCGACGGTGCTCTCCGTCCTTCTCGAAACTCTGGTCGAAGAGACGGAGGAGCGGCTGATGATCGGCGGCACCTCCAACCTCACCCGCTTCGGGCACGACTTCCCTGTGATGATCCGACCGGTGCTGGAAGCACTGGAGGAACAGGTCGTCCTGCTGAAGCTGCTCGGTGAGGCCACGGACTCAGGCATGACCGTACGGATCGGGCACGAGAACGCCCACGAGGGCCTCAACTCCACGTCCGTCGTCGCGGTCGGCTACGGTTCGGGCGACGAGGCAGTCGCCAAACTCGGCGTGGTCGGACCGACCCGCATGGACTACCCCGGAACGATGGGAGCGGTACGCGCAGTGGCACGTTACGTCGGACAGATCCTGGCGGAGTCGTAAGTGGCCACGGACTACTACGCCGTACTCGGCGTGCGCCGCGACGCATCTCAGGACGAGATCAAGAAGGCATTCCGCAGGCTCGCACGCGAGCTGCACCCGGATGTCAACCCGGACCCGAAGACCCAGGAGCGGTTCAAGGAGATCAACGCCGCCTACGAGGTGCTGTCGGACCCGCAGAAGAAGCAGGTCTACGACCTCGGCGGCGACCCGCTGTCCGCCTCCGGCGGTGGCGGCGCGGGCGGTTTCGGAGCCGGCGGCTTCGGCAACTTCAGCGACATCATGGACGCGTTCTTCGGCAACGCCGCCCAACGCGGGCCCCGTTCGCGGACCCGGCGCGGCCAGGACGCCATGATCCGGCTGGAGATCGACCTCAACGAGGCGGCCTTCGGCACGACCAAGGACATCCAGGTCGACACGGCGGTCGTCTGTACGACCTGCAGTGGCGAGGGCGCCGCACCCGGCACCTCCGCGCAGACCTGTGACATGTGCCGCGGCCGCGGCGAGGTCTCCCAGGTCACCCGGTCCTTCCTCGGACAGGTCATGACCTCGCGGCCCTGCCCGCAGTGCCAGGGCTTCGGCACCGTCGTGCCGACCCCCTGCCCCGAGTGCGCCGGCGACGGCCGCATCCGCTCGCGGCGCACCCTCACCGTGAAGATCCCCGCAGGTGTCGACAACGGCACCCGCATCCAGCTCGCGGGCGAGGGAGAGGTCGGCCCCGGCGGCGGCCCGGCCGGCGATCTGTACGTCGAGATCCACGAGTTGGCGCACGCGGTGTTCCAACGGCGGGGCGACGACCTGCACTGCACCGTCACGATCCCGATGACGGCCGGCGCGCTCGGCACCCAGGTGCCGCTGGAGACACTGGACGGGCTGGAGGAGATCGACATCAGGCCCGGCACCCAGTCCGGCCAGTCGGTCCCGCTGCACGGGCGCGGCATCACGCATCTGCGCGGCGGTGGGCGCGGTGACCTGATCGTCCACGTCGAGGTCATGACCCCGACGAAGATGGATCCCGAGCAGGAGCGCCTCCTGCGGGAGCTGTCCAAGCTGCGCGGCGAGGAGCGGCCCACCGGCCAGTTCCAGCCGGGCCAGCAGGGCCTGTTCTCCCGGCTGAAGGACGCCTTCAACGGCCGCTGAACCCCGCACGACGTCCACACCGCACCGCCCGCCGGTTCCGTACCGGCGGGCGGTGCGGTGGTGCGGCGACCCGCCCCTCGACGGCCGGATCGGCTGATTCGGCGCCCCGCACGGGACGTGGCACGATGCCGTCATGTCCTTGGCGCTGACCGATCTCTGCCGGTATCCGATCGTGCAGGCCCCGATGGCGGGCGGTGTCTCCTCCCCGCAGCTGGTCGGGGCCGTCGCCGACGCCGGAGGGCTCGGCTTCCTGGCCGCCGGCTACAAGACGGCGGACGGGATGTACCACGAGATCAAGCAGCTGCGCCGCCTGACCGGCCGGCCCTTCGGCGTCAACCTCTTCATGCCGCAGCCGCTGCTCGCCGACCCGAGCGCGGTGGAGGTCTACCGCCATCAGCTCGCCGGTGAGACGTCCTGGTACGAGACCCCGCTCGGCGACCCCGACTCCAGCGGCGACGACGGCTACGAGGCCAAGGTCGCGATCCTCCTGGAGGACCCCGTCCCCGTGGTCTCCTTCACCTTCGGCTGCCCCACCCGCGAGGTCCTCGACGCGTTCGCCGCGGCCGGCACGCTCACCGTCGTCACGGTCACCACACCCCAGGAGGCGCGGAACGCCCAGTGGGCGGGCGCCCACGCGGTCTGCGTCCAGGGCACCGAGGCGGGCGGCCACCAGTCCACGCACCGCGACGACCCGCAGGGCGGCCTCACCGGCACCGGCCTGCTCACCCTCGTCGCCGAGGTCCGCGAGAGCGTGCGGCTGCCGGTCGTCGCGGCCGGCGGGCTGATGCGCGGCTCCCAGATCACGGCGGTGCTGGCGGCGGGCGCGGACGCGGCACAGCTCGGCACCGCCTTCCTGGCCTGCCCCGAGTCCGGGGCGCACCCCCTGCACAAGCGGGCCCTGACCGACCCGCTGTTCGTGACGACGGCCCTGACCAGAGCGTTCTCCGGGCGCCCCGCGCGAGGGCTGGTCAACCGCTTCGTACGCGAGCACGGCAGGTACGCCCCCGCCGCCTACCCGCAGGTCCATCAGATGACCAGCGGGCTGCGCAAGGCGGCTGCCGAGGCCGGCGACCCGCAGGGCATGGCCCTGTGGGCGGGCCAGGGGCACCGGATGGCACGCGAGCTGCCCGCCGGGGAACTCGTGGAACTGCTCGCCGCCGAGACGGAAGCCGCGCGTGCGGCAGTGAGTGGGAGGAGTGCCCAGTGACGGCACCGGTCTTCGTCGTCGAGCACATGCCCAGTGGGCCGGAGTTCGTCCTGGAGGGATCCGAAGGGCGGCACGCCGTGTCCGTGAAGCGGCTGAACCCGGGGGAGGACCTCGTCCTGACCGACGGGCGGGGCCGCTGGGCCGAAGGCGTCGTACGGGCGGCCGAGGGCAAGGACCGGCTCGTCGTCACCGGCCTCGCCACGGTCCACGAGGAACCGGCGCCCGTGCCCCGGATCACCGTCGTGCAGGCGCTGCCCAAGGGCGACCGCGGGGAGGTCGCCGTCGAGACGATGACCGAGACGGGCGTCGACGCGATCGTGCCCTGGCAGGCGGCACGCTGCATCACCCAGTGGAAGGGCGACCGCGGGCTCAAGTCCCTGGCGAAGTGGCGCACCACGGCCCGGGAGGCGGGGAAGCAGTCCCGCCGGGTGCGGTTCCCGGAGGTCGCGGACGTGATGACGACGAAGCAGGTCGCCGCGCTGCTGGCCTCGGCCGATTTCGCGGGGGTCCTGCACGAGGACCGGGAGACCGGCAGCGCGCCGCTCGCCACCGCCGAGCTCCCCGCCACGGGCTCGATCGTGCTGGTCGTGGGCCCCGAGGGCGGAGTCTCCCCGCAGGAACTCGCCGCCTTCGCCGAGGCGGGCGCGCCGCCGTACCGGCTCGGCCCCAGCGTGCTGCGGACCTCGACCGCGGGGACGGCCGCGGCGGCGCTCCTGATGGGCCGTACGGGACGCTGGAGCTGAGCGACCGCCGCGCCGGGGACGGCCGTTCGCGAACTCTCACCCAGGGGCTGCCACCCTGGGCTGCCGTCCCGGTAGGCACCGCCCCGCGTCCGCCGCCTCCCCGCTTCCGGGTTCCTGCCCGTGGCCTCTCCCGGGACGAAGGCCGTCACCCTCAGGCCCTCGTCCCGGGAGAGGCCACGGGGGCCCGCCACCCGGGCCGCCGCTGCCGTGCCCCGTCCGAGGCCGTCACCCTCAGTCCCTCGTCCCGGGAGACGTCACCTGGGCCCGCCACCCGGGCCACAGCTTCCGGGTTCCGTCCGAACCCGTCACGGCGGAGGCTGTCACCTCCAGGCCACCGTGCCGGGAGACGCCCCCAGGCCGCCCGCGCCCCGTCGGCCGTCCCTCCCGGGCCACCTCACCCCCGTCCCGGCGGGCCCCGGCACGCGGACCGGCCGTCCTGTGGGCGCGGGCGGATAGCATGCCGGTGTACCGATCGCGATCACCAAACGACCGAGGAGGCCGGGCCATGGCGGGAGAGCCGCAGACCGACTGCCTGTTCTGCAAGATCGTCACGGGCGACATCCCGGCGACCATCGTCCGCCAGAGCGCCACGACCGTCGCCTTCCGTGACATAAACCCGCAGGCCCCCACGCACGTGCTCGTCATCCCGAAGGCGCACTACCCGGACGGGGCCTCGCTCGCCGCCGCCGAACCGCAGATCGCCGCGGACGTGCTGCGCGAGGCCGGTCTGGTCGCCGCCGACGAGGGCATCACCGGGAGCGGCTACCGCATCGTGCTCAACACCGGTGCCGGTGCCGGCCAGACCGTCTTCCACGCGCACGCCCACGTCCTGGGCGGGCGCGGGATGCAGTGGCCCCCCGGCTAGACAGGTCCGCACACCGTGTCCGTACGCGAACTCGTGGTCCTCGGCACCGCCAGCCAGGTCCCGACCCGCCACCGCAACCACAACGGCTACCTGCTGCGCTGGGACGGCGAGGGCATCCTCTTCGATCCCGGCGAGGGCACCCAGCGCCAGATGCTGCGCGCGGGCGTCGCCGCGCACGACATCGACCGGATCTGCGTCACGCACTTCCACGGGGACCACTCGCTGGGACTGGCCGGGGTGATCCAGCGGATCAACCTGGACCAGGTACCGCACCCCGTAACCGCCCACTTCCCGGCGAGCGGGCAGCACTTCTTCGACCGGCTGCGGTACGCGACGGCCTACCGCCAGTCCGTCGACCTGGCCGAGGTCCCGGTCGCCGCCGACGGGATCCTCGCCACCACGGACGCGTACACCCTCGACAGCCACCGCCTCTCGCACCCCGTCGAGTCCTACGGCTACCGCCTCACCGAACCCGACCGTCGGCGCATGCTCCCCGAGAAGCTCGCCGAGCACGGCATCCGCGGTCCGGACGTCGGGCGGATCCAGCGTGACGGTGTCCTGCGCGGCATCCCGCTCGACGAGGTCTCCGAGCCCCGGCGCGGGCAGCGGTTCGCCTTCGTCATGGACACCCGGCTCTGCGACGGCGCGTACGCGCTCGCCGAGGGCTGCGACATGCTGGTCATCGAGTCCACCTTCCTCGACGAGGACGGCCGGCTCGCCGCCGACCACGGCCACCTCACCGCGGGCCAGGCCGCACGCGTGGCGAAGGAGTCAGGCGTACGGCACCTCGTGCTGACGCACTTCTCGCAGCGCTACAACGACCCCGAGGCCTTCGAGCACCAGGCCAGGGCAGCCGGCTTCGAAGGCGAACTGACCATCGCCCAGGACCTGATCACGGTCCCCGTACCCACCCGCCACCAGTGACGAGATCCCCGTGCACCTCCCCAAAGCCGAACTCCACCTCCACATCGAAGGAACCCTTGAACCCGAGCTGGCCTTCGCCCTCGCCGCACGCAACGGCGTGGACCTGCCCCACGCGGACACCGAGGCGCTGCGCACCGCCTACCTCTTCGACGACCTGCAGAGCTTCCTCGACCTCTACTACGCCCTCATGGCCGTCCTGCGCACCGAGGAGGACTTCGCCGAACTGGCCGACGCCTACCTCGCCCGCGCCGCCGCCCAGGGCGTCCGCCACGCGGAGATATTCTTCGACCCGCAGGCCCACACCGGCCGGGGTGTCCCGATCGGCACCGTCATCGAGGGACTCGGCAGGGCGCTGGAGCGCAGCGAGGAGACGCACGGCATCTCCACCCAGCTGATCATGTGCTTCCTGCGCGACAAGTCCGCCGAGTCGGCGCTGGAGACCCTGGAGGCCGCGAAACCGTACCTGCACCGCATCAGCGCCGTCGGCCTGGACTCCGCCGAGGTCGGCCACCCGCCCGCGAAATTCCGCGAGGTGTACGCCGCGGCCACGGCCCTCGGCCTGCGCAAGGTCGCCCACGCGGGCGAGGAGGGCCCACCGGAGTACATCCGTGAGGCCCTGGACGTCCTGGGCGTCGAGCGCGTCGACCACGGCCTGCGCTGCATGGAGGACCGGGACCTGGTGGACCGGCTCGTCTCCGAGCGGATCCCGCTGACGCTCTGCCCGCTGTCCAACGTACGGCTGCGCGCGATCGACACGCTGGAGGACCACCCGCTGCCCGCCATGATGGCCGCCGGGCTGCTCTGCACGGTGAACTCCGACGACCCCGCCTACTTCGGCGGATACGCCGGAGACAACTTCCAGGCCGTCCACGAGGCACTCGCCCTGGACCACGAGCAACTGCGCACCCTCGCCCGGAACTCCTTCGAGGCGGCCTTCCTCGACCACGACGAGGAGCGCAGGGCGCGCTACCTGGCCGAGGTCGAGGCGTACGCGTTCGACTGACCCGGTCCGCCCGCCGGGCCGGCCGTCCGGAACGCGCTCCTGACGAGCCGCCTGCGGCGCAGCGCGGGAACACTGATCTCCGTGACGGCCTGCTCCGGTGCTCCCAGCTTCGGCACCGCGCCGGACAGGCTGCCGGTCGTCGCGGCGAGCAGTGCCGCCGGGGCACCGCCCCTGCGCCGGACGGAACCGGGCACCAGCGGGCGCCCTCCGGTGTGCAGTGCGACGGCGGTCACGGGGGCGGCGACCAGCAGCGTGGCGGCGCCCAGGATCAGGCCCATCACCGCGTAACCGGCCTCCTCGGACAGCACACTGCCGAGGACGGGTCCGCAGGCCACGCCGACCGATGACGCCGAGCCCGCCAGGACCGCCCAGCGGCCGCGCACGTCCAGTGAGGCCGCCAGGCCGATCAGATACGACAGGACGACCGGGTAGAAGGCGTTCCACATGATCTCGCCGGTCGCGAACGCGCCGAGGTCCTCGGCCGAGGAACTGAGCACGATGCTCATCGCGATGATCACGGTCCCGAGCCCGATCGGCACGGCCCGTCCGAGCCGGGCGCCCAGCATCCCGGCCCCCATGACGCCGAGGAGACCGGCCCCGAGCGCGGCCGCGAACACCGCGCCGACGGTCACCTCGGAGAGCCCCACCTGGACGACACCGATCCGGCTGCTGACCCCCCACAGGGCGTTCTGCGCCATGGACCAGACGAGCATCCCGCCGGCCAGCACCAGGCCCGACCGCCGGTGCGGCAGCCGCCCCTGGACGGCCGAGGCGGCGCCGGCGGGCGAGGAACCGCCCAGCCGGGACGTGGCGGGCCAGACGAGCAGCGCGACCAGGGCGATCGACGCGAACGGCAGGCGGTGACCTCCGCCGAGGTGGGGGACCGTCAGATAGAGGAGGCCCGCCGTCGCCGAGACGCTGAGCAGCCCCAGGGACGAGGTCCGGTGCGGGTCACGCTGCGCGGCGATGCCGGCCGTCGCGACCGCGGTCGCCGTGCCGGAGCCGAACCCGCCGACCACGACACCCGCGACCACCAGCGGGACCGAGGCGGTCAGCGCGGCGCAGCCGTAGCCCAGCACGGCCAGTATCAGTCCGACGCGCGCCGGTCTCCGTGACCCGTACCGCTCGACGCGTCCCGCCAGGGCGAAACCGGCCGAGGCCGAACTCAGCAGCAGGGCACTGCCGACCAGGCCCGCCTGGGCGGAGCTCAGCCCCAGATAGGCGCTGAGGCGGCCGACGATGGTGGGGAGCAGATAGGCGGCGAGGTAACCGGCGGTGAACACGGCGACCAGGGGCCACGCGGCGCGGGGGCGCGAGGACATGGGCGTTCCTGAAGACATGCCAGAAGAGGCAGGAGAAAGGCAGGGGAGGGTAAGGCGGGGGTGACGCGGGGGGCCCGGCGGATCCGGGCAGGGCGGAGCGAGGGGTGATGCGGAGTGAGGGTGACGCAAAGGGGGCAAGGCAATAAAAAGCGGGAGATGCGACACTCGTCGTCAGCTGTCCCGAACGGTGCTCGCGGGCCAATTTGTATCAAGCGCGCAGAGCGGACGGAAAGCAGCCTCGATGTGATCTGGGTCACTTACGGGTTTATGCGCCTTCCGACCGGGTAGCGGCGGATGTTTATGCAGGTCGGAGCAAGTGTGAGCGCGGTGGCGCGGACCCTCCGGTCACGCGGGCGCATCGGGCACACTGGCCGGATCTCGCACTGTCCAGATCCACCACGGCCGGGAGCGCACGGTGAGCACAGACATCTCAGGCATCGACCCGCTGCTCGGGCTGCGCGCCCCGCAGGACCCGCCCTGCGACGTCTTCCTGACCGGCCCGGTCTTCCTGGACATCATCTTCACCGGCCTCGACAGCGCACCCGTACGCGGCACCGAGTCCTGGGCCCGGGGTATGGGTTCCAGCCCCGGCGGCGTCGCCAACATGGCCACCGCGCTCGCCCGGCTCGGACTGCGCACCTCGCTGGCCGCCGCGTTCGGCGACGACCACTACGGCGAGTACTGCCGGGACGCTCTCGAACAGGGCGAGGGCATCGACCTCTCGATGTCGCGCACGGTCCCCGGCTGGCACTCACCGGTCACCGTCTCCATGGCCTACGAGGGCGAGCGCACGATGGTCTCGCACGGCCACGAGGCACCCGCCCCCGTCCCCGCCGCGACCTCCGGCCGGACACTCCCGCACTGCCCGCCCCGCGCCCGCGCCGCCATCGCCTCGCTGACCCCCGGCCGCAGCGAGCCATGGGTGACCGGCGCCGCCCGGGACGGCGCCATGGTCTTCGGCGACGTCGGCTGGGACGAGACCGGCCGGTGGGACCTGGACGCACTGCCCGACCTCGGGCACTGCTCGGCCTTCCTCCCCAACGCCGAGGAGGCCATGCGCTACACCCGTACCGACTGCCCGCGCGCCGCCGCGCAGGCCCTGGCCGCACGCGTACCCCTCGTCGTCGTCACCCTGGGCGCGGAGGGCGCGTACGCCGTGGAACGGGCCACCGGGACCGCCGCCGAGGTGCCCGCCATCGCGGTCGAGGCCCTGGACCCCACCGGGGCGGGCGACGTCTTCGTCGCCGGGTTCGTCACCGGCACCCTGGCCGGCTGGCCGCTCGCCGACCGGCTCGCCTTCGCCGGACTGACCGCCGCGCTCTCGGTCCAGGAGTTCGGCGGATCACTGTCCGCGCCCGGCTGGGTCGAGATCGCCGCCTGGTGGCAGCACGTACGCACCTGCGCCGACCAGGACCCGGCGGCCCTGGAGCGGTACGCGTTCCTGGAGGAACTGCTGCCCGCCACCAGCCGGGCATGGCCGCTGCGCCGCGCCGTCCCGACCATCGGCTTCCGCCAGTGAAGGGCTGATGATCAGCCGGTAAAACCTCTCGGTGTTGTCGGTGCCAAGTCGTACGCTGGTACTCCAGAGGCCGTCGAGCAGCGACTGCCCTGCAACGGGAGGTATGTGCAGGCCCGAGGGCCGGCCCATGACTCAGTCACCTACACAGCCGCAGCCGCGAGCCCGGATCAGGATCCCCGCCGCACACCCCATGGTGATGCTCCTGGGATCGGGAGACTCCCTGCTGCGCGTGATCGAAACGGCGTTCCCGGCCGTCGACATCCATGTCCGGGGCAATGAGATAAGCGCGACTGGCAGCGCGGCGGACGTCGCCCTGATCCAACGGCTTTTCGACGAGATGGTGCTGGTGCTCCGCACCGGACTGCCGATGACGGAGGACGCTGTGGAACGCTCGATCGCCATGCTCAGGGCGAGCGGCAACGGCACCGGCGACGGCGCCGAGACACCGGCGGAGGTGCTCACCCAGAACATCCTCTCCAGCCGCGGCCGCACGATCCGCCCCAAGACGCTCAACCAGAAGCGTTACGTCGACGCGATCGACAAGCACACCATCGTCTTCGGCATCGGCCCCGCCGGCACCGGCAAGACCTATCTCGCCATGGCCAAGGCGGTCCAGGCCCTGCAGTCCAAGCAGGTCAGCCGGATCATCCTGACCAGGCCCGCCGTGGAGGCGGGGGAGCGGCTCGGCTTCCTGCCCGGCACGCTCTTCGACAAGATCGACCCGTATCTGCGCCCGCTCTACGACGCACTGCACGACATGCTCGACCCCGACTCCATCCCGCGGCTGATGGCGGCGGGCACGATCGAGGTGGCACCACTGGCGTACATGCGTGGCCGGACCCTGAACGACGCGTTCATCATCCTCGACGAGGCGCAGAACACCAGCGCCGAGCAGATGAAGATGTTCCTCACCAGGCTCGGCTTCGACTCGAAGATCGTCATCACCGGTGACGTCACCCAGGTCGACCTCCCGCACGGGACGAAGAGCGGTCTGCGCCAGGTCCAGGAGATCCTCGACGGTGTGGAGGACGTGCACTTCTCCCGGCTCACCTCCCAGGATGTCGTCCGGCACAAGCTGGTCGGCCGTATCGTCGACGCGTACGAGAAGTACGACAACGAAGAGGGCCGCAACGGCCGCAACGGGAAGTAGTCGCAGCGCACCATGTCGATCGACGTCAACAACGAGTCCGGAACCGAGGTCGACGAGCAGGCGATCCTCGACATCGCCCGCTACGCCCTCACCCGGATGCGGATCCACCCGCTGTCCGAACTCTCGGTGATCGTGGTGGACACCGCCGCCATGGAGCAGCTCCACATCCAGTGGATGGACCTTCCCGGCCCGACGGATGTCATGTCCTTCCCGATGGACGAGCTCCGTCCGCCGGCGAAGGACGACGAGGAGCCCCCGCAGGGGCTCCTCGGTGACATCGTGCTCTGCCCGGAGGTCGCGAAGAAGCAGGGCGAAGAGGCGGACACCCAGCACTCCATGGACGAGGAGTTGCAGCTCCTCACCGTCCACGGCGTGCTGCACCTCCTCGGCTACGACCACGAGGAGCCGGACGAGAAGGCCGAGATGTTCGGCCTCCAGGCCGCCATCGTCGACGGCTGGCGTGGTGAGCACGGGCTGACCGGCCCGTCCCCCGCCCCCACCGTCTCGTGAGCGTCCCCCTCATCTCGGGCGCCGTCCTGCTGGTCGTGGTCGGCTGGCTCGCCGCCTGCGCCGAGGCCGGCATCGCGCGCACGTCCAGCTTCCGGGCGGCGGAGGCCGTCCGGGCCGGGCGGCGGGGCAGTGCCAAGCTGGAGCAGGTCGCCGCCGACCCCACCCGCTATCTCAACGTCGCCCTGCTCGTGCGGGTCGCCTGCGAGATGTCCGCGGGGGTGCTCGTCACGTACGCCTGCCTCGAGGAGTTCCCGGAGACCTGGGAGGCGCTGGCCGTCGCCATGGGTGTGATGGTCCTCGTCAGCTACGTCGCCATCGGGGTCTCGCCGCGCACCATCGGCCGCCAGCACCCGCTGAACACGGCGACCGCCGCGGCGTACGTCCTGCTGCCGCTGGCCAGGATCATGGGCCCCGTCCCGCAGCTGCTGATCCTCATCGGCAACGCGCTGACCCCGGGCAAGGGCTTCCGCAAGGGCCCCTTCGCCAGCGAGGCCGAACTCCGCGCGATGGTCGACCTCGCCGAGCAGGAGTCGCTCATCGAGGACGAGGAGCGCCGCATGGTGCACTCGGTCTTCGAGCTCGGCGACACCCTCGTACGCGAGGTGATGGTGCCCCGCACCGACCTGGTCTGCATAGAGCGCTACAAGACGGTCCGCCAGGCGCTGACCCTCGCCCTGCGCTCGGGCTTCTCGCGGATCCCGGTCACCGGGGAGAACGAGGACGACATCGTCGGCATCGTCTACCTCAAGGACCTGGTCCGCAAGACGCACGTCAACCGGGAAGCGGAATCCGACCTGGTCTCCACGGCGATGCGCCCCGCCGCGTTCGTCCCCGACACGAAGAACGCGGGCGACCTGCTGCGCGAGATGCAGCAGGACCGCAGCCACGTCGCCGTCGTCATCGACGAGTACGGCGGTACGGCCGGCATCGTCACGATCGAGGACATCCTCGAGGAGATCGTCGGCGAGATCACCGACGAGTACGACCGCGAGCTCCCGCCGGTGCAGGAGCTGGAGAACGGCTGCTACCGGGTGACCGCACGGCTCGACATCGGCGACCTCGGTGAGCTGTTCGGCCTCGACGAGTACGACGACGAGGACGTGGAGACGGTCGGCGGCCTGCTCGCGAAGGCCCTCGGACGGGTTCCGATCGCCGGGGCCTCGTCGGTGGTGGACCTTCCCGACGGGCGCAGGCTCCGGCTGACCGCGGAGTCCCCGGCCGGCCGGAGGAACAAGATCGTCACGGTGCTGGTGGAACCGGAGGGAGCGCAACCGGAATGACGCCCCAGGAACTGCGCGGGTTCTGCCTGGAATTCAACGCCTGCGCCGAGGAGTTCCCCTTCGGGCCCGAGATCTCGGTCTTCAAGGTTCTGGGGAAGATGTTCGCCCTCAGCGCGCTGGACGGCAGCCCGCTGACGGTCAACCTCAAGTGCGATCCGGACGACGCGCTGCGGCTCCGCGAGGAGCACCCCGCGATCGTGCCCGGCTGGCACATGAACAAGCGGCACTGGAACACGGTGACCGTCGGCGGACTCCCGGACCGGATGGTCCGGGAGCTCGTCGAGGACAGTTACGACCTGGTGGTGGCCGGACTCCCGAAGACGGAGCGCCTCCGGCTGGACCGGCCGTAGCGGCAGGAGCTCAGGCGGCGGACCGGCGCAGGCACTCCGGGACCAGCGGGACGTCGCCCCCGGCGGCCAGATCCGCAAGGAACTCCAGCACCCGCTCGTCGGCACCCTGACCGTGGAGTCCACCCAGCTGCGGGTGCCCGCCCGCCCTGACCTGGTGATCGTGCCGCACACCCCGCTGCCCGGCACCGGCACGGAGGCCCGGCTCCAGTGGCCGGCCTCGCCGGAGGGGCGGCGCGGGTCCATGTATCCCGTGCCGTGACCGGACCCCGTTGCGGCGCGGGTGCCCGCACGCTTCGTATGCTCAGCACATGACCGACACCGACCTCGGACCCGAGGACCGCAAGATCGTCACCCTGGCCCGCAGCGTCCGCGCCCGCAACGGAGTGCCGGAGGGCGCGGCCGTACGGGACGAGACGGGACGTACGTACGCGGCGGGCACCGTGGCCCTGGACTCGCTGAAGCTCAGTGCGCTGCGGACCGCCGTCGCGATGGCGGTGGCCGGCGGGGCCACATCCCTGGAGGCCGCCGCGATCGTCTCCGAGGCCGCCGCCCCCTCCGCCGAGGACCGGGCCGCAGTCCGTGACCTGGGCGGACCCGGCACTCCGGTGCTGCTCGCAGGGCCCGACGGGACACTCCGGAGCACCGTCTCCGCGGGCTGAACCACCACGGCGGCGCCCTGCTGTGCAACGGCGCCGCCGGGATCGGGGAGAATGGGCGCCATGAGCGCTCGACCGAACACAGAAGCTGCTGCCCAGCAGGCTGAGAACAACGCCCCCCACCGGGCCGGCTTCGCCTGCTTCGTGGGCCGCCCCAACGCGGGCAAGTCCACCCTCACGAACGCTCTGGTCGGTCAGAAGGTGGCGATCACCTCCAACCGCCCCCAGACCACCCGGCACACGGTGCGAGGCATCGTGCACCGCCCGGACGCACAGCTGATCCTGGTGGACACACCGGGACTCCACAAGCCGCGCACCCTGCTCGGGGAGCGGCTGAACGACGTCGTACGGACCACCTGGGCCGAGGTCGACGTCATCGGCTTCTGCCTGCCCGCCGACCAGAAGCTCGGCCCCGGCGACAAGTTCATCGTCAAGGAACTCGCCGGGATCAGGAAGACCCCGAAGATCGCGATCATCACCAAGACCGACCTCGTCGACCCCAGGACGCTCGCCGAGCAGCTGCTGGCCGTCTCCCGCCTCGGTGAGGAGCTCGGCTTCGAGTGGGCGGAGATCGTCCCGGTCTCCGCGGTCAAGGACCAGCAGGTGAGCCTGCTGGCCGACCTGATCGCCCCGCTGCTCCCCGAGAGCCCGCCGCTCTACCCGGAGGGCGATCTCACCGACGAGCCCGAGATGGTCATGGTCGCGGAGCTGATCCGCGAGGCCGCGCTCGAAGGCGTGCGGGACGAGCTGCCGCACTCCATCGCGGTCGTCGTCGAGGAGATGCTGCCCCGCGAGGACCGCCCGGCGGACAAGCCGCTGCTCGACATCCACGCGAACGTCTACATCGAGCGCCCCAGCCAGAAGGGCATCATCATCGGCCCGAAGGGCCAGCGGCTGAAGGACGTCGGCACGAAGTCCCGCAAGCACATCGAGGCGCTGCTGGGCACGCCGGTCTTCCTGGACCTGCACGTGAAGGTCGCCAAGGACTGGCAGCGCGACCCCAAGCAGCTGCGCAAGCTCGGGTTCTGAGCGGCAGCCCCGGTGCGGCACGCGCCCCGGCGTGCCGCACCGGAGCAGCGCGTCCCCCCTGCGAGCGCACGGCGCCGGGCTGTACGAGTGCGGGCCGGACGCGGGGCGTCGGGCTGGGGCTGTCCCGCCAGGGATCACGGGACAGCTTTTACGCACCCTCTTTCAGGACCCGGGAGATCAGCGCCCGCTGCGCGTCGGTCAGCCGCGGGTCCGCGCAGTCGACGGTCCGGTCGCCGACCGTGATCCGGTAGCGGAATCCGTCCGGCACCCCCGCGGGCGGGCCGCCCCGGGGGGCGGTGAGCACCGCCTCGGCCAGGGCCTCCCACTCCGCGGCGTCGGGCCGGCCCGAGGTGTCGACCTCGCCATGACGTGCGACGCCGGCGAATCCGCCGGTCCGGCTCACCTGAATGCGCATGCGTACTGGCTCCTGCCTGAACCCGCCCGGACGGCCCGCTCCGTACCCGGAGGGCCCCCGGCGGACCGCCGGGCCCTCCTACCCGCTCATGCGGTCGGTACGCCCACCTCCGACCATGCCTTCAGCACAGCTTCCACCTCGTCGCCCTCGCCGAACCTGTGACGGGCCGCCGCGACCGTCAGCCGGGCGAAGTCCGCGAAGTCCGCGTTCTGCGTGAGCTCGCCCCCGGTCAGGACGTCGAACCAGATTCCGCCGGCCCGCTCCCACGCGTTGCCGCCGAGCGCGGTGGCCAGCAGGTAGAAGGCACGGTTGGGGATGCCGGAGTTGAGGTGCACCCCGCCGTTGTCCTCGTCCGTCTCGATGTAGTCGTCCATCGAGGCGGGCTGCGGGTCCTTGCCGAGCACATCGTCGTCGTACGCCGTGCCCGGGGCCTTCATCGAGCGCAGCGCGACCCCGCTCACCCGGGGCGCGAGCAGTCCCGCGCCGATCAGCCAGTCGGCCTGTTCCGCGCTCTGGCCCAGCGAGTACTGCTTGACGAGCGAGCCGAACACGTCCGACACGGACTCGTTGAGCGCGCCCGACTGGCCCTCGTACGTGAGGTTCGCCGTGTACTGGGTCAGGCCGTGCGCCAGCTCGTGGGCGATCACGTCGATGGCGACCGTGAAGTCGAGGAAGATCTCCCCGTCCCCGTCTCCGAAGACCATCTGCTCGCCGTCGAAGAAGGCGTTGTTGTACTTCTCGTCGTAGTGCACGGAGCCGATCAGCGGCAGCCCCTTGCCGTCGATCGAGCTGCGGCCGTACTCCGTGAGCAGGAGCTCGAAGGTGGCGCCGAGTCCGGCGTACGCGCGGTTGACGCTGGCGTCGCGGGTGGCCTCGTCGCCCTCGTCGCGGACCTTGTGGCCCGGCAGGTCCGTGCCGTGGCGGCAGTCGTACAGGGTGCGGTGGGGCTTGGTGGGGACGGGGTCCGCGGTGCGCGGGCGGTCGGGCGCCCAGGCCATCGCGGTCAGTTGCCGGTGGCGGCGCCGTGCCCCGTCGGCCTCCAGGGTGCGGCGGGCGGGGCCGGCCAGGACAGGATCGTCCGCCTGGGACAGCTTTTCGAGGAGATGGGGCGGCACGATGGTGCAGAAGACGGGCTGGAACCCGTTGGTGCGAGGCTGCATGCAAACGACTGTGGCACTCCGTGATCGCGCTGTCACTGGTTGCGATCGCGATTGACGAAATAGAGTGATGAATCACCGTTTTGCCCTCATCGCGGCGTGATCCCGCATACTGATACGGACCGACGCACCAGGCGCCCCTCGGTTAGTGTTGCCGCATCATGCGTTTCGGGCTGCTCCTTCTTAGCTGCCGCGGCGAGGGCCTGTAGTCGTAGGCCGGCTCCCTCCCCGCGGAGTTCGCTGTTGCAGCGACACAGTCGGCCGCCCCTGCTGGACCAAGAGGAGCCGTACGCCATGACTGCCGTAAATCCCGCTGAGAACGCCGCTTCCCCCGTGGGCGGACCCACTCCGGTCACCAACGCGACGCAGCTGCAGAAGCCCTCCGGGATGCCTGTCCACAAGTACCGCGGGTACGAGGCCGTCGACATCTCCGACCGCACCTGGCCGGACAACCGCATCACGCAGGCGCCCCGCTGGCTGTCCACGGACCTGCGCGACGGCAACCAGGCACTGATCGACCCGATGTCCCCGGCCCGTAAGCGCGAGATGTTCGACCTGCTCGTACGCATGGGCTACAAGGAGATCGAGGTCGGCTTCCCGTCCTCCGGCGAGACCGACTTCGCGTTCGTGCGCTCCATCATCGAAGAGGGCGCGATCCCCGAGGACGTGACGATCTCCGTCCTGACGCAGGCCCGCGAGGAACTGATCGAGCGGACCGTCGAGTCGCTGGTCGGCGCGCGCCGCGCCACCGTGCACCTGTACAACGCCACCGCGCCCACCTTCCGTCGCGTGGTCTTCCGCGGCTCCAAGGAGCAGGTCAAGCAGATCGCCGTGGACGGTACGCGGCTGGTCATGGAGTACGCGGACAAGATCCTGGGTGACGACACGATCTTCGGCTACCAGTACAGCCCGGAGATCTTCACCGACACCGAGCTGGACTTCGCCCTGGAGGTCTGCGAGGCCGTCTGTGACGTCTGGCAGCCCGAGGAGGGCCGCGAGATCATCCTGAACCTGCCCGCCACGGTGGAGCGTTCGACGCCGTCCACGCACGCGGACCGGTTCGAGTGGATGTCCCGCAACCTGTCCCGCCGCGAGCACGTCTGCCTGTCCGTGCACCCGCACAACGACCGCGGCACCGCGGTCGCCGCGGCGGAGCTGGCCATCATGGCCGGCGCCGACCGCATCGAGGGCTGCCTGTTCGGCCAGGGCGAGCGCACCGGCAACGTCGACCTGGTCACCCTGGGCATGAACCTCTTCTCGCAGGGCGTCGACCCGCAGATCGACTTCTCGCAGATCGACGAGATCCGCCGCACCAGCGAGTACTGCAACCAGATGGAGGTCCACCCGCGCCACCCCTACGCGGGCGACCTGGTCTACACGGCCTTCTCCGGCTCCCACCAGGACGCCATCAAGAAGGGCTTCGACGCCATGGAGGCCGACGCCGCCTCCCGGGGGAAGACCGTCGACGAGATCGAGTGGGCGGTGCCGTACCTGCCGATCGACCCGAAGGACGTCGGCCGTTCCTACGAGGCCGTCATCCGGGTCAACTCGCAGTCCGGCAAGGGCGGGATCGCGTACGTCCTGAAGAACGACCACAAGCTGGACCTGCCGCGCCGGATGCAGATCGAGTTCTCCCGGATCATTCAGGCCAAGACCGACGCCGAGGGCGGCGAGGTCACGCCGGGCCAGATCTGGTCGACCTTCCAGGACGAGTACCTGCCGAACCCGGACAACGCCTGGGGGCGCGTGCAGATCCGCTCCGGCCAGACCATGACCGGTTCCGACGGCCGGGACACGATCACGGTCGAGGCCACCGTCGACGGTGCGGACACCCTGCTGACCGGTTCGGGCAACGGTCCGATCTCCGCCTTCTTCGAAGCGCTGCAGGCCGTCGGCATCGACGCCCGTCTGCTGGACTACACCGAGCACACGATGAGCGAGGGCGCGAGCGCGCAGGCCGCCTCCTACATCGAGTGCGCGATCGACGGCAAGGTGCTGTGGGGCATCGGTATCGACGCCAACACCACGCGTGCCTCGCTCAAGGCGGTCGTCTCCGCGGTCAACCGCGCGACCCGCTGACAGCAGCTGCCCGGCCCCGCGGACAAACGTCCGATGAGCCGTGGAACAGCCGTGAAGCAGCCGTGAAGCCGTCCGGTCCGAGAGCCCCGTCCGCCCGCCACGGGTGGGCGGGGTTCGGCCAACTCCCGGGGTTGTGACATCCGGGATGCTGACGCCACCTCACGTATGTGGCTAACATCACGTCCGACACGGCAATGTTGCCGGGGCGTTACGGAGGTGTGCGACGTGCGGTCAGCCAAAGGACAACGCGCCACAAGACTGGGCATCTACGGCATCCGCACCGTCTGGGACACCGTCGGTGACGGCGAGTTCTTCTGCCCCGGATGCGGCGGTGACCGCAACTACCGGCGTCTCACCGGCCGCCACCGCTTCACCGTGATCGGCATGCCGCTGCTGCGGCGCGGCAGCGCGGGCCCCGTCGTCGAGTGCGCCGCCTGCCTGAAACACTTCCCGACCGACGCCCTCGACCACCCCACCACCACCCGCTTCTCCGCGATGCTGCGGGAGGCCGTGCACACCGTCACGCTCGCCGTGCTCGCGGCGGGCGGTACCACCTCCCGTACGGTCCTGGAGGCCGCGGCGGCCACCGTCCGCGACGCCGGGCTCGACGACTGCACGCAGGAACAGCTGTTCACCATCGTGGAGGTCCTCGCCGCGGACACCGGGGCCGGTAACGGCCGGGACCCTGCGGCCGAGGCCTGCGGAGCGGCCCTCGCCATCGAGCTGCACGAGGTGCTGAAGCCGCTGGCCCCGCATCTGGCCGAGGCCGGCCGCGAGGCGGTCCTCCTGCAGGGCGCCAGGATCGCGCTCGCCGACGGCCCGTACTGCCAGGCCGAACGCGAGGTGCTGACGACGGTGGGCGGCGCGCTCCAGCTCCGCCCCGCCGACACCGCCGCACTCCTCGCGGCGGCGGCGCGCACCCCTTCGTAGCCGGCCCGACCCCGAGCGCACGCCCCGGCGGACCCGGGCTCCCCGCGTAAGCCCCTGTGCGGCCCGTACGCCTCCGTGCGACCGGGCGCGAGGGGAAACCCCGCTCCGGGCGGCTCCGGGCGGCACACCGGCCGCGGGGCCCCTTCCCGGGGCCGGCACGCAAGCCGCTCCGTGACGGGTCGCGGCTTCCGTGCCCCGGGAGCGAAGACCGCCGACGGGCGCACGCCCCGGTGGGCGACAATGGGCGCATGAGCTTGTTCCGGGACGACGGCGTCGTGCTGCGTACGCAGAAGCTGGGCGAGGCCGACCGGATCATCACGATCCTGACCCGCGGCCACGGTCGGGTGCGCGCCGTCGCGCGCGGAGTGCGGCGCACCAAATCCAAGTTCGGGGCGCGGCTCGAACCCTTCTCCCACGTGGACGTGCAGTTCTTCGCACGCGGCAGCGAACTCATCGGCCGCGGCCTCCCGCTGTGCACCCAGAGCGAGACGATCGCGCCGTACGGCAGGGGCATCGTCGCCGACTACGGCCGCTACACCGCCGGCACCGCGATGCTGGAGACCGCCGAGCGCTTCACCGACCACGAGGGCGAACCCGCGGTCCAGCAGTACCTGCTGCTCGTCGGCGGGCTGCGCACCCTCTCGCGCGCCGAACACGCGCCGAACCTCATCCTCGACGCGTTCCTGCTGCGTTCCCTCGCCGTCAACGGATACGCGCCCAGCTTCGACGACTGCGCCAAGTGCGGAATGCCCGGACCGAACCGGTTCTTCTCCGTCGCGGCGGGCGGCGTCATCTGCGGCGACTGCCGGGTGCCCGGCAGCGTCGTACCCTCGGCGGAGGCCGTCGGACTGCTGAGCGCACTGCTCACCGGGGACTGGGAGACGGCGGACGCGTCCGAGGCGCGTCATGTCAGGGAGGGGAGCGGACTCGTGTCCGCCTATCTGCACTGGCACCTGGAGCGCGGCCTGCGCTCGCTGCGGTACGTCGAGAAGTGACACAGGGAGACGAGAGAAGCTCATGGCAGTACGCGGGATGCTCGGCGGACGTAACCGGCGTGAGTACAAGACCCCCGAGCCGCACCCCTCCGGCGCCACCCCGCCGAAGATCCCCGGCGAGCTGGTGCCCAAGCACGTGGCGGTCGTGATGGACGGCAACGGCCGCTGGGCCAAGGAGCGCGGCCTGCCGCGCACCGAGGGGCACAAGGTCGGCGAGGGCGTCGTCATGGACGTGCTCAAGGGCTGCATCGAGATGGGCGTCAAGAACCTCTCGCTGTACGCCTTCTCCACGGAGAACTGGAAGCGTTCTCCCGACGAGGTGAAGTTCCTGATGAACTTCAACCGGGACGTCATCCGCCGCCGCCGGGACGAGATGGACGAGCTCGGAATCCGGATCCGCTGGGTCGGCCGCATGCCGAAGCTGTGGAAGTCCGTCGTCCAGGAGCTCCAGGTCGCCCAGGAGCAGACGAAGGACAACGACAGGATGACGCTGTACTTCTGCGTCAACTACGGCGGCCGGGCCGAGATCGCCGACGCCGCCCAGCGCATCGCGCAGGACGTCGCGGCCGGAAAGCTCGACCCGTCGAAGGTCAACGAGAAGACGTTCGCGAAATACATCTACTACCCGGACATGCCGGACGTGGACCTCTTCGTACGCCCCAGCGGCGAGCAGCGCACGTCCAACTACCTGATCTGGCAGAGCGCGTACGCCGAGATGGTCTTCCAGGACGTCCTGTGGCCGGACTTCGACCGCCGGGACCTGTGGAGCGCCTGCCTGGAGTTCGCCCGGCGCGACCGCCGCTTCGGCGGTGCGGAGGAGAAGGCCGTGGAGAAGGCCGCCGCGGAGGCCGCGGAGGCCGCGGGGAAGGTCTGACCCGTTACGCCGATGGCCCCTCCCCGCTCGGGGAGGGGCCATCGGCGTAACGGCAGGGCAGGGGGGATCAGTTCTCCGCGCCCGCGCACTCCGCGCAGGTCCCGAAGATCTCCACCGTGTGGGCCACGTTCACGTAGCCGTGCTGCGAGGCGATGGTCTCGGCCCACTGCTCCACGGCCGGACCCTCGACCTCGACCGCCTTGCCGCAGACCCGGCACACCAGATGGTGGTGATGGTCACCCGTCGAGCACCGCCGGTAGACCGCCTCGCCGTCCGTCGTGCGCAGTACGTCGACCTCGCCCGCGTCGGCGAGGGACTGCAGGGTGCGGTAGACCGTCGTCAGCCCGACGGAATCGCCCCGGTGCTTCAGCACGTCGTGCAGGTCCTGGGCGCTGCGGAACTCGTCGACCTCGTCGAGCGCGGCGGCGACCGCCGCCCGCTGCCTGGTCGACCGGCCGCGTACCGGGGCCGCGTTCGTGCCACTGATCGGCGCCGTGGCCACAGGTGCCTCCTCGTGTCGCCCGTACGTATGTCGGGCCATTGTGCCAGTCCGTCCCGGCGGCACCGTCACACCCGTGCGTCGTCCGTGGCCGGGCGAGCCGCCGGTACCTCCAGGGTGCACTCCTCGGAGTCCGCGACGCGTCCGCGTGCCCGCCTGCGCGCCAGCGGCGTGGCGAGCGCGGTCAGCGCGATGAACACGGCGATGGCCAGCAGCACGATCGTGGCGCCGGGCGGTACGTCCTGGTAGTACGAGGTCACGGTGCCGGCCAGGGTCACGGCGGTGCCGATCACGACGGCCAGCACGAACGTCACCTTGAAGGACTTCGCGATCTGCTGCGCGGCGGCGACCGGAACCACCATCAGCGCGCTGACCAGCAGCAGACCGACCACCCGCATCGCGACGGTGACCGTGACCGCCGCCGTCACGGCGACCAGCAGGTTGAGCGCGCGCACCGGCAGCCCGGTGACCCGGGCGAACTCCTCGTCCTGGCTGACCGCGAACAGCTGCCGTCGCAGCGCCACCGTGACCAGCACCACGAAGGCCGCCAGCACGACGATCGCGGTGACGTCCTCCTCGGAGACCGTCGACAGCGAGCCGAAGAGGAACGAGGTGAGGTTGGCGTTGGAGCCGGTGTCGGAGAGGTTGATCAGCATCACCCCGCCCGCCATGCCGCCGTAGAACAGCATGGCCAGCGCGATGTCGCCGCGGGTGCGCCCGTACCAGCGGATCAGCTCCATGACGACCGAGCCCGCCACGGCCACCAGGGTGGCCATCCAGACGGGGTTGGTGGACAGCAGGAAGCCGAGGCCGACCCCGGTCATCGCGATGTGCCCGATGCCGTCGCCCATCAGGGCCTGCCGGCGCTGGACCAGGTAGATGCCGATGGCGGGAGCGGTGATGCCGACCAGGACGGCCGCGAGCAGGGCCCGCTGCATGAAGGGGGGTGTGAGAAATTCCATGATCAGGTCAGCAGTCCCGTCCGGACGGGCTCGGAGGCCGCGTGGGGGTGTACGTGGTCGTGGCCGGGCAGGGCGTGCTGGCCCATGGCCTCCGGGGGCGGTCCGTCGTGCGTGACGCAGCCGTCGCGCAGCACGACCGCCCGGTCGATCAGCGGTTCCAGGGCGCCGAGCTCGTGCAGGACGAGCAGCACCGTCGTACCCGCCGCGACCTGCTCGCGCAGGGTGTCGGCGAGGATCTCCTGGCTGGCCAGGTCCACCCCGGCCATCGGCTCGTCCATGATCAGCAGTTCGGGTTCGGCGGCGAGCGCGCGGGCGATCAGCACCCGCTGGTGCTGACCGCCGGACAGGGCGCTCACCGAGTCCTTGGCACGGTCGGCGAGGCCGACCAGCTCGATGGCACGGTCGACGGCCGCCCGGTCCGCCTTGCCGGGCAGCCGCAGCTTCGTACGGGACAGCCGCCCGGAGGCGACGACCTCGCGGATCGTGGCGGGGACACCGCCGGCCGCCGTGGTGCGCTGCGGTACGTAACCGACGCGGGCCCACCGGCGGAAGTGGCGCAGCGGGGTGCCGAACAGCTCGACGGATCCGCTGGTGAGCGGCACCTGGCCGATGACGGACCGCACGGCGGTGGACTTGCCGGATCCGTTGGCCCCGAGCAGGGCCACGACCTCGCCGCGGCCGACGGTGAGGTCGACGCCGCGCAGCACCGTGCGCGCACCGAGCGTGGCCGTGCCTCCGCGCATGCTGATCACTGGGGCTGGCTTACTGGTCTCAGGCACGAGGGCCTCCGATGCTGCTGCGACTGGTACGGGTGGTGCGAGGGTCACTTCGCGCCGAGGGCCTTCTCCAGCGCGGCCAGGTTGGACTCCATGACCTCGATGTAGTCAGCGCCCGCGGACTCGTCCGTGATTCCCTCCAGCGGGTCCAGGACGTCCGTCTTCAGCCCGAGGTCCTTGGCGAGGGTCTTGGCGGTCTTGTCGCTGGCGAGCGTCTCGAAGAACACGGTCGTGGCCTTGCTCTTCTCCGCGACGGCGTGGATCTCGTTGATACGGGCGGGGCTGGGCTCGGCCTCGGGGTCGAGGCCGGCGATGCCCTCCTGGGTGAGGTCGTAGCGCTCGGCGAGGTACCCGAAGGCGGAGTGCGTGGTGATGAAGGTCTTGGTCGTGGTGTCCTTCAGCCCGGTCTCGAACGCCGTGTTCAGCGCGTTCAGCTCGCCGACCAGGGTATCCGTGTTCTTGCGGTAGTCCGCGGCGTGGTCGGGATCGGCCTTCTCCAGGGACTTCCCGACACCCTCGGCGACCTCGGCGTACTTTACCGGGTCCAGCCAGATGTGCGGGTCTGCACCGGCCTCCTCGCCCTCGTGCTCGTGCTCCTCGCCTTCGTGCTCCTCGCCCTCCTCGTGCCCGTGGTCGTGGCCGTCGACCTCGGTGCCGTGGTTCTCGAGCGTGGTGAGCTTCGCCGCGTCGACGGTGTTCTCGACGCCGGCCTGGCCGACGGCGTCGTCGACGGCGGGCTGGATGCCCTTGAGGAACAGGATGAGGTCGGCCTCGGCCAGCCCACCGATCTGGCGCGGGGTGAGCTCCAGGTCGTGCGGCTCCACACCCGGCTTCGTCAGGCTGGTCACCGACACGTGCGATCCGCCGATCTCCTCGGCCAGGAACTGCATCGGGTAGAAGGACGCCACCACGTCCAGCTTGTCACCGCTCCCGCGGTCGGCCGCGTCGGAGGAGGAGCAGGCGGACAGCGCGGTGAGGCCGAGGGCGACTGCTCCGGCGACGGCGGCGGTGGGTATCAGGCGGCGTACGTTCATGAGATTCATTTTCAACAAAAGTGGAAACGATTGTCAACAAGGCTGATGAGATGCCCGGATCACACCGGGCCGGCCGCCGTACCCCCTGCCGATTTGATCCAGGGGGTGCGCCCGCCGGTAATCTGAGTCATTCGCCCGCAGCGTCGCCCGAGCACCACCCCCCGGCGAGGCGCTCCGCGCCGCCCCCTGTCCAATTTCACCGTCGCAATGAAGAGAGCACCGTGGCCGCCGACAAGATCGACACCATCGTCAGCCTGAGCAAGCGCCGTGGCTTCGTCTACCCCTGCAGTGAGATCTACGGTGGCCAGAAGGCCGCCTGGGACTACGGGCCGCTGGGCGTCGAGCTGAAGGAGAACCTCAAGCGTCAGTGGTGGCGCTACATGGTCACCTCGCGCGAGGACGTGGTCGGTCTCGACTCGTCGGTCATCCTTGCCCCCGAGGTCTGGGTCGCCTCCGGCCACGTCGCCACCTTCTCCGACCCGCTCACCGAGTGCACCTCCTGTCACAAGCGCTACCGCGCCGACCACCTGGAGGAGGCGTACGAGGAGAAGCACGGCAAGCCGCCGGTCAACGGCCTCGCCGACCTCAACTGCCCCAACTGCGGCAACAAGGGCACGTTCACCGAGCCCAAGCAGTTCTCCGGCCTCCTCTCCACCCACCTCGGCCCGACCCAGGACTCCGGGTCCGTCGCCTACCTGCGACCCGAGACCGCCCAGGGCATCTTCACCAACTTCGGCCAGGTGCAGCAGACCTCGCGCAAGAAGCCGCCTTTCGGCATCGCGCAGATGGGCAAGTCCTTCCGGAACGAGATCACTCCGGGCAACTTCATCTTCCGCACGCGCGAGTTCGAGCAGATGGAGATGGAGTTCTTCGTCAAGCCGGGCGAGGACGAGCAGTGGCAGGAGTACTGGATGGAGCAGCGCTGGAACTGGTACACCGGCCTGGGCATGCGCGAGGAGAACATGCGGTGGTTCGAGCACCCGCAGGAGAAGCTCTCCCACTACTCCAAGCGCACCGCTGACATCGAGTACCGCTTCCGCTTCGGCGGCAGCGAGTGGGGCGAGCTGGAGGGCGTCGCCAACCGCACGGACTACGACCTCAAGGCCCACTCCAAGGCCTCGGGCACGGACCTGTCGTACTTCGACCAGGAGTCCGGCGAGCGCTGGACGCCGTACGTCATCGAGCCCGCGGCCGGTGTCGGCCGCTCGCTGCTGGCCTTCCTCCTCGACGCCTACAACGAGGACGAGGCGCCCAACGCGAAGGGCGTCATGGAGAAGCGCGCCGTGATGCGTCTGGACCCGCGCCTGGCGCCGGTCAAGGTCGCGGTCCTGCCGCTGTCCCGCAACCCGCAGCTGTCGCCCAAGGCCAAGGGCCTCGCGGCCGACCTGCGGCAGAACTGGAACATCGAGTTCGACGACGCCGGCGCCATCGGCCGCCGCTACCGCCGCCAGGACGAGATCGGTACGCCGTTCTGCGTCACGGTCGACTTCGACACCCTCGACGACAACGCGGTGACCGTGCGCGAGCGTGACACCATGAAGCAGGAGCGCGTCTCCCTGGACCAGATCCAGGGCTACCTCGGCTCCCGCCTTCTGGGCTGCTGACGGTACGCGGCCCGATGACGAAGCCCCCGGTTCCCGCGCAGGGAGCCGGGGGCTTCGTGCACACTGCTGGCACACCCCTACAGGAGGCTCGGATGGCGTCCATGACCACGAGCAAGGTCAGCAGATGGGACCAGCACGGCCGCGAACACGTCGTTCGGGTACGGAAGTCCGGGATGCAGCGGCAGCTGACCTGCGACACCTGCGGATGGCGCAAGGGGGCGCAGTTCCTGCCCTGGCTGAAGGCCGAGGAACACCTGGCCGAGGCCCACCAGGCGACGGTCGACCCGACCACCTGAACCGGCACGGCGGCTCGGGCCGAAAATCGGGTGAGAGGTCCGTCCGGGCCGAGGTACCTTTTTCGGTATGTCTTCGTTCTTCCAGATCTACGAGTGAGCGTGCGACGGGCCGACCGCCCGTCGCCCATCGAATCGATCCCTGAGGTCCCTGATCACTTCAGACCTCACTTCTCACCACGAATGGGAGAACTCCCGTGGCCAAGAGCCGCAACAACCTCCTCGGTGTGGGCGGACAGCGCAAGAAGCCGTCCCGCGCCGAGCAGCAGGGCGCGGGCCCCGCGCGCGACGCCGACCGCAGGACGGCGGCCGAACAGAAGCAGGAGCTGGTGCGCAAGATGCGCGAGCGCGCCGAGGGCTCCGGCTCCGCGCAGGTGGACGCCTCCTCGGACGCCTCCTCCTCCGACTCCTCCGAGCAGAACGGCACGGCGGCACAGAGCTGACGTACCCGTACGAAGGTGGGCCCGGATCACCACGGTGGTCCGGGCCCACCCGCGTTTCCCCGGCCACCGCTTCCACCCGGTCGCACGGGACAGCACCACGGCCGGGGGCCAGGTCCCTCCGGCGTACGCGACAATGGGTGGATGACCACGCTCGCCCCCGCCCTCCCGCTGCTCCGGATCGGCCCGCACACCGTGCGGCCGCCGGTGGTGCTCGCGCCCATGGCCGGCATCACCAACGCCCCGTTCCGCACCCTGTGCCGTGAGTTCTCCGGCGGCAAGGGACTGTTCGTCAGCGAGATGATCACCACGCGGGCGCTGGTCGAGCGCAACGAGAAGACCATGCAGCTCATCCACTTCGACGCGAGCGAGACCCCGCGCTCCATCCAGCTGTACGGAGTGGACCCGGTGACCGTCGGCAAGGCGGTCCGCATGATCGTCGACGAGGACCTCGCCGACCACATCGACCTGAACTTCGGCTGCCCGGTGCCCAAGGTCACCCGCAAGGGAGGCGGCTCGGCGCTCCCGTACAAGCGGCCGCTGCTCCGGGCGATCCTCCGTGAGGCTGTGGCGAGCGCGGGTGACCTGCCGGTCACCATCAAGATGCGCAAGGGCATCGACGACGACCACACCACCTACCTCGACGCGGGCCGCATCGCCGTCGAGGAGGGAATCACGGCGGTGGCCCTGCACGGCAGGACCACCGCCCAGCACTACGGCGGCACGGCCGACTGGGACGCCATCGCCCGCCTCAAGGAACACGTCCCCGAGATCCCCGTCCTGGGCAACGGCGACATCTGGTGCGCGGACGACGCGCTGCGGATGGTGCGCGAGACCGGCTGCGACGGTGTGGTCGTGGGCCGCGGCTGCCTGGGGCGGCCCTGGCTCTTCGGCGACCTGGTCGCCGCCTTCGAGGGCACCGGGACGCGGCAGGCCCCGGCGCTGCGCGAGGTCGCGGACGTCATGCTGCGCCACGCGACGCTGCTGGGGGAGTGGATCGGCGACGAGAGCCGGGGCGTGATCGACTTCCGTAAGCACGTGGCCTGGTACCTCAAGGGCTTCGCCGTCGGCTCGGAGATGCGCAGGAAGCTCGCGGTCACCTCCTCCCTGGAGGAGCTGGGCGGGCAGCTCCAGGAGCTGGACCTCGACCAGCCGTGGCCGGACGGCGCAGACGGACCTCGTGGGCGCACCTCGGGCAACAACCGGGTGGCACTGCCGGACGGCTGGCTCAAGGACCCCTACGACTGCGCGGGCGTGGGCGCCGAGGCCGAGCTGGACACCTCGGGCGGCTGAGGCGCGCCGCCGCCGTAGGGGGCACCGGGTGCCCATGCAAGAGCCCGCTCATGTGAGCGGGCTCTTGCATGGGATCTCGGGCGATTCGGAGCGGGACAGGTGCCCGTGTGCCGTCTTCCGCGGCCATGTTCACGCTCCGCGATGTCCTCGGGACCGAAAGGTGACCGGCGGTCGGCCTGGGGGCGTCCGGATAGTGACATCTGAGCGCGACCGGGGGCGTGATTCTCGCCACCCCTGAGATGCGCATGGCTCAGATGAGCGCTCTTTCGGTTGCTGTACTTCTCAAATGATGGCACTGGGTGCCAGGGCCCTTTATTTTGATCGATCGACGCGTTCGTCACTCCTGGTTCATGAGATCCCTGAGATGCGGCACCCTCCGTAGTTCTGGCTTCGAGAAGTGAACACGGAAACTCGTCCGGCCGATTGGTGACGTCACTTTCGATCTGCTGGCGGACGGGTGGTTGAGGCCTCGTGACCCGCAAGTGGGCGTACCCAGACACCTTCGATCTGGGTATGTTCCTCGCCGTCAGGGCAGCCACCGCGTCCTCGAGGAGTCGAGACCCGTGTCGGAAAACAAAGATTCTCAGAAGTTCGTCTACGACTTCACCGAGGGCAACAAGGATCTGAAGGACCTGCTGGGCGGCAAGGGTGCCAACCTCGCCGAGATGACCAATCTCGGGCTGCCGGTCCCTCCGGGCTTCACGATCACCACCGAGGCCTGCAAGGTCTACCTCGACAGCGGTGACGAGCCGGCCGAGCTGCGCGACGAGGTCAGCGCGCACCTCGTGGCGCTCGAGAAGCAGATGGGCAAGAACCTCGGCCAGGCCGAGGACCCGCTGCTGGTCTCCGTCCGCTCCGGCGCCAAGTTCTCGATGCCCGGCATGATGGACACGGTCCTCAACATCGGCCTCTCCGACGCGTCCGTCGTCGGCCTCGCCACCCAGGCCGGTGACGAGCGCTTCGCCTGGGACTCCTACCGCCGGCTCATCCAGATGTTCGGCAAGACCGTCCTCGGCGTCGACGGCGAGCTCTTCGAGGAGGCGCTGGAGGCCGCGAAGGAGGCCAAGGGCGTCACCGTCGACGTGGACCTCGACGCGGCCGACCTCAAGAAGCTGGTCAAGCAGTTCAAGAAGATCGTCACCCGGGACGCCGGACGGGACTTCCCGCAGGACCCGCGCGAGCAGATGGATCTGGCCATAAAGGCGGTCTTCGACTCGTGGAACACCGACCGTGCCAAGCTCTACCGCCGCCAGGAGCGCATCCCCGGCGACCTCGGCACCGCCGTCAACATCTGCTCGATGGTCTTCGGCAACCTCGGCCCCGACTCCGGCACGGGCGTCGCCTTCACCCGTGACCCGGCCAGCGGCCACCAGGGCGTCTACGGCGACTACCTGCAGAACGCGCAGGGCGAGGACGTGGTCGCGGGTATCCGCAACACCGTGCCGCTCGCCGAGCTGGAGTCGATCGACAAGAAGTCCTACGACCAGCTGATCACGATCATGGAGACGCTGGAGACCCACTACCGGGATCTCTGCGACATCGAGTTCACCATCGAGCGCGGCCAGCTCTGGATGCTCCAGACCCGGGTCGGCAAGCGCACCGCCGGTGCCGCCTTCCGGATCGCCACCCAGCTCGTCGACCAGGGCCTCATCGACGAGGCCGAGGCGCTCCAGCGCGTCAACGGCGCCCAGCTCGCACAGCTGATGTTCCCGCGCTTCGACGACGAGGCCAGCACCGTGCTCCTGGGCCGTGGCATCGCCGCCTCCCCGGGTGCGGCCGTCGGCAAGGCCGTCTTCGACTCGTACACGGCCGTCAAGTGGTCCCGGTCCGGCGAGAAGGTCATCCTCATCCGCCGGGAGACCAACCCCGACGACCTCGACGGCATGATCGCCGCCGAGGGCATCCTCACCTCGCGCGGCGGCAAGACCTCGCACGCCGCCGTCGTCGCACGCGGCATGGGCAAGACCTGTGTCTGCGGCGCCGAGGAGATCGAGGTCGACACCAAGCGCCGCAGGCTGACGGTCGGCGGCACCGTCGTGGAGGAGGGCGACCTCGTCTCCGTCGACGGCTCCACGGGCAAGGTCTACCTCGGTGAGGTACCCGTCGTACCGTCCCCGGTCGTCGAGTACTTCGAGGGCCGCATGCACGCGGGCGCCGACGACGCCGACGAGCTGGTCGCCGCCGTGCACCGGATCATGGCGTACGCGGACCGGGTGCGCCGGCTGCGGGTGCGCGCCAACGCGGACAACGCCGAGGACGCCCTGCGGGCCCGCCGCTTCGGCGCCCAGGGCATCGGCCTGTGCCGCACCGAGCACATGTTCCTCGGCGAGCGCCGCGAGATGGTCGAGAAGCTGATCCTCGCGGACACCGACGACGAGCGTGAGACCGCGCTGGACGCGCTGCTGCCGCTCCAGAAGGCCGACTTCATCGAGCTGTTCGAGTCGATGGACGGACTGCCCGTCACCGTGCGGCTGCTCGACCCGCCGCTGCACGAGTTCCTGCCCGACATCACGGAGCTCTCCGTGCGGGTGGCGCTCGCCGAGTCCCGCAAGGACGCCAACGAGAACGACCTGCGCCTCCTGCAGGCCGTGCACAAGCTGCACGAGCAGAACCCGATGCTCGGCCTGCGCGGGGTACGCCTCGGACTGGTCATCCCCGGACTGTTCGCGATGCAGGTCCGGGCGATCGCGGAGGCGGCGGCGGAGCGCAAGAACGCCAAGGGCGACCCGCGCGCCGAGATCATGATCCCGCTCGTCGGCACGGTCCAGGAGCTGGAGATCGTCCGCGACGAGGCCGACGGTGTCATCGCCGAGGTCGAGGCCGCCACCGGTACGGAGCTGAAGCTCAGCATCGGCACGATGATCGAACTGCCCCGCGCCGCCCTGACCGCCGGTCAGATCGCCGAGGCGGCGCAGTTCTTCTCCTTCGGTACGAACGACCTCACCCAGACGGTGTGGGGCTTCTCCCGCGACGACGTGGAGGCCTCGTTCTTCACCGCGTACCTGGAGAAGGGCATCTTCGGGGTGTCGCCGTTCGAGACGATCGACAAGGACGGCGTCGGCGCGCTCGTGCGCAGCGCCGTGGAGGCCGGCCGGGCCACCCGTCCCGACCTCAAGCTCGGTGTCTGCGGTGAGCACGGCGGTGACCCGGAGTCGGTGCACTTCTTCCACGAGGTGGGCCTGGACTACGTCTCCTGCTCGCCCTTCCGCATCCCGGTCGCACGACTGGAGGCGGGCCGCGCCGCCGCAGGGCCGAAGGGCAGCGACAGCCGCTGAGCCAACCCGGCCGGCGGGCCGGCCACGAGCCATCACGACTCCGGGACCGCGGGCGGATCATCCGTACCCTCGCCGATCCGCCGGCGGCCCCGGAAAACCCGGAAGCGGCAGCACCCTGTGCGGGGGTGCTGCCGCTTCTTCAATTGAATTACGAACCATCCAGGGTTGTTTCTTTTCTTCGTTCGGTGCGCAAATCCCGTGATCGAGCGGACCGGGGTGCGGTCCATGGATCCCCACCCATGGACCGCACCCGGCTTACCCCCGCCGGGTACGGAGCCGCACCGTCGCCACCGCCGCCGAGCAGGCAAAGCCCCCCACGGCCCTCACCCGCTCTTTCGGTGACGCCGGATTCGCACCCGACGTCGTACAGCTTTTCGGTTGGCGAGGTTGTGGGCGAGACGTTTCAACTGTGGCCGAAACCCCGTGGTGACCTCCTGTGACGGCATGCATACCCTTTGATGGGGGCGATTGCGGTTGCAACAGTGGGGGTTCGGTGCTGCGTATCCATGTGTCCGGGGTGGACCTTTCCAGAGTGCGGATGGCCACGAGGCCTGACGCAATGTGGGAAACCATTCTCAGTTTTCACCGACTGAGGGACCGGCGGGGTTCCACGGTGTTCGGGAAATGGCGGACGGAATCCCGGGTCCGGTTGAATGGTGAAGCACGTCTGCTGTCGGCGGTCGTTCCGCCCCGCGGCTATTTCCCCGACTTCCTGACGCCTTCTCAGGAAGGCGCCGAGCCATTCGGTCTCGACGTCGGAATGGAGGCGCTCCGCGACACTCGCGCGGACCGTCTCCACGCCGAACTGGCCCTGTTGGCCGAAAGTAGACCCTCGATGCCGCGCGCACGGGGCGGCGGCCGGTCGCCCGCCGCACTGCTGGACGCGCTTTCCGAGGGGCGCACGGAGCCGCTGGGGCGTCTCATCACCGCTCTGCGCAGCTACCACCGCGCCGCCGTCGAGCCGTACTGGCCGCACATCCAGGCGAGTGTGGAGGCCGACCGGGCCGTCCGGGGCCGCGCCCTGCTGGACGGTGGCGCGGACGAGCTCCTGGCCAGCCTGCCGTCCATGATCCGCTGGCGGGCGCCCGTGCTGGAGGCGGACTACCCCGTCGACCGCGAGCTGCGCCTGGACGGGCGGGGCCTGCTCCTGCAGCCCTCGTTCTTCTGTCGCGGCACCCCGGTCGTCTACCGGAACCCGGTCCTCCCGCCGGTGCTCGTCTATCCGGTCACCCATCCCGCCGCCCCGGTCTACGCCGACGGGCCCGGCCCCTGGCTGGGACGGCTGGTGGGACACACCCGCTCCGCGATCCTCCAGGCCATAGGGAAGGGCTGCACGACCAGTGAGCTGGCCCGCAGGACCGGAGTGTCCCTGGCCTCCGCGAGCCAGCACGCCTGCGTGCTGCGCGAGGCCGGTCTGGTGCTGACCCTGCGGCACGGCAGCTCGGTCCTGCACACGCTCACCCCCCTGGGCGCGTCACTGCTCAGGGGCGGCGCCCCGCTCGCGATGTCCTGACGGCCGGCGGAGCTCCCGCGCGGGGGATGCCGGAGACGGCGGGGGCGCCAGGGGCGCCGGGGACCGGCGATTCCGGGGCTCCGGGTCGCCACGGGCTCCGGGACGATTTCCCCGCGAGCGATGAGTTCCGCCGCGCCCCGCCGTCTACCTCTCGGAAGCGCTCGAACACAGCGCCACGGAGCACGCGAAGTGCCGGGACGGAAAAGAGTGGGAACCATGCCTCAGATGATCTTCGTGAACCTGCCGGTCAAGGACCTGGAGACGTCGAAGAACTTCTTCGGGAAGCTCGGCTTCGGCTTCAATCCGCAGTTCAGCGACGAGACGACCGCCTGTCTGGTCATCAGCGACACGATCTTCGCCATGCTCATCAGCGAGCCGCGCTTCAAGGACTTCACCAAGAAGGAGATCGCCGACGCCTCGAGGACGACGGAGGTCCTCCTCGCCCTGAGCGCGGACAGCAGGGACCGGGTCGACGAGCTGGCCGACGCCGCGCTCGCCGCGGGAGGCTCGCCCGCCAACGACGCCATGGACATGGGCTTCATGTACGGCCGTTCCTTCCAGGACCCCGACCACCACATCTGGGAGGTCGTGTGGATGGACCCGGCCGCGGCCGAAAGCGGCGGCCAGGCCTGATGGCCGCGGGGACAGCCGCACGGCGCCGGTACCGGCACCGTGCGGCCGATGTCCCGTTCAGCCGCGGAACGGCCCCCTGACCTCGTACGTGATGCCGCCGGAGGAGCTTCCGCTCGTCCCGCGCTGCGAGGAGAAGTAGAGCCGGGTGCCGTCCGGGGAGAAGGCCGGGCCGGTGATCTCCGAGCCCGACTGGCCGCTGATCCGCAGGAACGGCGCGACGGTGTCGTCCGGGGTGATCAGGCAGATCTCCATGCTCCCGCCGTCCTCGGCGACGTACAGGTCGCCCGAGACGGACCGGGTGACGTTGTCCACGCCGGTCAGCGGAGCTCCGCCGCCCGTGACCAGCGAGTCGTCGTAGGCGAGCGAGATGCTGGACGCGTTCGCGTCGTACGCCCACACCCGGTTGTCGCCCTTGGTGGTGAACCAGCAGGTGCCCGCAGCGTAGAAGCAGCCCTCACCGCCGTTGAAGACCTTCGCGCCGGAGACCTGGTGACGGGTCAGGGTGGGTGAACCGTCCGGGTCGGGGACCGTCGCCCAGGTCACGGGGCCCGAGGTGCCGGAGCCCGCCACCAGGACCTGGAGGGTGCCGGAGGACAGGTTGCCCCAGGTGGTGGGGCGGAAGCGGTAGAAGCGGCCGTCCGTCTCGTCCTCGGTGAGGTAGATGTAGCCGTGGTCGGGGTCGGCCGCGGCCGCCTCGTGCTTGAAGCGGCCCAGGGCGGGCCGCCGGACGGCCGCGTTCACACCCCAGGGGTCCGTCTCGTAGACGTAACCGCGGCTGACCTCCTCGCAGGACAGCCAGGTCTTCCACGGGGTGCTGCCGCCCGCGCAGTTGTTGTTCGTGCCGGACAGGATCCGGTAGGCGGAGGTGACGGTCCCGGAGGAGTTGAAGCGCACCGCGCTCGCCCCGCCGCCGCTGCCCGAGGAGACCTCGGCGTTCGAGACGTAGATCCAGCCGCTGCCGTCGGCGTACGTGGCACCCCCGTCGGGCGCGCTGTGCCAGACGTACGAGGTGCCGGGGACGGTCTGTCCCGAGCGGGCGACGATTCTGCTGGTGAAACCGTTCGGCAGCAGGATGCCGTTGCCGTTGGCCGCCTGCAGCGCGCCGTACGGGCCGGCGGCCGGCTGGGCGGGGTCGGCGAAGGCGGCACCCCGCCACAGGGTGCCGCCGAAGGCCGCCGCCGAGCCGCCGATCACCGCTGTGCGCAAGAAGGTCCGACGTTCCACGATCACTCCACGGGTGACGTGAGGGCCCGCCGGTCCGGACGGCCCGGCGGGTCGAACGTCAGGACAGTAGAGGGACGCAGTTGACGTAGCGTCAACAGCCGGTGAACGGGCCGGGATCAGTCCGCGCGGACCGCGAAGACCGGCACGGTGACGTCGTCGTCGTCCAGGCAGGCGCCCGTCTCCAGGTCGAAGCGCTGCTTCAGCAGCGGCGACGCCACGAACGGCCGCCCGGCCGCCGAGCCGACCAGGCCCCGGGAGAGGACGTACGCCCCGGTGAACGGGTCACGGTTGTCGATCGCGTACGCGCGCCCCGCCCGGTCCACGAACAGGGCGACCTGCCGGCCGTCCGGGAGGAGGGCCGCCACACCGCGCCCCGGGGTCAGCAGGTCGCGGTCGCAGACCGTGAGCCAGCCGTCCCCGTCCGCGAGCTGGATCGTCCGGGTGTCCTGCGCCGATTCCATCGTCCGGGTCGTCATCAGGAGGGAGTCCCTTCGAGAGTACGGATGGCGAGCACGGGGCCCGCGAGGATGTCCAGGTCGGGCTTGACCTGATCGCGCTCGGGGACGAACTTGACCGAGGGGTCGGGCGCGTCGGGGGCGTTGACGAAGGTCACGAAGCGGCGCAGCCGCTCCGGGTCGTTGATGGTCTCGGCCCACTCGTCGCGGTAGCCGCGGACGTGGTCGGCCATCAGCCGCTCCAGCTCGTCGCACAGCCCCAGCGAGTCGTGGACGACGACGTCCCGTACGTGGTCCAGGCCGCCCTCGATCCGGTCCAGCCAGGTCGAGGTGCGCTCCAGCCGGTCCGCCGTGCGGATGTAGAACATCAGGAACCGGTCGATGAGACGGACCAGTTCGGCGTCGGACAGGTCCTGGGCCAGCAGGTCCGCGTGGCGCGGTGTGGCGCCGCCGTTGCCACCGACGTACAGGTTCCAGCCCTGGGCCGTAGCGATGATCCCGAAGTCCTTGCCGCGGGCCTCCGCGCACTCGCGGGCGCACCCGGAGACCGCCGACTTCAGCTTGTGCGGCGAACGCAGGCCCCGGTAGCGCAGCTCCAGGTCGATCGCCATCTTCACCGAGTCCTGCACGCCGTAGCGGCACCAGGTCTGCCCCACACAGGACTTCACCGTGCGCAGCGACTTCCCGTACGCGTGCCCCGACTCGAATCCGGCGTCCACCAGGCGGGTCCAGATCAGCGGGAGCTGGTCGACGCGGGCGCCGAACAGGTCGATGCGCTGGCCACCGGTGATCTTCGTGTAGAGGCCGAAGTCCCGGGCCACCTCGCCGATCACGATCAGCTTCTCCGGGGTGATCTCACCGCCCGGGATGCGCGGCACGATCGAGTAGGAGCCGTTGCGCTGGAGGTTGGCCAGGAAGTGGTCGTTGGTGTCCTGGAGGGCCGCCTGCTCGCCGTCCAGGACGTAGCCGCTCGCACCGACCGTCGGCGCCAGCGAGGCGATGATCGAACCGACCGTCGGCTTGCAGACCTCGCAGCCGTCCCCGCCCTTGGCCGCGTCACGGCCGTGCGAGTCCAGCAGCCCGGCGTACGTCGTGACGCCCAGGGTGCGGACGATCTCGTACAGCTCGCTGCGGGTGTACTCGAAGCAGCCGCACAGGCCCTGGTCCTCGGGCTGCGGCAGCAGCTGGCCGATGACCTTGACGCAGCTTCCGCAGCCCGTGCCCGCCTTGGTGCACTTCTTCACCTCGGGCAGCGTGGTGTGCTCGCAGATCGCGCCCTTGGTCACGTTGTGGCAGGAGCAGATCACGGCCTCGTCGGGCAGCGAGGACGGGCCGAGCGTGACCGGGCCGCCCGCGCCGGCCGGCAGCACCAGCTGCTCCGGGGCGACCGGCAGGACCGTGCCCGTCATCGGCCGCAGCGTGCCGTACTGGTCGGCGTCCCCGACCAGCACCCCGCCGAGCAGCGTGCCGTCCCGGCCGATCACCAGCTTCTTGTAGACACCCGAGCGGGAGTCCGAATAGACCACGTCGAGGCAGCCCTCGGCCGCGCCGTGCGCGTCGCCGAACGAGGCGACGTCCACACCGAGCAGCTTCAGCTTCGTCGACAGGTCGGCGCCGGTGAACGAGGCGGTGCTGCCCGAGATCACCTCGGCGACCGCGACCGCCATCTCGTAGCCCGGCGCCACCAGCCCGTAGACCCGGCCGTCCGAGGCCAGCGCGCACTCGCCGATCGCGAAGACCGCGCTGTCCGAGGTGCGGCACTCCTCGTCGACGATGATGCCGCCGCGCGGGCCGACCGCCAGGCCGCAGTCGCGGGCCAGCTGGTCCCGGGGGCGCACGCCGGCGGAGAAGACGACGAGGTCGGTGGCGAGCGAGGAACCGTCGGAGAGCGACATGCCGTTGACCCGGCCGTCCTCGCCCGCGGTGACCTCCTGGGTGCCGACGCCCGTGTGGACGGAGAGGCCCATGTTCTCGACGGTGCGCAGCAGCGCGGCACCGCCGCCGTCGTCGACCTGGACGGGCATCAGCCGGGGCGCGAACTCCACGACGTGCGTGCTGAGTCCGAGGCCCTTCAGGGCGCCCGCGGCCTCCAGGCCGAGCAGCCCGCCGCCGACCACCGCGCCGGTCGTCGCGGTCTTCGCGTACTCCTCGATCGCGAGGAGGTCCTCGATGGTGCGGTAGACGAAGCAGCCCTCGGTGTCCTTGCCGGGCACCGGCGGTACGAAGGGGTACGAGCCGGTGGCCAGCACCAGCGTGTCGTACGAGAACGTCTGCCCGGAGCGCGCGGTGACGGTGCGCGCCTCACGGTCGACGCTCTCCGCCGGGTCGCCGACGTGCAGCTCTATTCCGTGCCGTGCCATGAAGTCCGGCTCGACGAGTGAGAGGTCCTCCGGCGTCTTCCCGGAGAAGTACGAGGTCAGCTGCACCCGGTCGTAGGCGGGGCGGGGCTCCTCGCAGAGGACGACGACCCGGGCGGTGCCCGCGGCGGCCGTCAGCCCGCGGTCGGCGAGCGCTTCCAGGAACCTCTGGCCGACCATGCCGTGCCCGACGACCACGATCGTCGGCACGCCCGCGGTGGGGGCGGTCGGGGGAGTGGACACCGGCATCAGAAGCCTCCGTCGTTGGTGAGCAGGTGGAGCAGGGACATGTCGGCGGGGAGGGGTTCGTCTTCCTGCCAGGTCCGGGCGAGGGTGCCGACCGCGGCGAGATCGCCGAACAGCACCCCGCCCGCCAGCCGGTCGCCGCGGACGACGACCGTGCGGTACGCGCCCCGGGTGGCGTCGGCCAGCCGGATCACGTCGTCGCCGGGCATCGGACGGGAGTCCCCGAAGGCGGCCAGATCGAGGCCGCCGGGGGCAGCGACGGAACCGGCGGAAGCCAGGGCTCCGGCGGCGGGTCCAGCAGTTCCGGCGGTCACAGCGGCTCCGGCGGCTCCGGCGGAGACGGGGACGGCGGCGGGGGAGCGCAGGGTGAGCCGGGTCAGGGCCCGGGTGCCCTCGTAGCGGGCGGACCCTCCGGCCAGTACCTCGGCCAGGACGTCGGCCTGTTCGAGCGCCGCCCCCGCCAGGCCGTAGACCGTCCCGGCGTGCTCGGCGCAGTCGCCGACCGCGTGGATGTACGGGTCCGAGGTGCGCAGCTCGTCGTCGACGACGACGCCCTTGCGGACGTCGAGCCCGGCGGCCTGCGCCAGACCCGTCCTGGGACGGACCCCACAGGCCAGCACCGTGATCTCGGCCTCCAGCTCGTAGCCGTCGGCGAGCTCCACGGCGCGCACCGCGGGGGTGGCGCCGTCGGTGCAGCGCAGACCGCGCACCCGGCACTCGGTGTGCACCTCGACCCCGAGGGCCTCCAGATGGCGTCGCAGCAGCCCGGCCGCCTCGGCGTCCAGCTGCCGCTCCATGAGGTGCTCGCCCTGCTGGGCCAGCACCACCTGGGCGCCGCACTCGGCCAGCGCACGGGCGGCGGAGACCCCGAGGAGACCGCCGCCGATGACGACGGCGCGTACGCCGGGGCGTACGGCGGCGCGCAGGGCCAGGCAGTCATCCAGGGTGCGGAAGGGATGCACCCCGTCCGGCAGCATGTGGCCGAGGCCCCGCAGCGGTGGCAGCACCGGGTTGGAACCGGTGGCCAGCACCAGTCGCCCGTACCCGAGGACGCTGCCGTCGTCGCAGTGCACCAGCCGGTCCGCCCGGTCGATCCGTACGACCCGCACCCCGCGCCGCACCTCGGCGGGCGGCAGCGCGATGACGTCCGGCTCGTACCGCCCGGCGAGTACCTCGGCGAGCAGCACCCTGTTGTACGGTGCGTGCTCCTCCTCGCCGATGACGGTGACACCGGGGACCCGGGCGGCGAGCCGTGCGCCCGCCATCCCGGCGCCGATCACCACCACACGCGCCGTGTTCCCGCTCTGTGTCCTCATGACGAAGAGACTGCGGGGCCGGTGTTACCCGACCGCATCCCTCCTGTTTCCCGGGAGGAACCTTGCGCTCAGCGCGCGCGGACTCCCTCTGTGAGGGCCGGGGCAACTGGTTGGACCGGGCACCTGTCGCTTGCCTAAGGTCACGGACATGCCCGAGATGACGCTGACCACCCTCGTACTGCTCTGCCTGGCCGCCGCCGCGGCCGGCTGGATCGACGCGGTGGTCGGCGGCGGAGGGCTCCTCCTCCTGCCCGCCCTGCTGCTCGGCCTGCCGAACGTCCCGGCCGCCCACATCCTCGGCACCAACAAGGCGGTCGCCATCGTCGGCACCTCGGGCGCGGCCGTGACCTACGTACGCAAGGCGCCGGTCCAGGTCGGGACCGCCGTACGGATCGGGCTCATGGCACTGGCCGGGTCGATGACGGGTGCCTTCTTCGCCGCGGGGATCAGCAGCGACGTCCTGCGCCCGGTGATCATGGTGGTGCTCCTCGGAGTGGCGGCCTTCGTCATGCTGCGCCCGGCCTTCGGCACGGCGGCGGCCGGTGACGGGCGGGGCCGGACGGTCACCCGGGCCCGGACCGTCACCGCGATCGTGCTGGTCGGCGGCGGCATCGGCTTCTACGACGGGCTGTTCGGGCCGGGTACGGGCACCTTCCTGGTGCTGGCCCTGACCGCCGTGCTCCACCTCGACCTGGTGACGGCCTCCGCGACCGCGAAGATCGTGAACGTCTGCACCAACGCCGGGGCGCTGGCGATGTTCGCCTACCAGGGCACGGTGCTGTGGCAGCTGGCCGCGCTGATGGCCGTATTCAATCTGGCGGGCGGCATGTTCGGAGCGCGCATGGCACTCAGGAAGGGCAGCGACTTCGTCCGGGGGGTCCTCCTGGTCGTCGTGTTCTCACTCGTCGCCAAGCTCGGCTTCGACCAGTGGACCGCCTGACCACCGCCGGGCCCGCGACCGCGGCGGGCTGACCGCCTGGCACCGCAGGGGCACGGGCTTCGAGAACGGGCCGCCCACCTCACCGCACGCCGGTGAGGTGGGCGTACGCCACCACGTTGCCCTGGTAGCCGGTCTGAGGCGAGAAGCCGCCGCCGCAGGTGATCAGCCGCAGGGCGGCGTGCGGAGAGTCGCCGTAGACCCGTCGGTCGGGGAAGTCCTCGTTGTCGTACACCTCCACCGCGTCCACCGAGAAGACGGCGGTGCGGCCGTCCCTGCGGTCGATCTCGACCCGGGCGCCCTTCTCCAGCGACCCGAGCGCGTAGAAGACGGACGGTCCCTCGGCGTTGTCCACATGCCCGGCGACGATCGCGGTGCCCTTCGCGCCGGGCGGGGTGCCGTTCCTGAACCAGCCCGCGAGATTGCGGTCCTCGGCGGCCGGTACGTCGAGGCTGCCGCCCGCACCCAGGCCCAGGCCCGTCATGGGGGCGTCCACCCGGATGCCCGGGATGCGGATCCTGACCGGCTCGGAGGCGCGCAGCGGTCCGGCGACCGGTGAGCCGGGCCGCAGTTCGGGGCCGGCGGCGAAGGCCTCGGCGGTGGAGGGCTGCGGCGCGACGGTCCGGGTGGCCGCACCGTTCTGGACGAGCCAGACGCCGCACAGCGCGGCGATGCCCACCAGCCATGCCCTTGACCTGAGTGTCGTCCTGTCCACGTCGTCGTCCTCGCGAGGTCGCCGTCAGCCGTGCTGCGCGCCGTCCGTACGGCGCCGGCGCAGGAGCCGGACGCCTGTGACGGCCGCCGCTCCGAGGACTCCGGCGCCCGCGACGAGCTGGGTGGTGTCGGGTCCCGCACTGCCGCCGACACCGGTCCTGACATGCCCGGAGGGGCGCTCGGGCCAGGTCCCGGTCGGGGACGCGGACGGTCTGACCGGCGCGGGCTTCGTCCCGGGCGGCGGCTCGACGGGCTCCGGTCGCGGGCTCGTCCCGGGCCGCGCCCCCGTCCCGAGCCCGGTCTCCGCCGGATCCGCCCCGGTCAGCTCGGTCTCCGTGAGCTCGGTCTCGGTGAGTTCGGTCTCGGTCAGCTCCGTCTCCGTCAACTCCGTCTCCGTCAGCTCCGAGTCGGTCTCCAGCCCCGACTCCGCACCCGGGTCCGTGTCCGGGTTCGCCCCGAGCGCCGTCCCCGCCACGGAACCGGCCTCGGCATCCGTCCCCGGATCCGTCCGGACCACCGGCCAGGCGGACGACTCCGGCCTCTCGACCGCGCCTTCGGCGTACGCGGACGGGGCGGTGGCGAGGCCGAGCGCGACGGCGGTGAGGGCCGCGGCGGCGGTACCGGTCACGAGGCGGGCAGGGCTGCGCATGGGAATCCTCCGGGCAGACGGATGTGTCCTGCCTCCGAGACAACGGCCCGGGCCCGCCCGCCGCACGCTGACGCAGGGTCAGCTTTCACCCGTACGGACCCGTTGGGAGCGCCCGCCCCGCCGGTCCGCCGCAGGTCGCGGCGGTGACACCGACCACCCGGGCCGCCCGGTGCCGATCGGGTGACAGCCTTCCGTACGGAATGTGATGCGCATCACGCGCATGGTCCTGTGAGGGCCGGGCACACGAATTACAACCCCCCCACGGGACGGCAGACCCACGCCGCCCCCACATGGCAACCGCCCCCACCGGCCCACCCCCCCTGGGACCGGATGGGGGCGGTGTCATCCCGGGGCGCCGCGACACACGATCGCCGGGGTGTCACGCCCCGTCCGTGGCGGCCCACACGATGTCCGGCGGGCGCACGCGGGCGCAACGCGGCAGCCCCCCGTCGTCGGTCAGGCGCAACCGTGCGGTGAGGTGCCCGCTCAGCACAGCGGCTTCCAGGACGTCCTGAGTGACGTCGGCCATCATGAGTTTGGCCCGCCGGAACATGGTGAAGACCCCGGAATCGTCCACCGTTCCCCAGGACAGATAGACGAAGCGCCCACCGAGCCTGTTCTGGATGTACGGCCCCGAGACCTCGATGCCGCCCTCGGCGGTCGGCACGGCGGTGCAGTCCAGGGTCCAGGAGGCGGAGGGGGCGTCGCCGGGGTGCGGGCCGAGCAGTTCACCGGGCCGGTCCTTGCGCTGCACGCCGACGTGGATGTTGTCGAATCCGGCGAAGTCGGTGCCGGGCCGGCAGGTGCGGCCCGGGAGCTCTGAGGCTTCGATGTGGATCTGCATGACCCCATGGTGCTGCAACCCGGTCCCGGGACCGGTGCGGGCCCGGGAGGCGGCGGACTCGGACGGCGCCCGAGGGGGCGGCGTCGTACACCTCGTCGAGGTGCTTCATTAGCTCCGTGTACCCGGTGAAGGCAGGGATCCGCGGATCCTCGGCGGTGGCCGGGCGGCCGCCGATCTCGACGTACAGGGCGGTCGCGGGAGTCGTCATGCGCCCGCCGTGGGGTGTGCCACGCCCGGTCGGCTTGACCTCAACCACACTTGAGGCGTGAGCCTGTGACGCATGGACCTCACCACAGTCGTTCCCACCCCGCCCGACGCCCCGCTGAAGGTGGCCGCCGTCCTCGGCAGCAACCGCGAGGGCCGCTTCGGTCCCGTCATCGCCCGGTGGTTCCTCGGCCGGGCCACCGGCCACCCGGACATCGACATCGAGCTGATCGACGTCGCCGAGGCACGATCCCCGTCGGAACAGCTCGCGCGGGCCGACGCCTTCGTCGTGCTCACCCCCGAGTACAACCACTCCTACCCCGCCCCGCTGAAGGACCTCATCGACGCCCACTTCACCGAATGGCAGGCCAAGCCCGTCGGCTTCGTCTCCTACGGCGGGATCTCCGGCGGCCTGCGGGCCGTCGAACACCTCCGCCAGGTCTTCGCCGAACTGCACGCAGTCTCCGTCCGCGACACCGTCTCCTTCCACAACGCGGGCGCCCTCTTCGACGACCACGGGCGGCTCGGGGACCCGTCGGCCGCCGACGCCGCGGCCAAGACGATGCTCGACCAGCTGGTCTGGTGGGGGCGTGCGCTGCGCGAGGCCAGGAGCCTGCGTCCGTACGGCGGCTGACCCGGGCCGGGCCGACAATCGAGGCGCGGCCCGCACCCACAGGACCGAAGACGAACCGACGACGAACCGATGACGAACCGACGACGAACCGAGGAGACCCGGGGATGACAGAGCCCGCATGGCTGACCGTGCAGACCACGACGGACAGCGAGGAGAAGGCCCACGCCCTCGCCCAGGGCGTGGTGGAGGCGCGGCTCGCCGCCTGCGCGCAGATCTCCGCGCCCGTCACCTCGGTCTACCGGTGGCACAACGCCATCGAGACCAGCGAGGAGTGGCAGGTGGTGTTCAAGACCACCGCGCAGCGGTACGACGAGCTGGAGGCCCACCTCGTCGCGGCGCACGACTACGAGACCCCGGAGATCATCGCCACGCCGATCGTGCGGGGCAGCGCCCGCTACCTCGGCTGGGTGACGGCGGAGACGGCAGCGGCGGCGGCCCTGTGACCGGAGCCGGACCGCCGTTCCTCGTCTACGGCACGCTGCTCCCCGGCCGACGGAACCACGACCGGTTCCTGAGCGGCCGCACGAGCGGGGAACGCCCGGCCGTGCTGCCCGGGGCCCTCCTCTACGAGGGCCCCGGATACCCGTACGCCGTCGAGGGCCACGGCACGGTCCGCGGCGCACTCGTCACCGCCGCGCCGGGATCGTACGCGGAACCGCTGGGCCTCCTGGACGACCTGGAGGAGTACCCGGGCCCGGACCACCCGCGCGATCCGTACGAGACGGGTGGTCCGCCGGCCCGTACCGGCGACCGGTCCGGGATCAGGGGAGCCCGTCCGCGCCCGGGTCCACCTCGCGGCCGCCACCGTCACCCGGTCCCCGCGCACCGGCGACACGCCCGTCCCCGGGGGCGACCGGCTCAACCGGCCTCCACCCGCACCGCGCACACCTTGAACTCCGGCATCCGCGACACCGGGTCCAGAGCCGGGTTCGTCAGGGTGTTGGCCCGGCCCTCGCCCGGCCAGTGGAACGGCATGAACACGGTGTCCTGCCGGATCGCGACCGTGATCCGGGCGGGCGCCACCGCCCGCCCCCGCCGCGAGGTGACCGCGACCGCGTCGCCCTCGGCCACCCCGATCCGCTCGGCCAACCGCGGATGCAGCTCCACGAAGGGGCCCGGCGCGGCGGCGTTCAGCTCGGCCACCCGCCGGGTCTGCGCCCCGGACTGGTACTGGGACACGACCCGGCCCGTCGTCAGCACCACCGGATACGCGGCATCCGTCTCCTCCGCGGCCGGGCGGTGCACGACCGGGACGAACCTGGCCAGCCCGTCGTCCGTCGCGAAGCGCTCCAGGAAGAGCCGCGGTGTCCCGGCGTGCTCCTCGTCCGGGCACGGCCAGAACACCCCGTCCTCCGCCGCGATCCTCGCGTAGGTGATGCCCGCGTAGTCGGCGGGGCCGCCCGCCGAGGCCCGCCGCAGCTCGTCGAAGACCTCCTCGGGATCGGCCGGGAAACCCTTCCCGTGCCCCAGCAGCCCGGCCAGCGCGTTGAGCACCTCCAGGTCGCTGCGCACCCCGGGCGGCGGAGTGACCGCCCGCTGCCGCAGCAGCACCCGGCCCTCCAGATTGGTCATGGTCCCGGTCTCCTCGGCCCACTGGGTCACCGGCAGCACCACGTCCGCCAGCGCCGCCGTCTCCGACAGCACCACGTCCGCGACCGCCAGGAAGTCCAGCGACCGCAGCCGCTCCTCGATGTGCCCCGCACGCGGCGCGGACACGACCGGGTTGGACCCCATCACCAGCAGCGACCGCACATCCCGCCCCAGCGCGTCCAGCAGCTCGTACGCGCTGCGCCCCGGCCCCGGCAGCGAATCCGGGTCCACACCCCAGACCCCGGCCACATGGCGCCGGGCCGCCGGATCGGTGAGCTTGCGGTATCCGGGCAGCTGGTCGGCCTTCTGACCGTGCTCCCGGCCGCCCTGGCCGTTCCCCTGCCCGGTCAGGCAGCCGTACCCGGACAGCGGACGCCCCGCCCGGCCGGTCGCCAGGCAGAAGTTGATCCAGGCGCCGACCGTGTCCGTGCCCTTGGCCTGCTGCTCGGGCCCGCGCGCGGTGAGCACCATCCCGCTCCGTGCCCCGCAGAACATCTCCACGGCCTCACGCAGCTGCGGCACGGGCACCCCGGAGATGCGTTCCACCAGCTCCGGCCAGTGCGCCATCGCCCCGGCCCTGGCCTCGTCCCAGCCGCTCGTCCGGGTACGCACGAACTCCTCGTCCACCCGCCCGTCCGCCACGACCAGATGCAGCATGCCGAGCGCGAGGGCCAGATCCGTGCCCGGCCGGGGCGCCAGGTGCAGATCCGCCTGCTCCGCCGTCCTGGTCCGGCGCGGATCGATGACGATCAGCCGGCCGCCGTTCTCCCGCAGCTCGGTCAGATAGCGCAGCGCCGGCGGCATCGTCTCCGCGAGGTTCGAGCCGACCAGGATCACGCATCCGGTACGGGGGATGTCCTCCAGCGGGAACGGCAGCCCCCGGTCCAGCCCGAACGCCCGCTGGTGCGCGGCGGCCGCCGAGGACATGCAGAAGCGGCCGTTGTAGTCGATCTGCGAGGTGCCGAGCACCACCCGGGCGAACTTCCCCAGGGCGTACGCCTTCTCGTTGGTCAGCCCGCCTCCGCCGAACACCCCCACGGCGTCCGCCCCGTACGCCGCCCGCGTCCCGCCCAGTCCCCCGGCGATCCGCTCCAGCGCCTCGTCCCAGCCGGCCGGCTCCAGCTCGCCGCTCGCCGCGCTCCGCACCAGGGGCCCGGTCAGCCGGGCACCGGCGGACAGCACGGCGGGGGCCGTGCGCCCCTTGCCGCACAGCGCCCCGCGGTTGACGGGGAAATCGGTGCGCTCCACGACCTCGACCACCGTGCCGTCGGTGACCGGTCGCAGCTTCATCCCGCACTGCAGCGCGCAGTACGGGCAGTGGGTGGACGTCTCGGTGCGGGCCATGCCCCCAGCGTGCGAGCCGGGTATTACGGGCGCCGGTGCGTCCGGTTACGCCCCCGGTACACGCACCTCAGCCCGCGTCCCGCCCGGCCGTGAGGTCCGCGGCGAGCGCCTCGGTCACCCCCGCCTCGCGCGGCCCCAGGAAGTGCGGATCCGGTTCGAACACGGTGTCCAGGAGCGCCTTGCCCGCCGCGAACACCTCCCGCGTCCCGCCGTAGTACCAGGTCGCGTCGTGTACGGCGTCGACCCCGACCCCGTACGCGTCGATCCCGGCGGACCGGCACAGCGCGATCGCCCGCCGGATGTGGAAGCCCTGGCTCACCAGCACCGCACGGTCGACCCCGAATATCCTCTTGGCGCGGACACACGAGTCCCAGGTGTCGAAACCGGCGTAATCGCTCACGATCCGGCCGTCCGGCACCCCGCGTTCCGTGAGGTACGTGCGCATCGCGTCCGGCTCGTCGTACTCCACCCGGCTGTTGTCCCCGGTGACCAGCACCACCCGCACCCTGCCGGTCCGGTACAGCTCGGCAGCCGCGTCCAGGCGGTGCGCGAGGTACGCCGACGGCCTGCCCTGCCGCAGCCCGGCCCCGAACACCACGGCCACCTGCCGCGCGGGGGCGTCCGCCGTCGTCCGCACCCGGGCGTCGGCCGTCGTGTGCAGCCAGGTCGCCGGGGCCAGGGCCACCACACAGGCGACCATCAGCCCCTGCACCAGCCACCGCTGCCCGCGACGGGTGCGCGGCAGCCGTGGCCGCCCGCTGCCCAGCCACTTCGGCACCGACGGCCGCCTCGGTCCCCCCAGCCGCATGCGCGGTCCCCCCGTTCCGTACCGGATCCCTCATGGAACAGGACGATCGGGAAGGCCGAAAGGTTCGCGGGACCAGGAGTTCCGTGATCCCGGCACCCGCCCTGACAGTGCGCCCCGCCCCGCCGTGAGGTGGCGGAAAACACCCGTCACCGGTGGGAAACGGCCCGGCAACCTCCACCCGTCACCATCTGTCCATGACGGAGACGGCACCGGAACACCCACGTGAGCCCCTGCCCCTCGACAGCACGGCGCAAATCCTCACCCGCATCACCTCACAGCTCGGAAACCAGCTCAGCCTCGTCTCCCGGAACGGAACCCGCAGACGTATGCACCGCACCCGGAACGACGCCCGGTACCCCGCCCCGACCCTCGTCGCCGTCGCGCACGGCAGCCGGGACCCGCGCGCCCTGCGCACCGTCCTGGAACTCCTGGACCGGGTCCGGGAGCTGCGTCCCGGACTCGACGTCCGGCTCGGGCACATCGAGCTGAACGCGCCCCTGCTGCCGGAGACCCTGGACGGCATCGCGGCGGGCGACGCCGTCCTCGTACCGCTGCTCCTCGGCCGCGGCCACCACGTCCGGCACGACCTGCCCCTGGCCGCCGCACGGGCCGGGCACCTGCGGACCCTGGTCGCCGCACCGCTCGGACCGCACCCGCTGCTCGTCGAGGCACTGTACGAACGGCTCGTCGAGGCCGGCTGGCGGGCCGAGGACGGTACGAGCCGCAGCGCCGCCGTCGTGCTCGCCGCCGCCGGATCGCGCGACCCCGACTCCGCCGTCGACGCCCGCCGCACCGCCCAGATGCTCAGCGACCGCCTCGGCGGGGTGCCCGTCGTCCCGGCGTACGCCTCGGCGGCCACCCCCACCGTGCCGGTCGCCCTGCGCGCCCTCGCCGCCCGCGGGCGGCACCGCGTCGCCCTCGCCTCGTACTTCACCGCACCCGGCCGCTTCGCCACGGCGGCGGCCGACGCCGTCGACGGGACCGCCGCCGCACCGCTCGGCGCGCACCCGGCGATGGCCCGCCTCCTGCTGCACCGCTACGACCGGGCCCTGGCCACGGGCGTGCCCGCGTACGGCGCCCTGACGCACGCGCACCTGCCGGCGTCCGCCTGAACCGTGCGGCCCGGCGCCGTACCGCGTCCGGAGCCGCGTGACTCCACCCGCCGATCGCCTCCGCGCGGCGGGCAGGCCGTTACTGTCGAGGTCATGGATGGTACGTACGACACCCGGGACACACAGGAACACGGCGCGACGCCCTACGGCGCGGCCGACACCGAGCGCTGGGACACCGAGGCCGACAAACGGCCCGGCCGCACCGCCTTCCAGCGCGACCGGGCCCGCGTGCTGCACTCCGCCGCCCTGCGCAGGCTCGCCGGGAAGACCCAGGTCGTCACCCCCGGCACCCGTGGCCGGGCCTGGGACGCCAGCCCCCGGACCCGGCTCACGCACTCCCTGGAATGCGCCCAGGTCGGCCGGGAGCTCGGCGCCGCACTCGGCTGCGACCCGGACCTCGTCGAAACGGCCTGCCTCGCCCACGACATGGGCCACCCGCCCTTCGGCCACAACGGCGAACAGGCGCTCAACGACTTCGCCTCGGACTGCGGCGGCTTCGAGGGCAACGCCCAGTCGCTGCGCCTGCTGACCAGGCTCGAACCCAAGCGGTTCGTCCGCGACCCCCGCAGCGGCGAGCTCGTCAGCGTCGGCCTCAACCTGACCCGGGCCGCCCTGGACGCCGCCACCAAGTACCCCTGGCCCCGGGGCGAGCACCCGACCGACCCCGGCTCACCCAAATTCGGGGTGTACGAGGACGACCTGCCGGTCTTCGAATGGGTCCGCAAGGGCGCGCCACAGGACCGGAAGTGCTTCGAGGCCCAGGTCATGGACTGGTCCGACGACGTCGCGTACTCGGTGCACGACTTCGAGGACGGGCTGCACGCCGGGCACATCGACCCCAGCTGCCTCTTCGCCGAACCGGAACGCGGGGAGATCTGGGAGGTCGCCATCGGCCGGTACGTCCCGGCCGGCACCGACCCGCAGGAGCTGGCCGACGCCCTCGACCGGCTCGTCGGCCAGGAGTGGTGGCCGCACGGCTACGACGGCTCCGCCGTGGCCCAGGCCCGGCTGAAGGACGCGACGAGCCAGCTCATCGGGCGGTTCTGCCTCGCCGCCGAGTCAGCCACCCACCGCGCGTACGGCCCCGGACGGCTCGGCAGGTACGGCGCCGAACTCATCGTGCCGGACGAGGTCCGCAACGAGTGCGCCGTCCTCAAGGCCGTCGCCGACCGCTACGTCATGCAGCGGGCCGAACAGGAGACCATCCGCGCCGGCCAGCGCGTCGTCATCGCCGAACTCGCCGCCGCGCTCACCGCCCGCGCCCCCGAGGGCCTGGAGCCGCAGTTCCGCACCCTGTACGAGACCGCACCCGACGACCGGGCCCGCAAGCGGGTCCTCGTCGACCAGATCGCCGCCCTCACGGACGCCTCGGCCCGCTCCCTTCACGTAACGCTCACCGGGGTTCGGCAGACTGGACCGTGACCGGGCCACATGACACCCGGATGTGACCTGACCGGGACACACCCCCTTTCGCCATCACGCCGCGTGCGGGACGCTCGCAGGTGGTGGCGCCGCGCAGCACAGCACCGAGGAGGCTTCAAGTGGTCGACGCAAACCGGACGTTCGTCATCGTCGGCGGAGGACTGGCAGGAGCGAAGGCGGCCGAGACGCTCCGGACGGAGGGTTTCACCGGCCGGGTCATCCTGATCGGGGACGAGCGCGACCATCCGTACGGACGGCCTCCCCTGTCCAAGGGGTACCTCGCGGGCAAGGACGAGCGGGACAGCGTCTTCGTCCACGAGACGGCCTGGTACGCCGGGGCCGACATCGAGCTCCACCTCGGCCAGGTCGTCACCTCCGTCGACCGGGAGGGCCGGTCCGTCCAGCTCGGCGACAACACCGTCGTCCACTACGACAAGCTGCTGCTCGCCACCGGCGCCGAACCCCGCCGCCTCGACATCCCCGGCACCGACCTGGTCGGCGTCCACCACCTGCGCCGCCTCGCCCACGCCGACCGGCTGCGCAACGTCCTCGCCGCCCTGGGCCGCGACAACGGCCACCTGGTGATCGCCGGCGGCGGCTGGATCGGCCTGGAGGTCGCCGCCGCCGCCCGCGGCTACGGCGCCGAGGTCACCGTCGTCGAACCCTCCGCGACCCCGCTGCACCACGTCATCGGCCCGGAGCTGGGCCAGATCTTCACGGACCTGCACACCGAGCACGGCGTCCGCTTCCACTTCGGCGCCCGCCTCACCGAGATCACCGGCGAGGACGGCCTGGTCCTCGCAGCCCGCACCGACGACGGCGAGGAGCACCCCGCCCACGACGTGCTCGCCGCGATCGGCGCCGCGCCCCGCACCGCCCTCGCCGAGGCCGCCGGGCTCGACATGGCCGACCGGGCGCACGGCGGCGGCGTCGCCGTGGACGCCTCGCTGCGCACCTCGGACCCGCACATCTTCGCCGCCGGGGACATCGCGGCCGTGGAGCACCCCCTGCTCGGCACCCGGCTCCGGGTGGAGCACTGGGCCAACGCCCTGAACAGCGGCCCTGCCGCCGCCCGGGCCATGCTGGGCCAGGAGGTCTCCTACGACCGGGTCCCGTACTTCTTCTCCGACCAGTACGACCTCGGCCTGGAGTACTCGGGCTGGGCCCCGCCGGGCTCGTACGACCAGGTCGTCATCCGCGGGGACGCCGGCAAGCGGGAGTTCATCGCGTTCTGGCTGAAGGACCGCCGGGTGCTCGCCGGGATGAACGTCAATGTGTGGGACGTCACCGAGACCGTCCAGGAGTTCGTCCGGTCCGGCCGGCAGATCGACCCGGACGCCCTGGGAGACCCGTCGGTGCCGCTGCGGACCCTGCTCTGACCCGCCCGGCATCCGGGACCGGCCGGCGGCGGACACCCCGTCCCCGCCGCCGGCCGGTCCCGGATGTCCGGCCCCACCCGTAGACTTCACTCGTGGCAGGCAGGATCAACGACGACGACGTGAAGGCGGTACGGGACGCGGTCCCGATCGACGCCGTCGTCTCCGAGTACCTCCAACTGCGCAACGCGGGCGGCGGCAACCTCAAGGGCCTGTGCCCCTTCCACGACGAGAAGTCCCCCTCCTTCCAGGTCAGCCCCAGCAAGGGTCTCTTCCACTGCTTCGGGTGCCAGGAGGGCGGCGACACGATCGCCTTCGTGATGAAGATCGACCACCTCACCTTCTCCGAGACGGTCGAGCGTCTCGCCGCCAAGGCGGGCATCACCCTGCGGTACGAGGAGGGCGGCTACAACCCCTCCCACCAGCGTGGCGAGCGCATCCGGCTGGTCGAGGCCCACAAGATCGCCGCTGACTTCTACCGCGAGCAGCTCGACGGCCCCGAGGCGGAGATCGGCCGGAAGTTCCTTGCCGGGCGCGGCTTCGACCAGGACGCGGCGGCCCACTTCGGCGTCGGATACAGCCCCGCGGGCTGGGACCACCTCACCCGCTTCCTGCGCGGCAAGGGCTTCAGCGACAAGGAACTCATCAGCTCCGGCCTCTCCCAGGACGGCCGCCGCGGCCCCATCGACCGCTTCCGCGGCCGGCTGATGTGGCCCATCAGCGACACCTCCGGCGAGATCGTCGGCTTCGGCGCCCGCAAGCTCCGCGACGACGACAACGGCCCGAAGTACCTCAACACCCCCGAGACGTCGATCTACAAGAAGTCCCAGGTGCTGTACGGCATCGACCTCGCCAAGAAGGACATCGCCAAGTCCAGCCGGGCCGTCGTCGTCGAGGGCTACACCGACGTCATGGCCTGCCACCTCGCCGGGATCACCACCGCCATCGCCACCTGCGGAACGGCGTTCGGCAACGACCACATCAAGATCCTCCGACGGCTCCTGATGGACAACGGCAGCGCCCGCGTGATCTTCACCTTCGACGGCGACGCGGCCGGCCAGAAGGCGGCCCTGCGCGCCTTCGAGGACGACCAGAAGTTCGCCGCCGAGACGTACATCGCGATCGCCCCGGACGACATGGACCCGTGCGACCTGCGCCTGGCCAAGGGCGACGACGCCGTCCGTGACCTGGTCGAACCCCGCACCCCGCTCTTCGAGTTCGCGCTGCGCCAGATCGTCGGCCGCTACGACCTGGAGACCCCGGCGGGCCGCGCCGCGGCGCTCGACGAGGCCGCGCCCGTCGTCGCCAAGATCAAGACGAGCAGCGTCCAGCGAGAGGTGGCCGTCCAGCTCGCGGGCTTCGTCGGCATCCTCGACCAGGAATTCGTCGTCCACCGGGTCAACCAGCTCGCCCAGTGGGCCCGCGGGCGAGGAGACAAGCGAGGACCCGCGCGAGCCCCCGCCGGCTCCGGCACGCAGCACCAGCAGGGCCACCAGCCCGTCGCCCCGTCCGGCCCCGCGCTGAACCTCCGCAGCCCCGCCCACCGCACGGAGCGCGAACTGCTCAAGCTCGCCCTGCAGAAGCCCGCACTCGTCTCACCCGCCTTCGACGCCTACGGCACCGACGAGTTCACCGCCCCGCCGTACGCGGCGGTGCGCCAGTGCATCGCGGAGGCGGGCGGCGCCGAGCAGGGGCTGGCCGAGACCCGCGAGTACCTGGTCCAGGTGCTCGACGCGACCCCCAACGACTCGGTGCGCAAGCTCGTCACCGAGCTCGCGGTCGAGGTCTTCCACGGCAAGTCCATCGACGAGTCGTACGCGGGCCAGCACCTGGTCAAGGTCCGCCTGCGCGCCGTCGACCGCCGGATCGACGACGTCCAGGGCAGCCTCGCCCGCCTCGGGAGCAACGTCGCCCCGGAGCATCTGGCCGCCGCGCAGAACGAGGTCTGGGTCCTCCAGCAGTACGCCCAGTCGCTCCGGAGCCACGGCGCGGCCGCGCTCTGATCCGCGACACCGGCCGCCCCGCCCGGTGACCGACCGGTCACGGACCGGTCCCAGAAAGTCACCGCACGCCCCTCGTGGCAGTGATGTGTCGTACCCCACACTGGGTGGCGGTGCCTGAGTCATCGGAGCGCGGACGGTCCACCCAGGGCGGGCCCCCCATCCCCGCGGTCCGGCAGCGATCACCTGGAGGTCGCCCCCGTGCAGACCCGGACCGTGACGACCACGACCGAGCATGTCCCGGCGATTTCCGCGCAGAACCGGGCCACGCGCCATCCGGAGACGGCCGCCCCGCCCCCGGACGCACCCGGCCCCGTGCTGGAGGAACCGGTGGAGGCCCCCGAGCCCCCGGAGCGGCACCGCCCGGAGACCGGCGGCCCGTCGTCCGACCTCTTCCGGCAGTACCTGCGGGAGATCGGCCGCATCCCGCTGCTCACGGCGGCGGAGGAGGTGGACCTCGCCCGCCGCGTCGAGGCGGGGCTCTTCGCGGAGGAACGCCTGGCGGGCACTCCCGACCCGGACTCCCGGCTCGCCTTCGACCTGGACCGGATCGTCGTCATGGGACGGATGGCGAAGCGCCGCCTCATCGAGTCCAACCTGCGCCTCGTCGTCTCGGTGGCCAAGCGGTACGTCGGCCGGGGCCTGACCATGCTCGACCTGGTCCAGGAGGGGAACCTCGGACTGATCAGGGCGGTCGAGAAGTTCGACTACGCCCGGGGCTACAAGTTCTCCACGTACGCGACCTGGTGGATCCGCCAGGCGATGTCCCGGGCCCTCGCCGACCAGGCCCGCACCATCAGGGTCCCGGTCCATGTCGTCGAGCTGATCAACCGAGTCGTACGCGTCCAGCGCGGCCTGCTCCAGGAGCGCGGCTACCAGCCGACCGCCGAGGAGGTCGCGGTCCAGCTCGACCTGACACCCGAGCGGGTCGGCGAGGTCCTGCGCCTCGCCCAGGAACCCGTCTCCCTGCACGCCCCCGTGGGCGAGGAGGACGACGTCGCCTTCGGGGACCTCATCGAGGACGGTGACGCGGCCTCACCCGTCGAGTCCGCCGCCTTCCTCCTCCTGCGCGAACACCTGGAGGTGGTCCTGTCCACGCTGGGCGAGCGTGAAAGGAAGGTCGTCCAGCTGCGCTACGGCCTGGACGACGGACGGCCCCGCACCCTGGAGGAGATAGGCCGCATCTTCGGTGTGACCCGCGAGCGGATCCGGCAGATCGAGTCCAAGACCCTGAGCAAACTCCGCGACCACGCCTTCGCCGACCAGCTCCGCGGCTACCTGGACTGAGCCCGTGACCGGCGGGCCCGGGGCGTCGGCCCCGGATCCGCCGGGGAGCGCAGGAATCCCGTACGGATCCGGGGTCAGGGACCCCGGATCCTTACGGGAGTGCAGGATCCCGTACCCGCCGGGATCAGGAGCCCCCGGCACCCTTCCGCCGTCGCCGCGCGCCGCGCGCCGCCGGACGCCGCGCCGACCGCGACGCCCGGGGCCATCCCCACGCCGACACCCGTCGCGACATCACCGGTCACCGCGCCGACCGCGGCGCCGAGCCCGAATGCCGAGCGCGACGCGGCCTCCCGTGGCCCGCCCCGTCGCGGCTCGTCCCGTCCTCGTCAGCCGTCCTCGTCAGCCATCCCCTGCCCCTTCCAGCGGCTGCCCCACCGGCGCTCAGTCGATCTCGGCAGGCGCCTGTGCGAACTGCGCCGCGTACAGCCGGGCGTAGGCGCCCTCGGCCGCCAACAGCTCGCCGTGCGTGCCCTGCTCGACGATCGAGCCGTTCTCCATCACGAGGATCACGTCGGCATCCCGGATCGTCGACAGCCGGTGCGCGATCACGAAGCTCGTCCGGCCGTGCGCGAGCCGCGCCATCGCCTTCTGGATCAGCACCTCCGTACGGGTGTCCACCGAGCTGGTCGCCTCGTCGAGCACCAGGATCACCGGGTCCGACAGGAACGCCCGCGCGATGGTGATCAGCTGCTTCTCACCCGCGCTGACCCCGGACCCCTCGTCGTCCAGCACCGTGTCGTAGCCGTCCGGCAGCGTACGGATGAACCGGTCGGCGTGGGCCGCCCTCGCGGCCTCCCCGACCTCCTCCCGGGTGACCTCGCGAGAGGCCCCGTAGGCGATGTTCTCCGCGATCGTGCCGCCGAACAGCCAGGTGTCCTGGAGCACCATGCCTATGCCCGAGCGCAGTTCGTCCCGCGACATCTTCGCCACGTCGACCCCGTCGAGGGTGATCCGGCCGCCCGTCACCTCGTAGAACCGCATCAGCAGATTGACGAGCGTCGTCTTGCCCGCCCCGGTCGGACCGACGATCGCGACCGTGTGACCCGGCTCCACCCGCAGCGACAGATCCTCGATGAGCGGCTTCTCCGGGTCGTACCGGAAGGCCACCTTCTCCAGTGCCACGCTGCCGCGCGGCTCCACGGGCCGCTCGGCCGGCACCGGATCGGGCGCCTGCTCCTCCGCGTCCAGCAGTTCGAAGATCCGCTCGGCCGAGGCGACGCCCGACTGGACCAGGTTCGCCATCGAGGCGACCTGCGTCAGCGGCATCGAGAACTGCCGCGAGTACTGGACGAAAGCCTGCACGTCACCGATCGACAGCGCACCCGAGGCGACCCGCAGACCGCCGACGACCGCGACCAGCACATAGTTCAGGTTCGAGACGAACATCATCAGCGGCTGCATGATCCCGCTGTTGAACTGAGCCTTGAACCCCGCCTCGTACAGCGCGTCGTTCTGCTCGGCGAAGTCCCTCGCGGACTCGTTCTGCCGCCCGAAGACCTTCACCAGGGTGTGCCCCGTGTACATCTCCTCGATGTGGGCGTTGAGCTTGCCCGTCACCTTCCACTGCGCCACGAACTGCGGCTGCGAGCGCTTGCCCACCCGCGCCGCGACGAACACCGACAGCGGAATGGTCACCAGCGCCACCAGGGCGAGCAGCGGCGAGATCCAGAACATCATGATCAGTACGCCGACGATGGTCAGCAGGGAGTTGATGAGCTGGCCCATCGTCTGCTGCATCGTCTGCGAGATGTTGTCTATGTCGTTCGTCGCCCGGCTCAGCACCTCGCCGCGCTTCTGCCGGTCGAAGTAGGACAGCGGCAGCCGCGCCAGCTTCGTCTGGAGGTCCTCGCGGAGCTGGAACACGACCCGGTTGATCACCCGGATCGACAGGCGCGTCGACACGAGCATCAGGAGTCCGGCGAGGACGTACGCCACCAGCGCCGCCAGCAGGACGTTCCCCACCGCACCGAAGTCGATGCCCTCGCCGGGGACGAAGTCCACCCCGGACAGCATGTCGGCCAGCCCGCCGCTGCCGTCCTCCCGCAGCCCTTCGACGGCCTCGGCCTTCGACAGGCCGTCCGGCATCTGCCGGCCGACGACCCCCGCGAAGATCAGGTCCGTCGCCGCACCGAGGATTTTCGGCCCGACCACCGACAGCGCCACGCTCAGCGTTCCGGCGCCCAGCATCAGGTACAGCGAGGACCTCTCCTTGCTGAACCTCTTCACCAGCCGCTTCCCGGACCCCTTGAAGTCCATGGACCGCTCGGTGGGCCCACCGGCCATCATCCGTCCGCCCGGCCCGGCCATCAGGCGGCCTCCGCTTCCGTCAGCTGGGAGAGCACGATCTCCCGGTACGTTTCATTGCCGTCCATCAGCTCGCGGTGACTGCCCGTCCCGACGACCCGGCCCTCGTCCAGCACCACGATCCGGTCCGCGTCACGGATGGTGGACACCCGCTGCGCCACGATCACCACGGTCGCTCCCGCCGTCTCCCGGGCGAGCGCACCGCGCAGCGCCGCGTCCGTCGCGTAGTCCAGCGCCGAGAAGGAGTCGTCGAAGAGGTAGATCTCCGGCCGCTGCACCAGCGTCCGCGCGATCGCGAGCCGCTGCCGCTGACCGCCGGAGACATTGGTGCCGCCCTGCGCGATCGGCGCGTCAAGGCCGTGCTCCAGCAGCTCCACGAATTCCTTCGCCTGGGCCACCTCCAGCGCGTGCCACAGCTCCTCGTCGGTCGCGTCGGGGTTCCCGTACCGCAGATTCGTCGCGACCGTCCCGGAGAACAGGTACGGCTTCTGCGGCACCAGGCTCACGGTCCTCGCCAGCAGGACGGGATCCACCGTCCGCACGTCCGTACCGCCGACCAGCACATCGCCGTCCGTCACATCGAACAGCCGCGGTACGAGCCCGAGCAGCGTCGACTTCCCGCTGCCCGTCGACCCGATGACCGCGGTCGTCTCGCCGGGCCGCGCCACCAGATCGACCGAGCGCAGCACCGGCTCCTCGGCACCCGGGTAGCGGAACTCGGCCCCCCGTACCTCCAGATGACCGTGGGTGAGCAGCTCGGTGACCGGATCGGCCGGCGGCACCACGCTCGAATCGGTCTCCAGGACCTCCTGGATGCGCTCGGCGCAGACCTCGGCGCGCGGCACCATCATGAACATGAAGGTGGCCATCATCACGGACATGACGATCTGCATCAGATAGGCGAGGAACGCGGTCAGCGCACCGATCTGCATCCCGCCGCTCTCGATGCGGTGCGCGCCGAACCAGACCACGGCGACGGACGACAGGTTCACCACCGTCATCACGGTCGGGAACATGAGCGCCATCAGCCGGCCCGTCGACAGAGCGACGGCCGTCAGCTCGGTGTTGGCGCCCCGGAAGCGCTCCTCCTCGTAACCGTCACGGACGAAGGCCCGGATGACCCGGTTGCCGGTGATCTGCTCGCGCAGCACCCGGTTCACCGTGTCGAGCCGCTCCTGCATCGTGCGGAACAGCGGTCGCATCCTCCTGACGATGAGGCTCACCGCGATGCCGAGCACCGGCACCACGGCCAGCAGCACCGCGGACAGCGGCACGTCCTGGCCGAGCGCCATGATGATGCCGCCGACGCACATGATCGGCGCCGAGACCATCAGGGTGAACGCCATCAGGACGAGCATCTGGACCTGCTGCACGTCATTGGTCGTACGGGTGATCAGCGACGGAGCACCGAAGCGGCCGAACTCACGTGCGGAGAAAGACTGCACCCGGTCGAAGACCGACGCGCGTACGTCACGCCCCAGCGCGGAGGCGGTCCGGGCGCCGTAGTAGACGGCGCCGACGTTGCAGAGGACCTGGGCGAGGCTGACGACGATCATCACGCCGCCGAACTCCAGGATGTAGCCCGTGTCCCCCTTCACGACACCGTTGTCGATGATGTCGGCGTTGAGGCTGGGCAGATAGAGCGTGGCGCAGGTCTGCAGGAGCTGGAGCAGCACCAGCAGCAGGATCGGTCTTCTGTACGGACCGAGATAGGTCCGCAGGAGTTTTATGAGCACGCGGTTCTCTCGGAGTCGGCGAAGGGCAGAGGCCGGTCCATCCTCCGGTACGCCGCACCAGGACTTCCAACGTTTTTCCTCAAGCCCGGGTCAAGAAAAGACCGGTCCGCAGGACCCCGACCCCGGGTCCGCAGGACCCCGACCCCGGGACCGCAGGACCCCGACCCCGGGACCGCAGGACCCCGACCCCGGACCGTAGGCCCTCGGCCCCTGACCGCGGGGTCCCGGCCCGGAAGTTTCCGGGGCCCGTGCCCCGCGACCCTCAGGCCGAGCCGCCGAACGCCCCGGGATGGATCTGGTCCCGGGTCGCCCCGTACTGCTGGCGCACCGCCCGGCCCACCGTCAGCTCCTCGCCCGGCTCCAGCACCTGCGCCGCCGCCCCCTGCCAGGCCGGGGGAGTACGCGGGTCGAGCGACCCCTGCGACACCCCGAGCGCCCAGGCAGCCTGCCGGGCCGCGCCCACCGCCGCGTACTGCGCCGGCTGCGGTACGACGACCTGCGTACCGAACACCGCGGGCGCCAGCGCCCGCACGGCCGGCAGCTCCGCCGCCGCGCCCAGCAGGAACACCCGCCGCACCTCCACGCCCCGGCCGCGCAGCACGTCCAGCGCGTCGGCCAGCGAGCACAGCATCCCCTCGAAGGCCGCCCGCGCCAGATGCTCGGGCTTCATCGACTCGCGCCGCAGTCCGCTCAGCGTCCCCGCGGTGTGCGGCAGTTGCGGGGTGCGCTCGCCCTCCAGGTACGGCAGCAGCACGAGCCCGGAGGCACCCGGGGTCGACTTCAGCGCCAGTGCGGACAGCTCGTCCAGATCGTCCAGGCCCAGCATCTCCGCGGTGCCGCGCAGCGCGCGCACCGCGTTCGACGTGTGGACCACAGGCAGGTGCATCCCCGTCGCGTCGGCGAACGAGGTGATCATCCCGCTCGGGTCGGCCAGCGCCTCGTGGTGCACGGCCATCACCGAACCCGAGGCGCCCAGCGACACCACGGCGTCCCCGACCGCGACCCCGAGCCCGAAAGCCGCGGCCATCGTCTCGCCGGTGCCCGCCGAGATCAGCAGCCCCTCGGGCGTCGTCCCGGCGGCGTCGGCCGGGCCCAGCACCTCGGGCAGCGCGGCCTGATGGCCGAGCGCGAGCTCCACGAGGTCGGGCCGGTAGGAGCCGGAGCCCGCCGACCAGTAGCCGGTGCCGGAAGCGGCACCGCGGTCGGTCGTCCGGCGGACCGGCCGGCCGAGCAGCTGCCACACCAGCCAGTCGTGCGGCTGCATGACGGCGGCGACGCGCTGCGCGTTCTCCGGCTCGGTTTTGGCCAGCCAGCGCAGCTTCGACACCGGCTGCGTGGCCTGCGGCACGGACCCGACGGCCTCGGCCCAGGCCTGCCGCCCGCCGAGCCCGTCGATCAGATCGGCCGCGGCGACCTGCGCCCGCCGGTCGTTGCCGAGCAGCGCGGGACGTACGAGATTGCCCTGGCGGTCCAGCGGCACCAGGCCGTGCTGCTGCGCGGACACACCGATGGCCTGCACACCTTCGAGCACCCCACCGGAGGCCGCCTCACCGAGTGAGAGCAGCCAGGCCTGCGGATCCACCTCGGAGGACTTGGCCTCGATGGGATGCGCGGCGTACCCCTGCCGCAGCACCTCACCCGTGTCCGTGTCGCAGACGACGATGTGTGTGAAGGCGGATGAACTGTCCAAGCCGGCGACTATGCCCATACCCAGATTCTGCCGCACCCGCGGACCATTCCGTACCGGGCGCCGTCCGGCACCCGGTACGGGCCCTGGTCAGGTGTTCGTCGTGCCCCAGTCGTCGCTGCCGGTGTGACCGTTGTGGCCACTGCGCTCCCGCAGCGAACGCACCCGGTCCGAGACGGAGACGGGCACCTTGTCCCCCACCTTCTCGCTGACCGAGTGGTACGCCTTGCCCGCGAACTCCCGGCCGCCCTGCGCGGCCGACTCCGCCGCGTTGCGCACGGCGGGATTCTCGGAGAGCCGCTGCGCGGACTTCTTCAGCTGCTCGTAACGCTCGCGCCCGGCTCGCGTGCCGAGCACGTATCCGAGGGCCACTCCGGCGATGAACGTGAGCCGGTACCGCATGGCTGCCACCCTTCCTTCGCTCTGTGCGACATGTGCTGCCCGCCTACCCACGCACACCGGAGATCACCCCGGGCGATACCGATTGGCGGAGCACCCCCCTGCTTGCGCTAATGTATGTGTCGCAGCGAACGTCCGCCGCCCGGCAGCCGCCAGGCAGGTACGATTCGAGGCAACGCAGCAATCCCCTGTAGCTCAATTGGCAGAGCAGCCGGCTGTTAACCGGCAGGTTACTGGTTCGAGTCCAGTCGGGGGAGCGCGATCCCCTGTAGCTCAATTGGCAGAGCATTCGGCTGTTAACCGGAGGGTTACTGGTTCGAGTCCAGTCGGGGGAGCGGAACGGAAGAGGACCCTTCGGGGTCCTTTTTCGCGTGCCCCGCGAAGGCCCTCGCGGACCCTCGGGCGACTCCTTCGGGGCGACTTCCCGGCGGCCGGAACCGGGCAGCACGCAGGGCTGTCTTCATGGTCACGCGAAGGCGACCAACCGCAGCAAGAGATCGTATGACCGGCTATGCTGCGGCAGACGGCGCGCACACATGTACGCGCCACGCCGTAACGGGGCGGTAGCTCAGCCGGTTAGAGCAGCGGACTCATAATCCGTCGGCCGTGGGTTCGAGTCCCACCCGCCCCACCATGAAAGCCCAGGCAGAATCGTTCTGACCTGGGGAAACGCTCTTTTCCGGGGTGTTTTGCGTGCAGCGGACGCCTCGCGGGGTGTGGCGAACGTGAGCCTTCGTGCATCGAAGCCGAGCCGTGAACGGCTGTGACCTGGGCTTTTGCGGCGAAGCGTCCGTGGGAGCGTTAAGAACGGTCCCACGGCCCTCCCGTGAGGGGTTCACCTGCACCGAGCATCCGTACCCATGGTTCCCCGGCGAAGTGGTCCCGCTTTTCGGGTTGCGGCCAGGCCAGGGGTGTGGCGCCCGTGACTGTGGCTTGCGGGAGTCTGTCGGCGATCGGGTCGCGTCTGCCTCGTGCGTGATGGCCCGCGCAAGGGAATGTTGGTGATGTATCGTGGTTATGTACATCACGGACTCTCGGTGAGGGGTGGCTGGTATGTCTGTTACCCAGGTCGATCTCGATGACGAGGCGCTGGCCGAGGCGATGCGGCTCATGGGTGTCTCGACGAAGAAAGAGACGGTCAACGGGGCTCTGCGGGACTACGTGGCGCGCATCAAGCGGTTGGAGGCTGCCGAAAAGCTGGTCGCGCGGGGTGAGCGGGGCGAGTTCGAGGCCGCGGCTGCGGCGCATGCGGCTTCCAAGCGCGCCCGGCGGGCAGCCTTCGAGTGATCACGTACCTCCTCGACACCTCCGCGCTCTGGCACCTCTTTCGCACGCCGGGGGCGTTGCTGCCCTGGGAAGGGCACATCGCCGCGGGCGTGTTCCACATCTGCGAGCCCACGAGGGCGGAGTTCCTCTACTCGGCCACCAGCCCGGCCCACCGCGACGAGTTGGCCGAAGAGGTGGATGCTCTCTGCCAGTCCTCGCCAGTTCCCAAGAACGCGTGGCGCTGGGTCGATACCGCGCAGTACAAGCTCACCCAGCAGGGACAGCACCGAGCCGCCGGGCCCATCGATCTTCTGGTGTGTGCGACCGCGGTTCATCACGGCCACACCGTGCTCCACGTCGACAACGACTTCGCCACGGTGGCGGCGGTCCTCAAGGAAGTGCAGCAGCGGGACGTGCGCGCCTGACGATGTCCAAGTGGGTCGCCGTGAGAGGCTGGCTCACTGCCCTCAGCCTGTTGCCCGCGTGAGACGAAAGTACCTGCGCCCCAGAGCGCGGCCCTGTAAGACTTTCCCCGCGCACCCAGCCGGGGATGCTGGTACGCATCGCGATTCCAGGGGGCGTTTCATGGCGGCACCGCACGCCACATCCGACCAGCCGCAGGGCCGGGGCATTTTTGACTGCGACGAGGCCCACCGGAGCCCACTTCGCTCTGACTATGAGCGGATCTTCGATTCCGGTCTGGTGGTGCTCGACACCAATGTGCTGCTCAATCTCTACCGCTCGAACGAGAGCACCCGCCGGGACATGCTTGCCGCCCTCGCCAGGCTCCGCGAGCGACTGTGGATCCCACACCAGGTGCTCACGGAGTTCTGGCGCAACCGCGAGTCGGCGACCGTACGCCATCACCACGCGACCAAGGCCAATGAAGCGGGCACCGCACTCGACAAGGCGGTCAAGGCGGCCCGGACAGCAGTGACCACCTGGCTGACCGCCGTTCAGCTCAAGGACGACGAAGAGGCTGCGCAGCGGACTGACCAAGACCTGACCGAACTCACCAAAGCGGCCGACAGCCTCAAAATGTTCATCCGGGCACAGGCGGAGTGCGACGCGCTCAAGGAAACAGCCACCACGCACACCGACCCGGTGCTCAACGTCCTTGAACCGCTTTTGCACGGGCGGATCGGCGAGCCGCTGCCGCCGGACGAGTACGACAAGGCCGTGAAAGAGGCACAGGAGCGCGCCGATGAGGGGATACCGCCGGGACACGAGGACTTCCGCACCAAGGAACCTGAGCTGGCTGCCGGTGATTACCTTCTGTGGGTCCAGCTCATGGCGGAGGCCCGGCACCGTGGGCGCGACGTTCTGCTGGTCACCGGGGACGTGAAGAAGGACTGGTGGACCAGCCGCGGATACGACATCCCGCCACGCCCCCGTGCCGAACTCCTCCTGGAACTGCGGGAGCACGCCCGGGTAGACCTCTACATGCTCACTCCAAGCGAACTGCTCCGCTGGGCCGAGGAACTCCTCGAACTGAACGTGGACGAAGGCTCGGTCCGCGACCTCGAGCAACTGGGTGAGGCATCGGCCGCCGAAGACTTCGAAGAGGGGGCCTGGACGGCGGAGTCGCTGGCGGTGTTCATGGACGAGTTGATGAGGCGCTACCCATCCCGAGTCAAAGCGATCGTTGCAGCTGCGGCGAACGGCGGGTTTGTGGACAGGGAGGCGGTGTACGAGCTTGCCGGCTATGACGAGACACGCAGACTCCGCGGCTTCACCCAACCGATCGGCACCCTGTCGAGGGATTTGCAGGCGGTAGGAGTGCTGACGGGTGGGGAGCCCTTCCTGCTGACCACCGTCTACGGTCACGCCGTCGACCCTTCCTGGGCGAAGGGATTCCGCATTCCCAGCGCTGTGATTCCCCTGCTCCGGAGCAAGTACGAAGGGGGCAGCCTGTGGCAGACCAGAGACAGCGGAGAGGCTGGGAGCGAACCTTCCGACAGGGACTAGGCGTATTGATCACGAGCGTTGTTTACACCGGCCGGGTTTGATCATGGCGAAGACCTCCGGTGTGGTGCAGGTGCCGAGTCTTCACCGCACGGAGGTCTTCGTGTCCCGCCGTAGTGCCCGGCTGACCGTTCACGGCAGGCGGCTACTGGTCGAATGTCTCCGCACAGGTCGCCCGTGGCGCACGTGGCCGCGGAGATGGGCGTTATCACGCGCCACGGCTCACAAGTGGGTGCGCCGCCGGCGGGTCGAAGGCGAGCAAGGACTGCCGGACTGCTCCAGCCGTCCGCGCACGACACCGCATCGCACGACGGGCACGGTCGAGGCCTGGGTATGACGTCTGCGGCAGGAGCGCAAGCTCGGCCCCGCCTGCGTCGGCCCGGTCCTGGGCCTGCCCGCCTCGACCGTGCACCGCATCCTGGTCCGCCACGAACTGAACCGCCTGGTCTTCCTGGACCGGCCCACCTGACAGGTCATCCGCCGCTACGAACGTGACCGCCCCGGTGAGCTGATCCACGTGGACGTCAAGAAGCTCGGCCGGATCCCCGACGGTGGTGGCCACAAGGCCTTGGGCCGTCAGGCTGGCCGCACCACCCGCAAGAGGATGGGCCTCGACTGCGCCCACTCCGCCGTTGACGACCACACCCGCCTCGCTTACAGCGAGAACCACGCAGATGAGAAGGCTGCCACCTGCGCCGGTTTGCTGCACCGGGCCGCAGCCTTCTTCACCGCACACGGCATTGACCGTATCGAGTGCGTCCTGACGGACAACGCCGGGCCCTACCGCAAGAGCTTCGCCTGGCGTGACGCCCTGACCGATCTCGGCGCAGTCGGGAAACTCACCCGTGGAGGGATGCGCGGCGAGGTCATCCAGGAAGCCCTGGAGCGGCCCCGCTTCTGCCAACGAATCTCTGGCGCAGAACACTAGCCTCACGTCACCTGCGCAGGGGCCGCCACTGCCCGGCAGTACTGTCGGGCACAGATGTGCTCGATGCGGGCGGTCGAGTCGTCCGTGCGGAGGAAAAGTACGAACTCGCAGCCCCCGACCATTCCGTTCTCCTTCGCCAGCACCCGCAGGCTGGAGAGCTGGGCCGCACTCGTCGCCCGCTTAAGGGTGATCGGCGTCGGATGACCAGCCACGGAGAATGTTCTGACCATGGGAGCCTGCCGCATTCCGAGCTGCCATGTAAGCCAGCTACTGACGACGACGCCGCTGCCGCGGAGGATGTCCTTATCCACCGTGAGCCGGACCCCGAGCACGTTTCCGGCAGAGTCGGCGGCCATCGTGGCTGGCTGCGCCGGCTCTCTCTCTTCGATCGGAGTGGCTCCACGCGCGACAAGATCGATTGATCCGTCTCCAGTCATGCCCACCCGGTCGTCCAGCAGGCACTGCTGGAGGCGCCACAGCGTGACGGGGTACCGCTCGCCGACCTTGACGAACAGGGCGTCCTTCGGTAACGGCCCCAGTTCGGTCAGCACGGCGACGAAGGCGTCCACGGCGTTCGCGTACGGAGTCACGTTCAAATGTGGCCATTCGGCCAGGGCCCACTTTCCCTCCAGCCGGAGCTGGACGAACCTCTCGTCGCGCCTGAGCGCTTCGACGACGGCGGCCCTCCGCTTGATCCCAGTCGGTTCGAGCAGCTCCTCAGCTGGGCAGGGCTCGCCATTCGCCAGTAGGTAGAGGTAGGCCGCGTCCCTACCGCGGGCTCGACGACGTAGCCAAGATCCCTCGAGGCCAGGCACAAGGGGACTCTTCGAGTGCCCAAGCAGCTCCAACAGCGGAACATCGTCCGGCACACCGGCGGACGCGAAGGTCACCGCGACATCCTCCCCACGCAGCGGCGCCTCCTCCACTCCGCCTCGCAGCAGAACCTCCAAGGCGGTCGGATTACGCGTCCACCAGCCATGCAGACGACCAGCCCAGGTCAACGGAGGCTCAGCCCCCGTAGCCTGGACGAGAAGCCCCACACTGACGTGTTCGCGTACGCCCAGCGCTGCGGCCAGTTTGGACTCGGGTACCGCCGGACTGACGGTCAGAGCCACGAGCCGATCGCGCCAGTCAGGGACGAAAGCGTCTGCGTAGCAGGAGAGGCGCTCCTGTGCCTCCACCAGCAACTGACGAGCCCTTTCGCCACTCATCTCATGCTGCTGACCGATACTCCCAAGCGATTCTCCACGGGCCCGGTCTTCGACGATGCGCCGTGACCGGGGAGGTAGAACGAGCCAAGCGGCGCCAAGCCAGTCGTCGACAACCCCGGTCTTCGCGCCGTCCCCGTCAGTCATCGGTGACATGCGCGCTGATCAGTCCGAGCCGGTGTGCGATCCGTTGATTGATCGCCTTCTGCTCCGGGGTGATCTTCCGAACGAAGGAATCCACCGTGCAGATGACCCAGGGCAACGCGTCGCCGCCAGCCTGTGCCGCGACGGCCGCCCACGCGAGGTGCTTGAAGTCGCGCATCGGAGCCCAGGCGAACCGCTGCTCCGTCTCCTCGTCGTCCTCGTAGCGAATCTTCACGCAGAGCGGCTTGATGGCGAGTGTCTCGAGGTCGACTTCCCAACCGGGACCGAGCGCCCGCACAACGAGCTCGCTGACCGGGGTAGAGGGCTTGGCCACGAGCGGGGCCCACTTACCCACTCCGTAGGTGGCCCGGACGTACTCCTTCATGGGCCTGTCCTTGAGCCACGGCCGGATCTTCTCGGTCTTCCCGATGAAGGGCAGAAGCCGTCCTCCGATCGCCGGGTCGGACGTCCACGCCACGTAGTGACGGGTGCGGTCGGCATCCGGCAGGTAGATCCAGTTGAGGTCGGCCATCCGCTTGTAGAGGAGGCGCACGACTTCTTCTTCGAGGTCCGTGGGGATCGCGTAGTTGCTCATTCGATTCCTCTCGTCAAAGGGAACTGCAGACGGACCTCGTCCGCCTGGGTTTCAAGGTCCGCCGCGTCCTGGATCCAGTGGTCCATCAGGGACCCGACGGTCTCGTCGCTGAACTGGATTCGGGAGGCGTACGGCAGACGTACGCGCAGGTGTTCGCTCTCCTGGACTTCCTGCGCCTCAAGCGATCGCCGGAGTTCCAGGGTCGCCGCCACCCTCCGGATGTCGGTCACGAAGTCGAGTACCCGCAGGGCTTCCTTGCCGGGGCTGAGCCGAAGCCCGCGCCCGAGTTGCTGGACGAAGATTCGCCGGCTGTGCGTGACCCGCAGAAAAGCGATGAGGTTGACGTCCGGAACATCCACCCCTTCGTTGAAGACATCGACGCACGTGATCACTGGCACCCGGCCGAGCCGAAACTCGTTGAGTAGGACCTGTCGCCGCTGCCGCGGGAGCGCGCTGTGGAGGAAGGACGCGTTGGACCACGCCGAGTCGGATGCGGCGAACAACCGGGCCATGTGCTCGGCGTGTTCGATGGTTTGACAGAAGACGATGGCCCTCGGGTCGACCGTCGTTCGCCACGCCTCGCGGAAGTGCTCGACGATCTCCTCGTCGCGTTGCGGCAGAAACAGAGACTTGTTGAGGTCCTTGATCGACTGGCCGTGCACGCTGGCGTCTCTGACCACGTCCCAGTCGACATTGTCGACGTACAGCCGATAGTCGACGGCCGACAGGTAACCGGCGGCCATGCCTTCCGCGATGCCCATCTTGAAGCTCGGGTACCCGAAGCGAGAAGTGATGTCAAACTTGTCGCCACGCCAGGGCGTCGCCGTCACCCCGAACTGCTCAGCATCCCCACACAGATCGAGCAATTCCGCAAACCTGCCGGTCTCGGCCACGTGATGGGTTTCATCGATCATGATCACATCCGGCTGATAGCCCACACGTACGGCACTCAAGACGGACTCGACGGTTCCGACGACGACTCCGTCGAGGCTCTCGGGCCGACTATCCCCCGTGAGTAGGCGCGTGGGAACCGACTTGGGGATGTGCCGCCACATCGCCTTCTCAAGCTGCGCGACGAGATCCTTCATATGGGCGACGACTAGGATCTTGGCGTCCGGGTTGACCCTGAGATGACGACCGATGATCTCTCCGCCCACCACCGTCTTGCCGAGTCCTGTCGCTAGTACGAGCAGGGCGGTGCCGTTCGCGTCGAGGTCACGGATCACCGCCTCGGCCGCCTCCGCCTGATAGGGGCGCAGCGCGTACTTCGCGGGAACCGTCTCAGGCATCTGGTCACCAATGGATCCCAGGGTCGCCCCATGCCACAGGCTGATGGGCACGCCGACACCGTTGAGTGCCGCGCTGCGGGCAGCCGCCACCGCGTTGATATCGGTGTTGGTCACGAGGACGGCCTTGTCCGCGCGGTAGCGCGCGTGGGCTCGCTCCAGGTCGTCCACGCCACTGCGGTCGACCTTTCCGCCCGACTTCCACTTGCACTGGAAGACCCACTGCTCCCGCCCACGTACGGCCAGAAGGTCCGCGCCGTGGTCGCCAGCTCCGTCGATGACGCGCACGTCGTTGAAGCCGAGGTGCCAGAGGGCCCGCTCCGTGGCATGTGTGAGACCTGCGGGCCCTCCCCTCAACAGCTCCTCCGCCGTGAGGAAGACGGCGGTCACTTCTCCTCCGCGAGGTCGTCGGCCAGCAGGCGGATACTCAGCCTCGTGCGCAGCAGCTGATTCGGGAGGCTGGCCCCTGCGAAGGTCGCCTGCGTCGCTACGTCGGAGAGGTAACCGACGGTGCGAGCCAGGCTGAGCCGCCGCGCGGAGGCGGAGGCGACGCCCTCATAGACACCCTGGAAGACGCGGTTGTCCATGAACGCCGACGGCAGCGACTCGACGAGACGGACCAGGAACAGTGCCGGCACGTGGAGCAGGAACTCACCGTTCGTACCGAGGTCGGCCGTACGGGTTACCTTGCCGTTGGCGATCATTGCGTGCTCGGTCGCGGTGAGTTCGTCCGGCGAGAGGAAGTGATACGCCTTCTCCGCCTCACCGGTGCGGTCCAGCTCCGCCACCATGCGGTGGCGGATCTCGGCAAGGAGTTCCTGCGCCTCGGCGCTGATCAACTGGGCGTCCAGGGCGGTGGCGGGCAGCGACTCGGCCCGGATCGCCGCGATGAGTTCGGAGTGGCTCCACTCTGTCTCCGCCCGCACCCTTAGCAGCACCGCGACTTCGGCGAGCAGCAGGTCGGCCGGATCCGCGCCGAACTTCTGGAAGATCGGGTGATCGAGGTCGAGGAACGCTACAAGGCTATTGCCAGCGCGCTGATCGAGTAGAACGGGGGTGCGATGCAGGTTCTCGTCGGTCAGGCCGCCGGCCGTCAGCTGACGCGTCTCGACCTCGACGAAGCCGACGCGCGGGTGGCCGAAGGAGCGGCTGAGCGCCGGGTAGGTGGTGGAGCTATCCATGTAGCGCGTGACACGCTCCTGCCTGGTCTCCGGACGCTGCTCCGAGGCCGGCGCGGAGGGAGCGGAGCCGCCGAGGTCCTTCGGCGACTGCGCTTCGGTGGCGTGCTTCGACGCGTCCTCATCGCTCGCGGGAGTGCTCGGCTCGCCGGCTTCCGTTTCACCGAAGCCAAGGGCTTCCAACACCGCCGCCTCGTCGGGCCTCCCCGGGGTAACGGCGGCCGCCTTCGCGTTCTTGCCCCTGCTCTTGGCGGCCTCGTGATCCTCGACCGCCTGCCACCAGCGCTCGTCCGTCTGGTAGTCGGGGTTGCCCCGGCGGAACTCCTGTCCCCACCGGCGGGTGTCGTCGTGAATCGGCTTGCGTCCGTCACCCGGGACCAGGTAGCGGCGACCGGCGTCGTTACGACGGAAAGCCTTGAAGAGGAGGGCGAGCGGGCTGCCGTTCTCCTCGTAACCCATGTCCGCCGCGCGTCGAGGCAGCAGCGGCGCGACTCCCCTCACGATCTCGACCGCCGAGCGCCAACTGCGGTCCCCGTACTCGAAGGCGTCCTTCTGATACGTGACCGGAACGTGGTCGAGGTGGATCTCTCCGATGATGCGGCCGCCCTGATGGGCGAGGTCCACCGGATACTCCGGCTCCTCGTTGCCCGCCGCCCCGTCGGGGTTGCGCCAGGTGAACAGCTGCTTGTCCCAGCGCAGGATCTTGCGGCCGTTGCGCAGGAAGTCGATCCCGTAGTCGTTCTTGTGCATGTACCGCTGAATGCCGAGCCACCCGTGCACGCGGCGCTCGCGTTCGGTGAGCCGGTTGCTCCCGCAGTCCTCACAGGTGTCACGATCTGTGAGCTGCCACTGACCGCAGTCGCCGCAGGCGAGACCGTTCTCCAGCTTCTGGTCGATCTCGATGTAGGCGGGGATGCGCTCCTTGTTGTTGTAGAGAACCGAGCGATCTTCCCCCCAGCGGCAGTGCCGAACGGGCTTCACCTGGAAGCCGCCGATCCACAGCTCGAACGGACGCTCCAGGAGCAGCCAGGAGTAGACCTGCCCCAGGATGTTGCGAAGAGCCGAGCCGTTCTTCCGCAGCCACGCAGCGCGCGTGGGGTGCAGGCGGCTGATGACGATGCGGGTGCCGTGCTCGTTTGGATCGGCCTTCGGCTCCGTGATGTCCTCGGCCTCGAAGTCGTCTCCGATGCGGTCGAGGTCGATCTCCACGCCGATCCACTCGGTGTCGCCCTGGCGAGTGGTCAGGACGCGCGTGCGCTTGCCGAGCCGCGCCGTCGAGACGTTGAACCCCATGCCGAAGAGGCCGAGCTTGTCGTGCATGTCGTTGCCCGACCAGCCGGCCCGTACGGCCCGCTCCAGCCGGTCATACGTCATGCCACGTCCCGTGTCGGTGATCACGAGCTGGCCCTGGGCCGAGTCGGGGAGCTCGACGCTCACCCGGTACCCGCCCGCCCAAGGGGTTCCGGAGCGATGGATTTCGGTGAAGTCGTCGAAGGCGTTGTCGATCAACTCCGCGATGCACTGCCACTCGTCGAACTCGATCTCACCGAGCATGCGCAGCACACGCGCGGAAGGAGTGATCTTCATTGGTGGGCGGACCCCCTGTCATCGTCTCGCGTAGGCACGCCGAAGGAGGCCCTACCGCGGGCCGCATTTCGGCGCGTGGCTCGGAGGAGCCGTACGCGTGATGAAGACACTAGAGGGTGCGACTGACAACGCGCGCCAAGTTTCGTTCCAATGAACCAACTTGAGAGAACGAGGGCGCGTCTCACGGTGCGACAAAAGGATCATCGCAAGTGCAATCCGCACCGCGGATCAGCAGGTCTGGTGGTGGACGTAGGCGGCTCTTGGGAGACTTGCCCCGTGATCCGTGAACCCGCCGAGGTATCCGTAGAGTCCGATGGACGCGTCGAACTGCCGTTGGGCTGCTGGCCGAGGCCGACCTCAACGTCGGGGAGGGCTTGGTCGCGTTCAGCGACGGAGACGGTCGCATCGTCCTCCGCCGCGCCGCAGACGCGATCGACGACCTCTTGCGTCACGGGACGCTGTGATCGTCCTGTACCGCAAAGCCGCGAACGGCCGCGGCGACCCGGCGTGCCGCTCGCACAGGATCCTCATGCTCCCAAATTCTGATGGCGCGCCATCCCGCGTCCGCCAGAATCTGGTCGGTCTGGGCGTCTCTGGCTCGATTCCCTTCGATCTTGGTGCGCCAGAAGTCGCTGTTCGTCCGGGCGGGCCGGCAGTGGTCAGCGCAGCCGTGCCAGAAGCACCCGTCAACGAAGACGGCGACGCGGGCCCGGCTGAAGACCAGGTCAGCGGTTCGCCTCACGCCGGGTAGCGGTCGAGCGGAGACGCGATAGCGCAGGCCCTCTTGGTGCAGCAACGAGCGGATCCGCAGTTCAGGCGCCGTATCGCGACCGCGGTTCCCGCGCATCACCGACCGTGTGGCGGATGAAGACGCCCACGATCCTTCGGGGACGGGACGCTTCTCGACCATGCCCCGGTTCTGGGCGATCTTCCATGCCTGCTCGAGATTCGCCACTCGCGTCAGGTGTTCGACCTCACCGACATACAGAGTGGGTGAACGGCCATCCTCCGACCATCGGAGATAGGCCCGGATACGGCGAGTGCTGGGCAACACCTTCAACGTGATCGAGCCCAGCGCGTATTCGCCGTCCTTCCGCCTGACGTAGCGTTCCTCGCGACCCCCAGCAGCGCGATCTTGCTCCGCGGTGATCGTCTTCCTGGTACGTCCCTGACGCCCTCGCCATGCGCTCTCGGGCGGCGGCTTGTCCTTCCAGCCCTCTTGCCGGGACGCGGTGGCGTCTTTCACGAACGGCGCTCCGCGTCGTCGAGGGCCTTCGCGACAGCGCTGGTGAAGACCTCGCCCAGTTTCACGGGAACCGCGTTGCCGAGCTGCCGCATCCGTTCACCGCGCGGACCAGCCATGCTCCACTGGTCGCCGAACGTCATGACCCGGGCGGCCTCGCGCACGGTCATGTACCGGTGCTCGGGGCGCATCAGGCCCGTGTTCTCGTCGCGCACCAGGTTGTCGAGCTGCATTACCGACTCGCCGCCGGGGACACCATGCACTCCAGCCTTGACGGTCTTGGCTGGCCTGTCGAGTTCGTTAGGAGTGTGCCCGTGGTAGATCCTCGCACCGGGCCACCCGATGTGGTCAGGGAAACCACCTTGCTCAGTCGTCTTGTCCAGCGCGCGAGGGTTGATCTTGGGTAGCCCCAGTACCGCGTCCCGAAGGGTGAGCCATGGCTGGAGCTCCTCATCCCCGCTCTCGAACGTCAGCTGCTCGTTCTCGTAGCGCGTCTTCACCAGGTCGATGACCCGCTGCGGAATCTTGGCGCCCTCCGCCTCGTGACGGCTCCAGTAGGGGCCGTCGAGGATCGCTCGCGCGAGGGCCGCATGGGAGTGGGTACGCGCGACAGCACGCTTGACCAGACCAGGATCCACGCCCAGGTCAGCGCGAAACGCAAGGAGGATGACGCGGTTACGGATCTGCGGCACTCCGTAGTCGGCCGCGTTCACCTCATGTTGAGTGACCACGTAGGTCTCCGCCGGATCGGTGTCCTTGGCCTCGATCCGATCGCGCAAAGCCTGGTCGTGCTTCTGCCACGAAGTGCCCTCTCGACGCCGCACGAACGGCAGAGTGAGCTCGCGCTTGATGTACTCGAAGTAGGGCCTGAAGGACGGGCGAAGAAGTCCTCGGACGTTCTCGCAGACAACGGCCTTGGGGCGGATCTCGCGAACGGCCCGGAACATCTCCGGGAACATGTTCCGCTCATCCTCGTCGCCCTTCGCGATCCCACCAAGACTGAACGGTTGGCACGGAGGACCTCCCGCCAGGAGATCGACTTTGCGGTCCTTGAGGAACGTCATGTCCAGCTTGCGGACGTCACCGGTAACCAGAGGTGGGTAGAGCGGCTTCTCGTCGGGGCCCTCGCTCCCGACTCCAGTGGCTCGCTGCTTGTCGATCTCACGCAGCACCTTGACCAGCACCTCGGAGTCAACGCCTTCGGGATACGCGTCGAAGCGGTTCCCCTCGAGCGTCTCGCACGCCCTCTTGGCGAACTCGTTGAGCAGCACGTGCCGGAACCCGGTGTTCGTGCTGGCCTGGACCAGCCCGCCCCCGCCCGCGAAGAGTTCTACCGACGTACGTTTCATAGTCTACTCACTCCTAGCAGTTCAGCGCAGGGAAAACCATACCGCGGAGCGGTGGTACTTGTTACCGATCGGTCAAAGAAACCCCTGTGATGTCGAAGCTCTGACGGATGGGCGACGTGCATCGATCTGGACCACGAAGCAGGAGCTGAAGCTCCAGTTCTTCCCGGGCCAGATCGTCACCTGGCTCGGCCTCACCCGGAAAGGTCATCCGCATCCCGTTCTCCGCCGTCCAGTAGGACGCCGCTCCCGCCGTGGTCGGCGAGGCCCGCAGGCTGACGGACGACGACTTCTTCACCGTCGGCACCCAGGACCGCTGCCTCGACGTGTTTCGGCTCGCTCCCGACACTCGACGAGACTCGGTGGCCGAGAGGGGTGTGAAGAGCTCGCCCGCACCCTCAACGGCTTGCCCCGCTGCGGGCGCACGCTGGGACACAACGTGAAGGCCAATGCCGGGCACCCGATTTCACAGCCTGACCTTGCTCGACGCCGGGGCCTCGGATTCTCCGCGTGAGCGAATGTTTGGGCTGTCCGCTACGGAACGTGACTGCCCGAGGGGGCCGTCGGTCGCGAAGGTTGGAGGGCTCCTCTGGCCCGGGCCGCTCCAGTGGCGATATGTGGAAAAGTTGCCTCTGCCGCTCAAATGCAGAGGGCGGCCGTGGTGGAGGGCTGTGTGGCGAACGCCTAACCGATCCCCGTTCGAGCGGGATCGAGGGGGATGCAGTCGCATAGAAACGGGTGGCTACGTCCGTTGTTCCGGCATCGTCGCAGGTGAGAGGCGTCACGCTTGTGGGTTCGAGTCCCACCCGCCTCACCAGTTTTACCCCTGCGGAAACGTTCAGGAACGAAGCGGGAGGCTCAACGACCGAACCTCCCGCTCACCCGTGGCCCTCGTCAGACGGACGGCTCCGGTCCTCCCGTTCCCAGGCGGCGCCAATAGGCATCGCCTGGGAACAGTCATGTCGGCCACGCTCGTAGCGGGAGGCCTGATGCCATGGGGGCAGGCTCAAGCGGCGCTCGTGTGGTCTCTACACGGCGGAGGCGGGGACCTCCTTGAGGTTGTCGACGGCCTGGCGCAGGGTGACAGCTTTGGTGTAGATGACGGTTCCAGGGGTGATGAGGCCGGAGTCGCCCCCGTTGGGGCGTACCTGGATGGTGCGCTCTCCGAGGTAGGTGTACGTCTTGGCGTCGAAGACCCATTCGGTGCGGGCGCCTGAGGTCTCGTCGAGGCGGGCGACGGCGATTCCGTGCCGGCCGACGGCATCGACGGCGTCCTTGACCTGTACGACGCCGGGGATCTTGGCGGCGGCCTTGAACAGGGCGGTGCTCAGGTCGGCGGGCGGCAGGGACTCGCCGAGCAGGTCGCCGATGGTGGTGAAGGCCTGCTGGTCGGGGCTGTTGCCCTTCCCCCTGGTCTCCTTGTAGATCTTCTTCAGGAGGGCGTCGGGGTCGGTCGGCAGGGCCTTGAGGTAGTCGTAGGTCGGGGAGTTGAGGTAGGCCGGTTCGCTGGTGTTCTTCTCATTGGTGCGGTCGAGCTTCTCGCCGCCGGGCGGGGAGACGGCCGGGTCGATGAGCCAGCCCTCGGTGCCGTCGGTGGAGTTCCAGATCTGGCGGCGGTGGATGCCGTCGCTGACCAGGGTGGTCTTGTCGCCGACGGTCTTCTCGTAGGTGCTGCCGACCTTGCTCTCGATGTAGACGTACTGGCCCGCGCTGATGCGGACCGGGGGGTTCTTCGAGGAGGCGAGGGAGATCTGATTCAGTAGCTGGGGAAGGCCCGCGCTGGTGCTGTTGCCGATTGCTGTGGTGAGTGGCGGCCCGGCGACCGCTTCCCTGCCGGTGTCGCTGTTGCCGGTGAGGGTGAGAACGCCTGCGGCGAGAACGGCCAGTGAGCACGCGGCGGCGGGCAGGATGATCAGAGGGCGCAGGAGCCTGCGGCGGACCGGAGCGGCGGGGGGAGCGGGCGTGGTAGCGGCTGCGGCCTGGGTGTCCTGCTGGATCAATGTCATGAGTTCTTCCCTGTGAAAGGCGTGGCGGCCTGCGGGGAGGTCGGCTTCGCCGAGAAAGAGCAGCTGCTCGCCCTCGTGCCGTTCATCAGGCGTGCGGCGGGACTCGCGCGGACGGGGCTGACTGTTCACCGGGTTCCTTCCTGTGCGGACCGGGCCGCGTTCGTGCGGTTGCCTCTTGTCTGCCGTTTCACCGGCCGGGGTTCCCTGAATTCGGCGAGCAATTGTGTGTCGGCGAGCTTCTTGAGCTTCGTTCGGGCGCGGGAGAGCCTCGAACGCACCGTGCCCACCGGGATGCCCAGCGTCTGTGCGGCGGTGGCGTAGTCCAGGCCCTGCCACAGGCAGAGGCTCAGGACTTCCCGTTCGGTGCGCCGCAGCCCTGCGAGTGCGCGAACGGTGGCGGCCAGGCGCCGGCGGTCGTCCAGACGGCCGGCGACGTCGTCCGCGTGATCGGTGACGGCCGTCTCTCCTTTGAGTCCGGCGGCGGCCGCTGCTGCCGCGGCGGCCGCCTTGTATCGCCGCTCGCTGCGTGATGTGGCGCGTACAAGGTTGGTGGCGATGCCCAGAAGCCACGGGCGCACGCTGCCGCCTTCCGCCTCGAGGCGCAGGCGGCTGCGCCATGCCTCCGTGAAGGTCGCCGAGACGATGTCCTCGGCGGACGCCCAGTTGGCGGTCAGCCGGTAGGCGTGGTTGTAGACGGTTCTGGCGTACTCGTCGAAGAGTTCCGCGAAGGCATGCGGATCCCCCGCTCGGATACGTGCGCGCATGGTTGTGGTCACCTCGGTCAACTGTCGGCCCACGGAGTCGGGTTCCCGAGACCTGCGTCACACCCGCCTCTGGAGGGCGGGCCTGAGGCAGGGAGAGATGGGGGTGCCGGCGGTGCGGGAGATGAGCATGAGTGAGCCCCGCTCGGCAGTCGTTGGCCCTGGTGGGCTTCCGTGGGCGTTGAAAGATCGCACCGGTGAGATGCCGGAGGCTTCCGGTCTCCCGTCGCGCCGCGCGGAAGCTCCAGCACTCCGGGCTTGCACGGCCGGTGTGTCCACCGCGCTCCGGCATCGCCCGGCTCAGTCTGCCGTCCCGGCCGGTAACGGCCTTGTCGAACGGATCACCTCGAAGAAGAGAACAGGCATCATCACGTTTCTGGCGACACCGGCGAGCACGACGGTACCGGCGCATGCCGGAGACTGGGGTACCAACCCGGTGAGGTTTTACAACTACGGGACCCAAGCGTGCCTGACCGAGAAGGCCAACCGGGCAGCGGGTTTGGGTGACTGCGACGACCGGAGCGCGGCGCGATGGCAGATGAGAACTTCCGCCGACAGCGGGCTGATGTTCAGGAACGTGGAGAGCGGCCGGTGCCTGGACACCAACGGCGCTGACGTCTGCCTGGGGGACTGCGGCGCTTCGGACCTCGGACAGCGCTGGTACTTCACTGCGTGCGGCGACGTCTCTTCAGCAGGGCTGGCCATCGAGAAGCTCGACATCTCCTACCCGCTCCTGGCTGGCTGGAACGCCGGGACGGTCTCTGTGGTTCCGCACAGCCGTGAGTACGCGGGCAAAACCGGGTGGGACTTTTCGCTGCCCTCCTGGGGCTGCCGAAGCCCAAGCGCCCGCCCCGTCCGCGCGGCCCCATCCGCGGTGACCCGCCGTGGTGGCCGTCAGGCAGTGGCCGTCGTGGGGGTTCCGGAAATCGCTCTGCACGTTCGGACGTTCTGCGTGTCGCGTTCGCCTCGCGACGGTGTGGCGAACGCGGATTCTCGCGTATCGAGGTTGACCCCCAAATGGCTTTGACCTGGGGGTTTGCAGTGATGCTTTTGTGGGTGCGTCGTGGAGCGGTCCCCCGCCCCCGGGGGAGACGCCGAACTCCGCGCAACCTCACCGCCTCGACGCGGCATAGCCCACTCCACACGTGGCTTGGCGTCCCCTGGTGCGGTGGCCGAGTCGGGGTTTGCTGTCTCGCACGCGCCCCTGCACGCCTGAGGCTCCCGCATCCCGTCTGCGCCTATCCTGCCCGGCGCACCCTCTTTGACAATGCGGAGGACGTCTCCGTATTGTCGTGACGGGCAATCGGAGATGCCCTCCGTTTCATCGTCTCGCCTGGAAGGGCTACTCGTGCTGAGTCAGATGCTCCTGTGCATGCAGTTCACCAGCGGTTACGGAGCTGAACCCGGGGCGTGGCGCCTTCCTGGGGCGAACCTGCGCAGCTATACGGACATGGACCAGTTCGTGCGGTACGCACAGGCAGCTGAGCGAGGCAAGATCCAGCTGTTGTTCTTCGCGGACACTCCGGTTCTGGACGTGGACCTCGAACACCAGGTCCCGCATTTCGCGATCGACCCGTTGCTGGTGATGACGTCCATAGCGCGCGAGACCGAGCGGATCGGGCTGGTCTCCACCGCCTCCACCACCTTCAACGAGCCCTACAACCTCGCTCGCCAGTTCAAGGCTTTGGACGTGATCAGCCACGGCCGGGCCGGCTGGAACGCGGTCACCACATCCGACCCCGCCGCTGCGGCGAACTTCGGCCGCGCAGTCCCGCCGCGGGCGGAGAAGTACGAGCGGGCCCACGAGGTCGTGCAGATCGTGCAGGCGCTGTGGGGCAGCTGGGAGAAGGACGCGTGGGTCCTGAATGTGGACGGCAAACGGTTCGCCGACATGGACAGGATCCAGCCGGTCGGCCTCCAGGGCCGCCATGTCGCCTCTCGCGGTCCGCTGCCCATTCCGCCCTCCGAGCAGGGCCAGCCCGTCATCTTCCAGGCGGGCGGCGGCGGACACGGCCTGGAGCTGGCCGGCCGCTACGCCGACGGCGTCTACGCCAACCCCTACACCGTTGAGGACGGCCAGACGCAGCGCCAGGCACTCCGCGATGCCGCCAAGCGCGCCGGGCGCGATCCGGACGAGGTGAAGATGTTCGCCGGTTTCATGCCGGCCATCGCCGCCTCCCGCCGGGCAGCCCTCGACCGGCGGCGGTTCCTGGACGAGTCCGTTGACCTGCGCCAGCGTGTTCGCCACCTCGGCGCAATGATCGGCCTGCCGCTCGGTTACGGGCAGATCGACGAGCCGCTGACCGCGGACCAGCTGGCCGACGCCGTGCCCAGCCCGCACGACCCGCGCTCCGCCCGCGCTCTGGAGGTGGCCCGGGAGGGCTGGACCCTGCGCGACGTGCTCGCCCACGGCGTCATCGACTACCACCCGGTCGTGGCCGGCACCGCCACCGACGTGGCCGACCACATGCAGCAGTGGTTCGAGGCCGGGGCCTGCGATGGCTTCTCCCTGGCCATCGACGGCTACCACGACGGTGTCGACGCCTTCGTCGACCAGGTCGTTCCCCTCCTGCAGGAACGCGGCCTGTTCCACCTCGACTACGAAGGCCCTACGCTGCGCGACCATCTCCACGCCCGCGAGCGGTACGGGCTCGACCCGCGCGTCACGGACACGGCGACCCGGTGATGTCCACGAGTGCTTCTCTGCGATCCGGCGCCGCGGCGCAGCAGGCGTTCCGCGAGGTCATGGCCGCCGTGGCGTCTTCGGTCGCCGTGGTCACGGCCCTGGACGGTGACCGCCCGCACGGCACCACGGTCAGCGCCTTCACGTCCCTGTCCCTGACGCCGCCCATGGTGCTGGTGTCGCTGGACGAACGCTCGCATCTGCTGGCGGTCATCCGGCGCGGCGGCCGCTTCGGCCTCAACGTCCTCGGCGCGCATCAGGCCGACCTGGCCTCCGTCTTCGCCCGCTCGGGCCCCGACAAATTCGACGGGATCGACTGGTCACCGAGCGAGGAACTGCCGCGGCTCCCGGATGCCGCCGCATGGATCGCCGCCGAGGTGGCCGACAGCGTCGACGCCGGGGACCACACCATTCTGCTCGCCCGCGTCATGGCCGCTGAGCCGGGCGAGGGATACCTGAGACCGCTCACATATCACCGGCGCTCCTTCGGCACCCACACAGCACTGATCCGGTAACCCTGCGGCACATTGAGAAAGGCGAAAGCGGGCCTTGATCACGGGCCCGCAGCACGAGACGGCCTGCACGCCCTGCTCCACCCGGCACGTCGCACTGCAGGCAATGAACCGAAACCGCCCGAACCGACCGGTCCCGGGCACACATGAAGGAAGCAAGGAGCAACGATGCCGACCCTGGGAATCATCGGAAGCGGCAACATCGGGTCCGCAGTCGCACGGCTGGCGGTAGCTGCGGACATCGACGTGGTGATCGCCAACTCACGCGGTCCCCAGAGCCTCACCGACCTCATCGAGGAGCTGGGGCCGCGCGCCACGGCAGGCACCATCGAGGAGACCGCCCGCGCAGGGGAAGCGACCCTGCTCAGCATTCCCCTGACCGCGTACCGTGACCTGCCCGCCGGCCTGCTGACGGGCAGGACCGTGCTGGACACCGGCAACTACTACCCGTACCGCGACGGCCGGATCACCGAACTCGACTCCGAGGAGGTGACCACGGCCGAACTGGAGCAGCAGCTCCTGCCCGGCGCGCTGCTGGTCAAGGCGTTCAACAATATCCTCGCCCACCACATCCCCCAGCTCGCCCGGCCCGCCGGAGCCCCGGACCGCAGCGCCCTGCCCATCGCCGGCAACGACCCCGACGCGAAGGCCCGGGCGGCAGAACTGATCGGCCGACTCGGCTTCGACACGGTGGATGCCGGAACCCTGGACGAAAGCTGGCGCTTCGAGCCCGAGGCCGGCGCCTACACCCGTATCTACCTCGCAGATCCCGACGTGCCGGCCGAGCACATGCTCCAGGCCCCCGCGGCACCGCTGCCCGTCGACAAGCTGCAAGAGGCGCTGCGGACGACCCGGCGGGTGAAGGTGGCCGCGCGCACCTTCTGACAGCACGTGTCCGGGCAGCGCCGTAGCCCCTTGCGCTGTCTGTGGACCTTGGCCCCGGCGTCGGTCGACGCCGGGGCCAAGGCATGTGAGATAGGCGGGGCGTGTACCGCTCGACGACGACCATGAGTCCGGGTACGGCGCATGCCCCGGGGGCTCACATGAACAGGACCCGGTTCAGGCGGACGCCGTACTCCGCGTCGGGGTTGGTCGTGGCGTCCCCGACCCTTTCCTGGATCGCGGCGACGGCCAGGTCGCGCCGCCTGGGCAGGCGCTCGGCCACCGCTGCCGCCAGCGCCCCCGGCATCTCCTCATGGGTGAGGTCCGTGCAGTAGCACGGCGCCCCGGGCTGCTGGCGCCAGGAGTCCGCGAGCGTCCCGGCGTCGAAGGCGCCGAACCCGGTGTCCTCGACCAGCGTCATGGCCACCCGACGGTCCCGGTCACGGTCGGCGGCGACGGGGATGACGATGCGGTCCGGGCCTCCCGCGGGCCTGCCCTTGGCCGCGAACGAATGGGAACCGATCGCGTTCCACGCCTTGGCGATCGGCCGCCCCAGCTGCTCGGCGACCCACAGGCTCTCCACCTGACCGGCGTCGATGGCCTCGATCCGGCTGTCACGCGCCGGGTAGTAGTTCGACGTGTCGATGACGACGGTGTCGGCCGGCACATCTGCGATCAGCGGCGTGACCTGCGGAAGACGGTGCAGGGGAATCGAGAGGATCACGACGTCGATGTCCTCTGCGGCTTCTGCCGCCGTTACGGCGCGGCCGCCCGTGGACAGCACATCGGCCTCGATCGTGTGCGGGCCGCGCGAGTTGGCCACTTTCACCTGATGTCCTGCCGCGGCCAGCTGCTGGGTCAGGGTCTTCCCGATGTGTCCTACGCCCAGAATGCCGATCTTGATGTTCTTTCTCCTTGCTCTCCGCCTGCGATTACGCAGGGCTTTCGCCGCTCTCGGGGGTTGTTTCCGTCGCGGGCTTTTCCCACCCGGTGCGCATGAGGGAAACGAGTGCGTCGGGCGACGACTCGTCGGCCATGGCGGCGCTGCGTGCCCAGGCGGTGGCCAGAGTGCTGAGGAACAGGTCGCGTCCCCGCACCCAGGACTGGGCACCGCCGTCGCGCTGGGCCGCGTGCAGGAAATCCTCGGTGGTCGTGACGAAGCCCTGACAGGTGATCGCCAGAGGGGACGTGCCTTCGGTCAGCGCGGCCCGCAGGGGGTCGGGCAGGCCGTCGAAGGCGGTCACCCACTCGCCCAGCGCCTGAAGCCACTGCGCCAGCGCGGCACGGGAGTCGGTCACCTCGCGCTGGATGGCGTCGCGACGGGCCTCCAGTTCTTCGTCGCGGGCCCGCAGCAAGGCAGCCAGCAGCGCCTCACGGTTGGGGAAGTGCCGGTAGAGGGTGCCCGGGCCCACACCGGCCCGCTTGGCGATGGCGTCCATGGAGCCGGTGATGCCCTGCTCGGCGAAGAACTCCTCCGCGACCTCAAGGATGTGCGTGCGGTTGCGCTGCTTGTCCGTCCGCTGCCGACGCTCGCCGGTGGCTGCCTCACCCATGTCCGTGCACCTCTCGTTGACAATGTGGAGACGCTCTCCGTATCGTCGTTCACGAAACGGAGACTATCTCCTTATCGGTTCCGATGCTACCGCTGGTCTCGGCAGGCATCCGTAACTCCCAGGGCAGCCCGGCGCGGCACACAGGCGTCCCGCGTCGACGGGTCACTGGGACCCGGCCGCCGCCCAGGGCGGGCAGACCCCACGCGACGGCTCCCCGGCGATCCTGGCCAGCCCCGGAACGTACAGCCGGACACCACCTGCGTGCACCGACGGCATGGACGAACCCACGCGGCCCTTCGCACGCCCTCTCCAGCAACAGCAACAGCAACAGCAACACGGAAGAGATCACATGTTCCCCGACGAGACTCCGGTGCAGGCCGCCACGGACGCATCGCCACCGACCCGCCACGACGACAAACTGGCTTCCGGAGACGTTCTCGTCATCGGGATCCTGATGGTCTCCGCGTTCACCGTCCTGCTGAACGAGATGCTGCTGGGAGTCGCGCTCCCCACCCTGATCAGCGATCTCGGCATCACTCCCACCACGGGACAGTGGCTCACGACGGGATATCTGCTGACCCTGGCCATCCTCATCCCGGCCACCGGCTTCCTGCTGCGGAGGTTCAACCTCCGCACGATCTTCATCGGCTCACTGTCCCTGTTCACCCTGGGCACGGCGATCGCCGCCGTCGCCCCGGGATTCGGTGTGCTGTTCACCGGCCGCATCATCCAGGCGGTCGGCACGGCCGCCCTCGTGCCCCTTCTGATGACCACGACGATGCGCCTGGTTCCCCCGCACCGCCGAGGCCGGACGATGGCGCTGGTCACCGGTCTGACCGCGGTGGCACCCGCGGTCGGCCCGGCGGTGTCCGGCGTAGTGATCTCCCAGCTCAGCTGGCGGTGGCTGTTCATCCTGGTTCTGCCCGTCGTCCTGGCCGCGCTGGCACTGGGCGCCGCCAAACTGCGCAACATCACCAGCCCCGAGCAGGTCAGGCTGGATGTGCTGTCCCTCGCCCTGTCCGCCGTCGGGTTCGGCGCCCTCGTCTACGGCCTGTCCACGATCGGCGAGTCCGCCTCCGGCCACGCACCGGTCCCGCCTTACATCCCCATCGTCATCGGGCTCCTCGCCCTCACTGTCTTCGTCCGCCGGCAGACCGTGCTCCAGCGCAGCGACAACGCGTTCCTCGACATGAGGATCTTCCGCACCCGCTCGTTCACCGTGCCGCTGCTGGTCATGCTCGTCGTCGCGCTGGTTGGCTTCGGCACCACGATGGTCCTGCCCCTGGTCCTCACCGACGTCGTCGGCCTGACGACGTTCCAGATCGGCCTCTTCCTGGTCCCCGGCGGAGCCCTGATCGCCCTCGTCTCGGCTCTCGGCGGACGCGTCTACGACCGCTACGGACCGCGGCCCCTGGCCATCCCCGGATCGGTCATCTGGACGGGCTCCCTGTGGTTCCTCAGCCGCGTGGACGAGGGCACCAGTGTCACCGCGCTCCTGGCCGCCTACCTCGTCCTGTCGGCCTCGCAGGCCCTCATGTGGGCTCCGATGACGACGGCCGCGCTGTCCTCCCTGCGCACCGAGCTCTACCCGCACGGCACCGCGGCCTTCAACACCGCCCAGCAGCTGGCCGGCGGAGCCGGCGGCGCAGTCCTGATCTCGGCCTACACCATCGGCTCCCACGCGAAAGACGCGGGAGCACTGGATCTGGCCCAGTCCGTCTCGGCGGCACAAGCGGCCTTCGCCACCGCGGCAGCCATCGGCTGCCTCGCAATCATCGGCACCCTCTTCGTCCGCAGGGCCGTTGCCGCCCAGCAGCCGCCGGCCCCTCACACCAGCGACGCACCCATCCATGCCGCCGCTGCGCCGCCGGTGCCGTCAGCAGCGACAGACTGACCGCACATGCGCAGGTGTCCTTGAGCGCCGCTTCCTCATTCCGGGAGACGCTTTCCGACCGTGGCCCAGGCGGTCGCCCACTCCGCTCGATGCGACGGCCGAATCGTGAAAGGGCTTCGCCGCCTCCGCGGGACTCTTGTGCGCCATCTTGTCGGTGCACGCACGAACGTGCCGTGTCCACCGGTGTCATCCGGTGGGCACGGCACAGTTGGTGTGGATACCTGGTTCAGAGCTGGATGGGCATCGACCAGCAGTTGGAGGTGGCCGCCTTGCCGGCGAGACGGTCGCTCAGCCAGGAGATCGCGTCGCCCTGGTCGGTGATGAGGGGTACGAGGTGGTTGGTGAGGATCTTGTCGCCGAGGTTGGGCAGCACGATGGCGTCGTAGGTGACGTCGGCGCCCTTGTTGCACCAGTCGACGGCCAGTTGCCGGGCCTGCGAGTGCGGAACGATGTCGTCCTGGACGCCGGTGGCAAGACGGACCGGTCCGGTCGGCTTGAGCCTGCCGATCCGCTGCTTGTCCAGGGCGGCTCTCGCGCGGGGGTCTGCGGCGATGATGTCCCCGATGGACTTGCCGTTGGTGGTCCATTTGCCGCTCTTGGTGAAGCCGTAGCCGAAGAGCGCGTCCCCGACACACATGGTCGACGCGTCCGCCAGGGCGGCCTTGCCGGTGGCGCTGATGTTCGCGTCCACGATCGCGCGCAGATCAGGGTCGGCCTGGGCGAATCCGCTGATCGACCAGGCCAGCGCACCGGCGAGCGCACTGCCGTCGATGCCTTTCATGACCGAGGTCAGATCCGCCGGGGGCGCGCCGGCGTAGGTGCCGGCGAGCGGGACGTCGGGTGCGTAGGAGGGCTGGAGTTCGGCGGCGGCGGCGCCGGCTCCGCCGCCCTGGCTGTATCCGTACAGGCCGGTGCGGGACGCCGCGGTGACCGAGGCTCCGGGTACGGCGCGGGCGGCTCGGGCCGCGTCGAGCAGGGCATGCGCCTGGTCGAGACGGTTGACGTAGGTGTGCAGGCGGTCGGTGGCGCCGAGGCCGACGTAGTCGGTGACGACGACGGCTGCCCCGGTGGACAGGATGCGGTAGATCGCGAGGGCTTCGTAGCCCACGGACACCGTGTCGCCGTTGAGGGTGAGCGGGTTCTGCAGGGCGAAGGACGGGGCGCACTGGTCGCCCTGTCCCATGGTGCCCGAGGCCACCGCGACCAGGGGGCGTGGTCCGGTGCCTTTCCAGGCTGCCGAGGGTTCGATGTAGGCGCCGGTCACGGCGACGGGCTGTCCGGCCGAGTCGGTGGACCTGTACATCAGGCGGGTCGCGGTGCCTGGCATCGGCCGGCCGTCCAGGCCGGGGATGCCCAGTCCGAGTGGCAGGGGTTCCGTGCGTATCAACGCGCCGTTCGTGGCAGGGAGTTGGGCCGGTGGCGTGTAGAACGCGGGGATGGTGACCCCGCGGGAGACGACGGGTTCGGGTGCGGCGGCCGAGGCCGGTGCACCTGACAGGCCGGCGCAGACCGTGCCCGCGGCGACGATCCCGGCCAGCAGGCGGAGTCCCGGCTTGGTGGCGCGGCCGGGCGTCGCGGCGGGAGTGGGGAGGGTGGAACGGGAACGGGTTCTCTTGCGGCTCATGGAGTGCTCCTCGTTCGTCGTTCAGATGATGGTGTCGATGTCGTGCGCGATGATGGCGTCCATGGCCCGCTCGGCCACGGCGGCGATGGTCATCGAGGGGTTGCAGGCGCCGGTGGTGCCGGGGATCAGTGCCCCGTCGAGGACGTACAGGCCGCGCTGTCCCCGGACGCGTCCTTCGAGGTCGCAGACGGTGCCCATCGGGGCGCCGCCGAGCGGGTGCCAGGTGCTGTTGACCAGGGCGTTCGTGTCCGTGAGGACACCGAGTCCCTTGGACACCTTGTCAACGCGCCGCTGGATGCTGCGGTGGCTGGAGGCGTCGCCGCCCAGGGGCCAGTGCAGGGATACGGAGTCGGTGGCGGCGTTGTAGCGGAACCGGCCGCGGTCGGCGCTCACCCCGAAGCCGACGAGCATGGTCGTCCGGGAGTTGAGGCCGAGGGGCGGGAGTGAGGCCTGGATGATGGTGTTCGCCGTGTGGGGGTCGTCCCACGCCTTGCTGCCGTAGACGACCGGGCCGCCCTGCTCGGCCCCGAAGTCCTCCTGGAGATTGGTCCAGGCGTAGATGCGGTCGCCGTTGGTTCCCCAGCCCTCGCCGAGACCGTCGGGCAGGTCGGGGATGGCACCGGTGGCTCCCGCGCGGACGAGGAGCTTGCTGGTGTTCATGCTGCCGGCCGCCATGACCAGGGCGCGGGTGGAGAGGATCTTCTGCTCCAGGACGCGGCCCGTGTCGTCGGTCCGGTCGACGTGCACCTCCCACCGGCCGTCGGCCGCCCGGGCCACGGAGGAGACGTTGTGGTGGGTTTCGACGGTCACCTTCCCCGTCGCCTCCGCCTGGCTGAGGTAGGTCACGTCGACGGAGTGCTTGCCACCGTTGTTGACGCCGAGCGCGCAGTCCCCGTTCGTGTAGGACGGCTTCATCTCCCCACGCAGCTCGGCCAGGGCGTAGTCCCAGTCGATCGGCATCGGGATCTTCTCCAGGCCGTACCCGGCCCTGCGCACCCGCTCGGCGAAGACCCGCGCCGCGTGGTAGTTCGACGAGCTGACCAGTTCGTCCGGTGCCGTGGCCGCCCGGAGCATCGCTGCGACCCGCGGGTAGTGGACCTCGTTCATGCGTCGGTAGTCGAGTTCCTGGGGCAGCCAGGTGTTGAAGACCGCCTCGGAGGGCTGAAGCGTCATGCCCTGGTAGACGAGGGAACCACCGCCGACCCCGGCCGCGCAGACGCCGAGGATGTTCTGCCCGAGTATCGGCTCCAGCAGGCCCACGTACGGCCCGAAGTTCAGCGGTGTGCCGATGAGTTGGGCGAGTGGCCGGACGGCTGCGGGGAGAGTGCCGTACCAGAGGGCCCGTTTGTCGAGGCCGGATACGCGGGGGAAAGTCTCCGAGTTCGGCCCGGTGGGCCAGCGCCGGCCGCGCTCCAGGACGGTGACCGGCACGCCTGCCTGCGCGAGCCGCAGCGCGGCCACACCGCCGCCGAAGCCCGAGCCGATGACGACGGCCCGGCGTTCCTCACGGGCCAGTCTCACCCGGTCCGGCCCGGAGGCTGCGGCGGCGGGGGCGGGGAGGGCGCTCGCGGCTGCGAGTCCTGCGGTAGCGGTGAGCAGGGCACGCCTGCTGGGAGTGGACATGAGCGGCTCCTCGGGGTGGGGTGGGGCGCCGTCCGATCAGTGGGGCGTTCGAGCTGCCCAGGCTGCGCGGGTCCTCGGTGGTCGATGTCGCCTGAACTTCGAGCTCGTGGGGTATGGCCAGGCACACCCCATGGCGTGCGCAGCAGCACTGTTACTCGCTGGTTACTTACGGCAGCGTAGGTCTCCGTGTCAGTGAGAGACAAGACGTCTGCATGCGCCATTTTCGAACGGCTCGCTATGCTGCGGTGACGGGACAGAGAGCGGGGTCAAGGGTGGGCGAGGCGCCAACCGCGATACGCGGAACGCGGGTTCAGGAAGATGCCGTGCCGTCGCTCGCCGAACGCCGTAAGGCGACGCTCCGCTTCGAGATCGCCGCCGAGGCCGTCAGGCTGTTCGCCGCGCAGGGTGTCGCCGGGACGACGGGTGAGCAGATCGCCCGCGCCGTGGGCATCTCCTCCCGCACCCTGTGGCGGCACTTCCCCACCAAGGAGAGCTGCGTCCTGCCGCTCCTCTCCGCAGGACTCGACGTCGCGGTCGACCGACTGCGCCACTGGCCGGTGGGGGAGGGTCTGCTGGATTTCGTCTCGGATTCCCTCCGAAGCGGCGAACTGCCCGCCGTGGCCCCCGTCATCCTCGACCTGATCCGCATGACGACCACCGACCCGGCCCTGCGCGCAGTCTGGCTCCAGGCTCACGACGACGCACTGCCCGTCCTGGCTCACCTTCTTGCCGAGAGGTCCGGCGGCAGCGCCGACGACCTGAGAATCAGAGTGCACGCCGCAACCCTCAACGGCGCACTGCGCGCGGCCTCCGAGGACTTCGCCCGCCGGTACGCGGACGATCCGGACGCCGGGGGCGGTGAGATCGCCACATGCCTGCTCGCCGCCCTGCGCGCGGCTTCGGAAGGTCTTCCCTACTGACGGAGGCTCCTGCCCGCGATCTCACTGCATGGTGGGCGCGTTTGGAGGCTTCGTGCCCGCCCCGGCAACTGGCTGCCCGCCGGGGGCGGGTAGACCGAGCCGGGCGGTGAGGAACCTTTTCCAATTCGTGGGCGTCGCGCACGCCCCGCGCGGCGGATCTCTCGCGCAGCGGGCCCAGGCCGGCGTACAGGCACTGTCTCGCTCGTGGGGCCGCGACACCGAGCCCGCGCCCGACGACGGGGGGCGAGGCGGGTGCCGGTGCGAGGAGCGCGTCGAGCACGTGCGACGACAGCGGGTCAGCCGGACGGCAGCAGCGTGCCGGTGAGGTCCCCTAGAGCATGTCTCCTAGGTCCGCCCATGAGATCGTCGTGCTCGTGATCGAGGCGGGCCTCACCGCCGGCTTTGCCGACATTGGGGCTCGGGCGACCTCCGTGACAGAAGGGACTCCAAGGAATGGAGCAGTGGCAGATGGCCGATCCGATCGTTCCTTACTGGACCATGCGGTACTTGGAGTCCGGGGAGGCGGTTCCCGGGCACACATTCACCGTGTTCATCGCCGAGGACGACACCGAGGACGCCCGTTACTTCGATCTGCAGCGCATGATCGGGGAACCGGGTCAGCAGGAGATCGATCTCGAACTGGACAGCTACTGCATCGTGTCGGAGAGCGACGGCGTCGACTACGGCGGTCTTGAAGCGACAACCCTGCTGCCAGGTCAGCTCACCCTCCAGTTCCGGGCCGATTCCGTGGATGAGTTGGAACTGCCGTCCAGAACCATCACCTTGGGGATCGACCCGGACATCGACATCGATGAGCTCCGTAGGGGCTTGAAGAAGGTACTCACATACGGGAACTCGCTGAAGGTCCCCGTCATGAACCTCACGTGACCCGAGCGCACGCCGGATGGCCATCGCTGAGGCAGGGGGCTATCGCCGGGCCCGGATGAGAATGGCAGCAAGGTGGAGTGCAGCCAGGTGGACACCGGCCGGCTCGTCCGTTCTCATCGCGAGACCACGCCACTGCTTGAGCCGGGCGATGCATCGCGCGACAGCACTGCGCTGCTTGTACGCCTCGGTGTCGAACGCGGGAGGTCGGCCTCCCGCACCCGGAACGAGCCGAGCTCGTCCGGCAGGTCCCGCCGGCAGTGCGGTACTTCCACACGATGGCCTCAAGGGCGCGGCGATGGTCGGCCCACGGCCGCCCGCGGACCGGATCGGCCGGCATCAGCGGCTCGATCCGGCTCCACATCGCATCAGTGATCACTAACCGGATAGACATGTCTGATCAACTGGCCGGCCGACCGGAGAGACACGCTCTAGCAGCGCGCGCACGTCCTGCGGCATCCCGGCGGCGCAGCGCTCGACCAGCAGGCGGCGGAATCGCGCCAGGCGTCCGCCGCGGTGCGACCCTGGCCACCAGGTTCCCGCACGTGCTGCCGCGGCGTCGGCCCACGGGATCCGGAGGCCGTCAGGCCGTGACGAGTTCGTCCGCGAGGAACTCCTCCACGAACTTCCGTGCCCGATGGTCGAAATCGGTGTACTGCGCCTCCCGTTCGGCGCCGGCGACCGCGTCGCCGACCAGCAGATTGCCCTCGGCGTCGATGCGTTGCGGTCGCTCCTCCGCGTCCAGGAGCAGACCTACGGTGGAGCGGGAGAAGCCGCAGTAGTAGGCGATGCCGTCACTCAGGTTGGCCTCGAGGACGGACTGCATCGATTCCGCGATGGGGTCGTCGGCGGTGGCGCCGGCCAGAGCCAGCCACAGCATGCGCTTGCCCGCCAGGCGGGGCTTGCTGCGGCCGTAGGCGAACCCGTAGTTCCATACGCGGTCGATCCATCCCTTGAGGAGGGCGGGCACACTCTGCCAGTACACCGGGAAGACAGCGACGACGACATCGGCGTCGAGGATTCGCCGCATGTGGGTGTGCGTCTGGTCCGAGTACGGCTTCTCCCGGTCGCCCCAATCCGGCTGGTCCTCCACGTTCATCCGCGGGTCGAACCCCTCGGCGTGCAGGTCGAGCAGGTCGATGCGGTATCCGGCAGCCTCAAGCTGGGCAGCCGCACGGCGGGCGGTGTGGGCGGTGAGGGAATCGCTGCGGTGGTGCGCGACGACCACGAGGGCTGTCCTGGTGTCACTGCTGTGCTGCGGCACGGTGTCTCCCGAGGGCTCGATCTGTGCAGTGAGTCCAGTACAACCGCGGCACCGTAGATGATCCATGGGAGAAGCGCTCCAATACATTGGAGATCGTCTACGATTGCGGTGTGGATCCTCTGAGTTCACTGCTGAGCGGCATCCGAGCCGAGGGCTCGGTCGTCAGCCATGCCGTCCTGACGGCGCCCTGGAGTATCACCTTCGCCGACGCCGCTCCGCTCACCATGGTCAGCGTGCTGCGCGGTGGCGGCACGCTACTGCTGCCCGACGGCACCGAGCGCGCGATTGGCGCGGGCGACACGGCCATCGTCCGAGGCCCCGCACGGTTCCGCCTCGCGGACGAGCCTGGCACTGTCCACCGCCCCCACACCGCGTACGAGATCAACTGCTTCGCCGCGGACGCCGCGTGCACCGGCCAGGAACTCGACGGCATCCACTGGGGCACCGGCCCGGATCGAGCGACCGCGCTGATCGTGGGCGCCTACCGCGCCTCGGGGCACCGCCACGAACGGCTCCTGCGCGCCCTGCCGCCCGTCCTGGTCGTGGCCGAGGACGCCGAGGTCTGCGCCTGGCTGGAGAACTCCGCCGCCGACGCCGCCCGGCTCTCAGCCGGTTCGCAGGCGCTGATGGACCGGCTCCTCGACTGGGCTCTGGTCTGCACGCTGCGCACCTGGTTCGACCGGGCAGGCACCGACGCGCCCGACTGGTACCGCGGCCTCGCCGACCCAGTCCTCGCCCCCGCCCTGCAGGCCTTCCACGGGCGGCCCGCCGAGAGCTGGACGGTCGCGTCGCTGGCCGCTCAAGCCGGCGTCTCCCGGGCACTGTTCGCCCGTCGCTTCACCGAGCTGATGGGGCGTCCGCCCCTCACCTACCTCACCGAGTGCCGCATGGACGACGCCGAGGCACTCCTGGCCGACACCGACCTCAGCATCGCCCAGATCGCCAAGACCGTCGGCTACGCCGACGCCTTCGGCTTCAGCACCGCCTTCAAACGCCACAAGGGACTCAGCCCCAGCACGTTCCGCACCACGGCGGCGTGAGTCGCGGCACACGGCCGCACAGACACGGGCCAGGCGGCACGGGCCTGCTTCTTCGGCCAGACGAGCCACGGTCACCAACCGGCTCCACGGCCTGCTCGCCCGGATCCACCCGTCGCCGGAACGGGCCCCGGGCCCGCAGCCGCAGCGAAGGAGGTCGCTCGCATGCCGGTGAGCAGATCATCCGGGGTCGATCCTGCATTGTGCGGGCCACTCAAGAGCGTCAGCACGGCGATCAGCACCTCCATACCGGTCTCGCCGCCGATCTGCGGGGTGCTGAGAGCGGCGCTGCCATGCGCATGACGCCGACGAGCTGTACCAGTCTGCGGGCTGCATTGATCCACGCCTATTCCTTGTGGCCGAACGGCTGGCGAGGAGCAGCTCACAGTGTCCGGCTCGGGGGCTCAACTGACCCGTTCCCCCACGGCAAGCGGTACCCCCGGACTTCCTTAAATCCGCCAGGCAAGGAGGTCGTCCACCCCGACGTCGGTCCGCTCGACCTCATGTACCAGACCTTCGACGTCCGCGGCGCGCCGGGACAACAACTGGTGATCTACCACGCCGAACCCGGGAGCCCGAGCGCTTCCCCGAGCGGTAGTGCTGCTGCCGGACTGAGGCAGTCTGGGGCGTAGATCGGCTGACATGGCGGCCTTGCCGATGAGTTCACCGTCCGCGAACGGTCTACCAGCGACACGACCGTTCTCGACAGGAGTGCCATGTCCACCATCCAGCCAGTGATCCTGACCGCCGACCAGGACGTCCTGCTCGGCTTCTATACGCAGCTGTTCGGCGCCGAGGAGATCTCCCGAGTACCGGAGGAAGGGCCGGCCTTCTACCGCGGCTTGCGCATCGGTGACACCGACCTCGGGCTGGTGGCCAAGACGGGCCTGGGGGCCGGGTCAGCACCGCGAATGCTGCTCAGCATCGGTGTCGACGATGTCGAGGAGACGCTCGGCCGCGTGGAGGCTCTGGGCGGCTCGGTCCGCAGCGGCCCCGACGACATGCCGTGGGGACAGCGCGTCGCCCACATTCAGGACCCCGACGGCAACCCGGTGAACCTGACCCAGCCGATCCCGGCCCGGTGACACCGTTCCGGGCGCTTGTGCCGGTCGCGGGCTGCCTGCGGGTGTCGGCGGCAACTGCGGCGCAGGTTGCGAGCATTCCGGGAGCACCGTGGCGGATCTGACGGCGATGACAACGATCAACGTCCGTTGTCATGGGACGTAGGTCCGCCGTTCAGGCTGAGGGCGAAGCTGCGGCTCTACGGCCACAGAACCTCGTTGTCCTGGACCACCAAGGGCTCGTACTGGTGTGACTCGTAGAACCTGGTCCACCCCAGGCGGACCTCACCGGTGGAGGAACGGTGCCGGTCACCGGCCTTGGTAGCCAGCCACCTGAGCAGTTCACCGGTGGAGTCGAACTCGTCGGGGTGGATCTCCTGCCGAACGGTCAGGGCCCATGATCCGTGAAGGGCTTCCGCAGGGCGTAGCAGCACCGAGAAGAGCGCTCCGTCTACCTTCCACGCCTCGCCATGTCGGCCGAGCAATGGCACGGGATGGTTCTCTATGACGGGTTCGCCGCAATCGTCCTCCACCATGACCGGAAACGAGGTCACGAGGCGGAGAATCTGCGGTTTGTTGCCCAGCCCGAGATGCCACCGAAGCTCTGCGGTCTCTTCGTCCGACAGACCTTCCCGCAGGTTCAGGACGATTGAGAGCTCATAGATGTCAGCCATGGCGGCAAGGTATCGCCCTGTTACGACACTCCCACCAGCGATGCGGCCCGTCGGCTGACAGGCTGAGCAGTCCGCCGCGGTCCGCATCAGGTTCAGCCTGTGCCGCAGGACATCCCGCTCGCCGGAGACGTCGTGGCTCTGAATGCGAGTGGCGACGGTGCTTCCTGGAGATGTACAGATGTCCGGCATGCTCTTCTGCGAGCGGTGCCCATTGTCCACGGCTGGAATGCCGCACGACCACGCAGAGCGCCTTCGTCGACGCGCACGTTGCCGCGTACGAGGGGAGTCGAACGTCGAGCGGCCCTGAGGATGCGCTGCTCGGGTCTTGAGCGGCACACCCCACCTCACCCAGAACGTGTCTCTTCGGTGGGCTCTAGTGGATCGGACATGCCTGTCCGATTAGTGATCACTGATGCGATGTGGGACCCGATCGAGCCGCTGATGCCGGCCAATCCGGTTCGCGGACGGCGGTGGGCCGATCACCGCCGCACGCTCGAAGCCATCGTGTGGAAGTACCCCATCAGCTCGCCTTGGCGGGACCTCCCCGACGAGTTCGGATCGTCCCGGACCGCGCACAGACAACTGCGCGACCCAGCCGTAGCCGGTCGGGCAACGGGCGCGCTCAGTGCTGTACTGCGAGTCCGGGGTGGTGGCGCCGCATCGCGCCCAGGACCGCCTCAGGCGGCACCGGCAAGGTGTTCGTGGCGATGTAGGCCGGACCGAAGCCCAAACGTGCGTTCATGGACGCGGTTCTGCGGACGGGCTTGGGTGCTCGAGCCAGATAGGCGTCCGGGTCGTGCAGCACCAGCTCGACGAACCGCTGCGAGGTGTTCCGTACCCGCTGCTCATGTATCCGCACGGCGGCTATCTCCTCCCAGGTGAATCGGCCCAGTCTCACGTGGTCCACTCCCGCGTCGTCCAGCACCAGCTCCGGTCGGTCGCGAAGCAGGCGCTGGATGATGATCACCGAGCAGAAACCGAAGAAGGGCAAGGCCAGCACCCCCGCCACAGTCATCTTCACGGTGCTGTGGGCGACCAGGAAAACGATGCCCAGAGCGACGAAGACCAGAGAGCCGGCCAGCATGGCCCACACACGCCCCTTGGCGAGCCGGTAGACCGTCGGGGCCGTTGGAACGCCGTTTCTGATCACGGGCTCAGACGATAGGGCCAGAGCCCTCGTCAGCGGAAGGCTTTTCGCCGCGCGGAGGGCGGTACGGAAGCGAGCACGGAAGCGGTCGCCGGCACCCCGAACAGTTCGCCGGCCCTGGCCGCAGAAGAAGGAATGCTGCACTCTTGACTCCGCGGGAACGCTTGTTCCCGCGGACTGCGCGACCGACAGCGTTGTGGAGCGGTCCACGCAGGACAGCAGTTCACGCAGTGTTGAGAACCCGATCCGGGTTTTTCCTCCTTGACGATCACGAAGTGGTCAGGCGCGGTGTGCGTGATCTCCTCGGTGACGAACCCGACATCAGCGTCGCGGGGGAAACGGGGACCGCGGAACAGGCTCTGACCCGGATTCCGGCCCTGCGCCCGGACATGGCGGTGCTCGACGTACGACTCCCGGACGGCAACGGTGTGGATGTCTGTCGCGAAGCGCGCTCGCGCACGCCCGACCTCGCCTGCCTGATGCTCACGTCCTTCGATGACGAGGAAGCCCTGTTCGACGCCATCATGGCCGGGGCGTCCGGATACGTGCTCAGGCTGATCCAGGGAGGTGACCTCGTGGCTGCGGTACGCACGGTGGGCTCCGGCCGCTCCATGCTGGACCCCAGCGCTGCCGCCCGGTTGATGTCGCGGCTACGGGGGGGACGAGCGAGCGCAAGGACTCAGAACGGGATGCGCTGTACGGTCTCACCGACCGGGAACGTGACATCTCCGCGCTGATCGGCGACGGACTGACCAACCGTGAGATCGGCCTGCGGCTCTATCTCGCCGAGAAGACGATCAAGTTCTCGGGGCACCCGCAGTTCTGAGATGAGTCTTCTCCCGCAGCCCGAGGAGTGTTTTCGGTTCGCACACCCAGGACAGCTGTACGCAGGATGACCTGGAGGAGTGCGCGGAGCGACTCGCACTCCTCCAGCGCCGGCTGGACGCGGCGCACAGCGCCCGGGACCGGGTTCATGACCTGATGGAAGTGGTGACGTCCGTCGGCCGTGATCTGGACCTGGAACACGTACCGCGGCACGTGGTGCGAGCGGCTACGTCCTTGGTCCGGGCGCGGTATGGGGCGCTCGGCGTCATCGGGCCCGATCACGAGAAGCTCGTCCAGTTCCTGACCGTCGGCGTGGACGACGAGTGACGTCGCCTCGATCGGCTCGTCGCCGTCGGGCCACGGCATTCTCGGAGAGCTGATCGCGCACCCCGAGTCCCTTCGTCTGGCGAAACTCTCGGAGCACGAGTCCTCGTACGGATTTCCCGCGGGTCACCCCCCGATGGACAGCTTTCTGGGAGTGCCGATCCGGATCCGCGGCCAGGTGTTCGGCAACCTGTACCTCACCGAGAAGCTGGACGGCGCCCACTTCGATGCCGAGGACGAGTCGATCCTGACCACACTCGCCGTGGCGGCCGGGGTGGCCATCGACAATGCCCGCCTGTACGAGAGGTCGCAACAGAGGGAGTTGTGGGTGCGGGCGACGGCCGAGGTCACGCACAGTCTGCTCGACGTATCGGCCCAGAACTCTCACGCCAACCGTCCGCGGAATCTGTAGACCGGTCTCGTGCCGAGGGAGGGCGCCATGAACGCCCGCATCGAGGGACCGGTCCATGCCGGGAACCCGCGATCTCACCCCCGCGGCAGATTTTCTGCATGTCGAATGACCGTGTTCTGTCGCCGGAACGATGCCGGAGAGCTGCACCGGGACGAGTGGGGCCGCAGAGAGAGGGCACACTGCCTGTCATCGTAAAGCGGCACAATCGACAACGAGCGGGGTGATTAGACGTGGACGGCTCGAAGATCAGTATCGCTGCTACGCCCTCTACGCCAAGGACGACGCGGGGCCGCAGTACCGAGAGTATCCACTGGGCTCGTGAGGCCGCGCGCACCTTCGCCTGCGGCCTTGTCCCGGCCCCGGCCCCTGACACGGTCGACACCCTCGTGCTGGTGGTCTCCGAACTCACCACGAACGCGCTGCGCCATGGCGGCGGTCAGTTCACCCTCGAACTGTCTGCCACGACGGACACGGTGACCGTCGCGATCAGTGACCCCAGCCCGGTGCCCCCGCGCGAGCGCGCACCCGACCTGAACGGTGGCAGCGGCGGCTTCGGCTGGCACATGGTCCGCCGCCTCACCACCGACCTGACCGTCACCCCCGGCCCCGGCGCGGGCAAGACGATTCATGCCCGGCTCTCTCGCCTCGGGCCCTGAACGGTCGCGGTGCGCTTGCGCGGGCGTGCCCTTGTGGCAATCGCGGCTGGACAGTGGCCGACGTGGAGAGAAGTGCGCCGTGAGCTGAGAGGCATCACTGCTATGGGTTCGAGTCCCACCCGCCCCGCCGCTGACGCGCGGCCGGAGCCGAGAGTACCGGGGGCGAAGCTGTTGCGCTCGAGGAGATTCAGCTTAGATGGAGATGCCACCGTCCCGGTACACGATCTCCGGTTCCTCGGGGTCGGCCTCCTCGACGTGTGCGGACATGGTCTCGGAGGGACCGAGCTCATAGGGCATTCCGCTCGGCTCGAACATGACGGTGAACGAGCTCCCGGCGTCCGCCCCGATCTTCAGGGTGAATCCTGACTCAGTCACGGGCTCCTCCTCCACGCGTCCGGAACCTGCCGGACGAGTCCTGCATCCGAGGCCTACATCTCATGGATCTCCACACGGAAACCCTCAGCCAGCACCTCGTTGAGACACCTCGCGTGCGCTCCGAACCATTGGCGGGTCGGCAGATGCTCCACCGCCAGTTCCATGGTGATGTAATCCGGTGAGCCGGCGGTGCCGTCGCCGCACACGCAGCAGCGAAACCTCCTCGGAGACTCCTCTTCGATGCTCACTCCCACCGCCCCTTGTCGACCTGGTTCTGAACGTACTGCTCGGTTACGTCCTCGCCGGACTCGACCGGCGCGCCACCGGTCACGCTGTGTAGCGGCTCCTCGAAGTCAACTGGTGAGTAGGCACGAGGGGGTGGCGGCGGTGTGGCGAGTACACCTCTGCAGCTGAGAGGCGTCACCGGTTCAGGTCCCACGCGCCCCACCAGTTACACGGATCGGCTCCGGGCACGAGCACGTCTTCAGCAGTCGGTGAGCCTTTCGGCGTGGCCACCGATCGGGCGATGACCTTGGTGCCGGCAACGGACAAGGGCTCCCGTGCCGTCGGGTGAGGTGTTCGAAGCCTCAACCTGGCGGCCCAGAAGCCCTGTTGGCTCCCTGTTCTGCCGCACTCGGCCTGCCTCATGCGCTGGTCGAGTGGGTCACGATGCGTATCGTCACCCGTGAGGGTGGCCGCCGCCGGAAGCTCCCGCCGCTCAAGTGCGCCCTCGTCGTCTCGCCAACCCGCGCAAGCACGACACTCTCGCGCAGATCGCCGGGTCGGGCATGTCCGTAGGCATCGCCCACGGACATGCCACTGCCGGCGTGCGGCTCCTCGCCGACCGGATGCCCGGGCCTGCTCAAGACCTGCGCGAGCACGACCCGGGCTACGTGCTCCCGGTCGGCGCCCTCGGCGAGTGCGACCGCCTGGGCGGCGGACGCGCCGATCACGCCCACAAGCACCGGCGCCATGGCGTGAACGTGCAGGTCATCACCGATCCCGAAGGCCGGCTTCTGTGGATCTCGCCGGCCTTGCCGGGCCGCCCGCCCAACGGCGAACCGTCACCGACCGGGCAGACGCTGAAACGGGCACTCGCCCAGACCCGCGGGCAAAGCTGAAAAGGCTCGATGAACCCATCGCAGCGACGCCATACAGCCGTGTGGACCACTACGGCTGCGCCCTGCCGCGCCCCCACCTCTGCGACACGGTGGGTTCCGGAACCGAGTACCTGCGCCATCGCTGACGAGGACCCGCTGTCACCTCATTCGCGGCGACGGGCGCTACCAGATCCTGATCTTCGTGATCTTGTGGATGGAGAGGTTACCGAAATGCCACTTGTCCACGGTCCCGCTGGTCGCCGGCTCGCCCAGCCTCGGCACGTACTCGAACGTGACCTTGTTGTCTCCGGTCCAGATCCGGTCCACGCCGTAGATCGCCACGCTCTGCACGCCCGCGTTGGCGAAGCAGAGGTCGCCGCCCGCGTTGTGAAGCTTCAGGAGACCCAATCCATTGCAATCGGTGCGGTTGATGGCGGACGCCGACGAAGCAGGCAGCACAACGGCCATAGCTCCGGCCGCCGCGACTACCGCGAGGCGTGTGATGAAGCGCTTCACTGGTGAGTTGTTCCTTCCATGGTGGTGTGGTGCCGCCGAGGGCCACAGCGCACGGCGGCATCCCAGGGACGCGTGCACGTCCAATCAGCGCAACGTGGGAAAGTGCGCTCCCGTTCACCACTTGAGCGCCTTTCTCGGACGCGGTCGCGATCTCCCTCGTTGCCTGTCGGCCCCTCGCCCGAAAACGCGTCCCCACGCTCCCGGCCGGGCGCCGGAACCGGTCGCGCCCCGCCGCCCGGGCGCCGCCTGGCCACTTCGCCCCAAGGGCCAGGAGCGTCACGGAGGTCGAGTTCGGCAAGGCGTTCACGGGCCGCTGCAGGCGCGCAGGATCGGCCACCGCCCCCAGGGGAAAGACAGCTGCCCGCAAGGACGCGACCCGGTAAGCGCGCTCGCCGGACGTGAACCCGGTGGGTGCCGCTGTCGTAGAGACGGAAGACACGCCCGCACGCGTCGCGTGCGCAAGGGCAGGCCGGCGACTTGTACGGCCTCTTTCCATCTCAAGGGGATTCCATGGCCCTTTCCCACCCGTACTCGACGGTCCGCAAGGGGTTGGTGACGGCTGCTGCGCTCACCGCCTCGTTGCTGACTTCCGGAGCCGCTCCGGCCACCGCGGCCGATGTCTCCGGGCAGCGATCCGTCAACCATTACGTGGCCCTCGGCGACTCCTACGCCGCAGGAACAGGCCTCTCCCAGCAGACGGACGCGGAGTGCATGCGTTCCAAGGGCAGCTACCCGGCGTGGATCGCCGAGACGTACAAGCCTTCCGTCTTCAAGGACGTCACGTGCAGCGGAGCCACCACGCGCTCGTTGTGGAATCACGAGGGATCGTCCGCACCCCAGGTCAACGCCCTCACCCGGGACACGGACCTGGTGACCGTCACGCTCGGAGGCAACGACCTCGGCTTCTCCGACGTGATCACCAGGTGTGTCCTGGCCGGTCTCACCACCCGGGAGGGGACACCCTGCCGGGACAAGGCGGCGAAGGAGGTGGACGCGGGCTTCGCGAGGCTGAACACCCGCCTGCCCGACATGCTCGCCGACATCGAGCGGCGCAGCCCTCAGGCGCGTGTCGTCGTGGTCGGGTATCCCAACCCGTTCCCCGCCGACGGGAGTACCTGCGGTTCGTCCGTGCCCGTCGCCAAGGGTGACGTCGCCTGGCTCCACCAGACCACCAACCGGCTGAACTTCATGCTGGAGCTGGTAGCCCTCACGAAGGATGCCGAGTACGTCGACACCTCGACGGTGTTCCGGGGCCACGACATGTGCCGGCCATCCTCCGCGCAGTGGATCAACCCGCTGCTGCCGGTGACGTCCGGATCGGCACATCCCAACGCAGTCGGCCACCTGATCACAGCCGTCGAGGTGTACGAGCGGCTCAAGAAGTAGTCACCTCCCTCTTCGGTAGGGGCCGGAGCAACACTCCGGCCCCTACGGAACGGCAAGAAAGCGACAAGGTCTCGCCAAGGGCTTCCGGCGAGTGTGTGAGCCGTTCGTCCGCGCACGCGGCTGAGCACGCCACGGAACACTTGGACAGGATCGAGCACCACGCATGAACGGGATCATGGAAACGCGGACCACTGCCTCCGCTCCGACCTGGTCGCATGATCGGAACCCCGCGTCCGACGCCGACTGCGACGCCTTCATCAGAGACATCTACGACCAGTACGGCCCTCTGCTGGTCCGGTACGCCGCGCGCCTGCTGGACGGTGACTGGCACAAGGGGGAGGACGTCTTCCAGGAGACTGCGGCCCGCGCCTGGAAACACGCCCGTTTCCTGGGCACCCGCAGCGAAAGCCTCAGACCGTGGTTGTTCACCGTGACCAGAAACCTCGTGATCGACCATCACAGGGCGCGTCAGATACGGCCGTTGGAGCACATGTCCATCGAGGAGCTGGACGTCTCCGGCGACAACACGGCATCCACGATCGACTCCCATGTGGTGTCGCAGGCCCTGGGGGAGCTGAACGAGCAGCAGCGAACCGTCATCTGCCTCATGTACTACCTGGAATGCAGCGTCGCCCAAGCGGCCGAGCACCTCGGCATACCGGCGGGCACCGTCAAGAGCCGTGCCTTCTACGCCGTGCGGGCGTTGCGCAAAGCGCTGGAGAAGCAGGGGATCCTGGGGGTGTGACCATGGCGCGGCCCCGGTCGCACGGTCGTCAGTGGTGCCCGTAGTCCAGGCTGGGAAGCACGACGGACCTGAAGTACGCGCGCAGGTGGGCCGTGTCGGGGTCTGCTCCCGTCACCGCCCGCTGCGACACCATCGCACCGAGCACCAGCTGGGGGAAGTAGGCGATGGCAGGACAGTCCCCGGAGACTTCCCCCCGCTCAACCGCACGGCACAGCAGCAGACGCAGTGCCTCCAGATGCCCTTCGACGACATGTCCGCGCAGGGCTTTGGCGAGATGGCTGTCGCCGCGTACCGCGTGCGTCATCGAGGAGAGCAGACGGGCGGTTTGCCCCCCGTCCTCTCCCGCCCTCACGGCGACCTCGTCCAGGTCGCCCGCGAGGGAGCCGGTGTCGACGGCGTCGATGCGGATGCGCTCGCTCTGTTCGAGGGCCGCTGCCACCAGCTGGGTCTTGTGCTGCCACCGGCGGTAGAGAGTCGCCTTGCTCGTGCGCGCCCTCGCGCTGACCATGTCCATCGTCAGCGCTTCGAAGCCCACGTCCTTGAGCACTTCCCGGACCGCCGCGAAGATGACGCGTCGGCGTTCTTCGCTCAGCCGGGACGGGCCCGGGGCTGGGGTTGTCGGTGTCGGCTGCACGAGGAGTTCCACCTTCGGTAGCGGTTGCCGGGAGTCGTGAACGGGTGAGGGCTGAGCCGCCGGGGCCCGGTCGGCCGCGGTCACGGACGCATGGACGTACGGGCTCCACCCGGGGCCCGCCGTTTTCGGGCCGAGCGCCGCGTGCGGAATCACATGCGGGACGAGCTGAACCCACGGAGGGCTTCCACCGTTCCTAGCCTCGGGCTCATCAGCGCCCCACAGAAACGAGCTGCGGCATGTTTCTGCGAACGGCAGTCGCCGACGTCCGCGAGAAGGACGGCGGCGCCACTCACGAAAGGACCGCACTCCTATGCCGGTCATCAACAACTCCCTGCCGGAGCGCGACCGCGAGACCGCGGGTGCGGCGCTGCAGGCGACCCTGGCCGACCTTCTCGACCTGTCCCTGGTGGCCAAGCAGGCCCACTGGAACCTGTACGGCCCGCGCTTCCGCTCGGTTCACGTCCAGCTCGACGAGGCCGCCACCATCGCCAGGGACCACGCCGACACGGTGGCCGAGCGAGCGGCCGCCCTGGGCGTCAGCCCGGACGGACGGGCCGCGACCATAGCGGGAACCAGTTCGGTGCCCGCCTTTCCGTCAGGCTGGACCAAGGACAGCGACGCCGTCGAGGCCTTGGTGCACGCGCTCTCGGCAGTGACCGGGAGACTGCGTGAGCGCATCGTCGAGATCGGCCCGGTGGATGTCGTCACCGAGGACCTCCTCATCGGACTCACGGCCGATCTGGAGAAGCAGAGCTGGATGTTTCAGGCGGAGAACCGGGTCTGACCAGCCCTCCTGCGGCTGATCGCTCGGCGTACGGTCCTGTGAGCCGGGGCTGCTCGGCGTGGCGTCCGGACGGGCGAACGGACGGTTCCTGCGAGGCGATCCTCGCCCCGCGCCCCTGGTGTCGGGCGAAGACCGCCTCGCCGTCCGGGTCATGAGCGGGTCCATGTCTGGTTCGCGGCACCGGTGCAAGGCCACAGGACGACTCGGGTTCCGTCGGTGGACCGGCTGTCGTAGACATCCACGCACTTGGCGGCGAAGCGGGCCACCAAGTCGTCGGTCGCGTTCAGATGGAACTGCTGAGCCGCCGCGCCGGAGCAGGACGCCACCCGGACGGCTGTGCCGTTGTCCTTCGAGGCGCCGACGAGGTCCATGCACAGTCCCCGCGAACGGACCGTACCGTCCGAGCGGAAATCCCAACGCTGATCGGCGGAGCCGTCACAGGTCCGGATGGTCAGCTGAGCCCCGGTGCCTCCTCCGGAGAGGCACTTGCCCGACTGCCGGCCGGTCAGCGTCTGCCCGGTCACCGTACCGTCCTTGCGGTCAGGGCCCACCTCGTCGCCGGACGTCTTCGTACCGGCTCCTGAGTCATCGGACACGGCTTCGCCGACGTCCTCGGGCGCAGGGGACCCGCTGGTGTCCTTGCCCTTGCCCTTCCCCTTCTCCTGGTCCTTCTCCGCGCCGTCCGGCGGGACCTCCTCCGTGTCGCCGGCCTTCCGCTTCTCCTCCGCGCTGTTCTTCGCCCCGTCGTCGGAAGGGGCGACTTCGGGGGTGCTTCCGGCCCGCGGGTCCTCGCCGGCGCGTTGGGACGCGGTGGGGGTTGTCGGGTCGTCGCCGATACCGGGCAGCAGGAGCGCCCCGAGAAGCAGTAAGGCGCCTGCGACCGCCCTGACGAGGACCGGTTTGCGCGGAAGGCGGGACGACGATGCCGCACTCTCCTCAGGCGGGTGGCCGTGCGGCGGGGGTGTGCCCCCGGCACCGGAAGGGCGAGCCGTGGGGACCGGTGTTCCGGACGTGCCGGACGCCGCACGGCGGGTCGCCCGCAGCGCCCGGGCGACGTTGGCGCGTTGCGCCTCGTCCGGTGTCCGGGTCTCGCCGGACGTCTTCGCCGGGCCCGTCGACGGCTTCCGGACCGGCAACGGGTTGGGCCCGGGGCCTGTCCCGCCACCCGCCGGGATGCCGGCTGGATCCGTGCTGTCCGTCTGGGGCATCGTTCTTGCTCTCATTCGTCCGAGGGGTCAGAGGGGTGGGTCGGGAGGTGGGGCCGGTGGACGGACACCCGGTGCGGAAGGCAGACGGGCCCGAGGACGACGTCGGCGGCCTTCTCCGCCCGGGATGTCCGAACTCCGTTCGGTGTCCCGGTACGTGAAGACGCCCTGGTCCAGGGCCGGGCCTGGGCCGTGGGCAGACACCACGCCGAGACGGAAGAGGCGCGGTTCGACCACTCGGCTGCCGACGGCCGGGCGGCGGACAGCACGGCCTCTCCTCGGATGAGGACGAGTGAACGGCAGGATCGGTTCACGCACCGGCGCACCCTCGCGCGTCTCCACACACAGGTGAACCGGCGCCTCGTTCCGGTCGTTCACAGCAGAGGGACACACAGTTCGGTGATCATGGCACGCAGCTCCGCGGCGGACGTACCGCCGCGTCTTTTGAGGGGCCGGCGAGTTCGCCCGTGACGAGACGAGGAGGCACATCTGTGACCGGTTCACGGCTTCGCCGAGTCCCGCTGTCCGGAAGAGTGCCGGCAGGCGCACTGATGACGGTCAACACCCCAGCGGCGTAGGCGCACCACAGCCGGTGTCCTCCCGGCACCTCCGCATCCGGCAGCACAGCGACTACGAAGGCCGCTTCTCCTCCGGCCCGAACAGCACACCCGACGTCGGCAGCGGCTCGACCGACGCCATGCCGTTCCACAGCGGTCAGTTGACCAGCTGCCGGCTCGTGGAGTCCTTCGGCCCGCCGGGCCGTCCCCGGTCAAGGCTCTCCGAGCGCGGGACCCATACTCCTCGGAACCGGGAGCTCGTGCTTCCCGACCACCCTCTCCGGCACGGGGGGCGCGGGGTCCTCGTCCATGTCGAGGGCGGTGAGCCGGTCACGGACCTGCTGAGCGCTGTGTGCCATCTCCCGCGCTTCAGCGTTCTCGAGGACGTCGACCCAGGCCGTCCGTGCGCCTTCCCGGTCGCCCATGGCCAGCCGGGTGTCGCCGAGCCGCATCAGTGTGCCGATGGCATTTCTGTGGTCGCCCAGTTCCTCGAACGCCCGCGACGCCCGCTGGTACGTGGTCACCGAGTCCTCGTAACGGCCGAGCAGGCGGAGGTTGTGGCCCAGGATGTCCCACCCCTGGGCGAGCTGCCAGGGCGCGTCGAGACGGTGGAACAAGGCGATGCCCTCCTCGCTGTACAGAAGGCTCTTCTCGAGGTTGCCCAGGTTGGAGTGGAACCAGGCGAGTTCGAGGAGGCACTCGGCCAACCACAACTCCTCTCCCGTTTCCCGGGAGAGTTCCAGCCCTCGCTCGGAGGCCGCCACAGCTTCCGTGGTCCGCCCGAACAGGAACAGCGCGCAGGCCGTGACGTAGTGGGCTCGTGCCTGTTCACCGATGTCGTCGAGCTCTTCGAAGATCGCTGTCGCTCGTCGCAGCTGGTGCAGAGCTTGCTCCTGATGGCCGAGGTAGCCGTGGATGCCACCCAGGTGTCGTAGGCAACGGGCCTCTTCGACGGGGTTGTCCAGACGCCGGGCGACTTCGAGGGCGGGGGTCAGCGCGGCGATGGCTTCGGGCCAGAACTCCTGACGGTTGAGGTACTCCTTGAGCGACCAGGCGAGCCCGGTGGTGTGGTGGTCGAGCTTCTGGCTGACGGCGGTGTGGAGCAGGCCGGTCAGCACGTGCTGTTCGGCGGTGAGCCATCGGGTCGCCTGCTTCACGGTGGTGAGGACTTCCGGACCGACGCCCGAGCGGGGCGCACCGAGTTCCAGGTCGTGCGACGTGTCCTGCTTGAGGAACTGGTTCGCCTCGCAGGCGGTGAACATGTAGTGGTCCAGGACCCGGAGAGTGGCGTGATGACGTCCCTGGCCGGTGTCGTGGGCGTGGGTGAGCTCGGTGGCGTAGCCGCGTAGGAGGTCGTGCAGGCCGTAGCGACCGGGCTGCGGTTGCTCCACGAGGCAGGAGCTGAGCAGTTCGGCGAGTGCGCGGCGGGTCCGGGAGAGGGGAAGGTCGGCGAGGCTGGCTGCGGCGGGGGCGGTGATGTCGGGACCGGGATGCAGGGCCAGCAGGCGGAAGAGCCGGGCTGTGTGCTCATCCAGTGACCGGTAGGACCAGGAGAAGACGGTGCGCACGTCGGTGGTGGTGTCGAAGCCGGCGAATGCTTCGAGGCCGCCGTGGGTGTGGTCCAGGTCGTCGACCATGGCGTGGAGGGGGAGCGAGGGATCGAGTTCCGCGCGGGCGGCTACCACGGCCATGGCCAGGGGAAGCCGTCCGCACAGACGGATGATGTCGGCCGCGGCGGCGGGCTCGGCGGCGAGCCGTTCGGTTCCCAGACGCCGTTCGAGGGCCTCGTGCGCCTCCGTCGGTGAGGGCAGCGCGAGCCGGAGGGACTTGGCACCGTCGGTGGTGATCAGGCCGGGAAGTTGGTTGCGGCTGGTGATCAGGGTCAGGCAGCCCGCTCCTGCGGGCAGCAGAGGGCGCACCTGCTGCTCGTCGCGGGCGTTGTCCAGGACGAGGAGGATCCGCCGGTCGGCGAGGAGACTCCGGAAGAGTGTGCTCCGGTCGGCGGTGTCTTCGGGGATACGCGGGGCGGGGACGCCCAGCGCGGTGAGGAAGCCGTGCAGGGCGCTGCCGGGTTCGACGGCGGGTGCGTGCGGGTGGAATCCGCACAGATTGACGAAGAGCTGCCCGTCGGGGAACGAGGAGGCGATGCGGTGCGCGTGGTGCACGGCGAAGGTGGTCTTGCCGACACCGGGAGCACCGCTGATGACCACAGCGGGGGCAGTGGTCGGTCCGGGGCGGCCCGGTGCACCGCTGACGGCGGACAGCCACGCGCCTTCGGCCGCCCGTCCCACGAACACCGGCAGGCTACGCGGCAGCTGCGCCGGACGCGCCGAGGTCAGGGACAGGGACGCTGTTCTCCCGCCATCCGCGACCGTTGCGCCACGTGCGTCGGACTCCGCTTCCGCGTCGTCGGGGCGGTCGGCGGCAGGGCCGGTCGACGAGGTTGCTTCGCCCCCGTCCGGCGCCCCGGCCGGGGTGGTCACGCCCGGGTGGCGGCCGTGCTCGGTCACCGTGTCGTTCGGCCGGCCGGCCGGGTGCAGTGGCGGCAGGTCATGGTGGAGGATGCCCTGGTGCAGGGCGCGCAGGGCCGGGCCCGGTTCGAGGCCGAGCTCGTCGGCGAGGTGCCGGCGCACGTCGGTATAGCGCCGCAGCGCCTCGGGGTGCCGGCCGGCGAGATACAGGGCTCGCAGCAGCAGGGCCCAGCCGGTTTCCCGCAGGGGGTGCTGCGCGGTCATCTCCTGTGCCGCGTTGAGGGCTTCGGTGATCCGGCCCTGCAGGAGGAGGCCGGTGGTGCGGATCTCGCGAGTGGTCTGCCGCAGTTCTTCCAGGCGTGCTGTCTCTTGGGCGGCGAACAGGTGGTGCGCGGCGTCGGCGAACGCCGTGCCACGCCACATGCCCAGGGCCTTCTGGGCCTCTTCCACGACGCGATCGGGTCGGCCCTGGTCCATGAACCGCTGTGCTTGGGCAACGGCGCGCTCGAAGCGCGTGGTGTCGCGGTTCCCGGGCGGCACCCGCAGGGCATAGCCCAGGGGTTCGGTGACCAGCGTCTCGAAGGCCCCCTGCCGGCGAAGATGCCGGGGTTCCAGGGTCGCGCGTACCTTGCTGATGTGGGCGTGCAGGGAACCCATCGCCGTACCCGGTGCCCGCCCCGGCTGCCGCGGCCACAGTTCCTCGCACAGAGTCTGCGGGGAGACCGCCAGGCCGTCGGCGAGCAGCAGGCGAATCAGCAGCAGTCGCTGCCTGCGGCGACCCGGATCGAGTGCCGCCCCCGCCCGCCGTACCTCCAGCGGACCCAGCAGTCCGAAGTCGAGATCTTGTCCCACAGCTGTCACCGTACCCACCAGAATCTCACTTGACGGCGTCACCCCGGGAGCATCCACCGACCAGGACCTGGCATGTGGATGACCTGTTCGCGCGGTGACGGAAACCGGTCTCGACCCCACCGGAAACCCACAGGAATGTTGTCGCGGTGGCTCTGGGGACAAGAGCGACGAGGACGTCGTTGTCCGCTTCCCGCATATCGGACAGGACATTAGCAGGACGTCGTCCGGCGGCCGGATTCGTCAACCGCGCGATGCGCCGCCGCGACAAGGGCGCCCCGCCACCCGGGATGCCGGTGGTGGGTCAGCGGGCCAGGTCGAAGGTTGCGGCGTGGCGCAGGAACACGGTTTCCCCGTCCTTCGCCGTCGCCAGCGTCGAGATGTACCAGGTGCCCCGGCCCAGCTCCGCCGCCTCTTCGGCGCCGACTTCCAGTGAGTAGACGCAGCGAGCGGTTCCGTCCGCGGTGCCGCGGCACGTGGCGCTCTCCACGTCGCGCATCTCCGCCTCGGTCGGATCGAGCTCGGCACTCGCCGGCCAGACGAGGACCTTGAGACCGCGGACGCCCGAATCGTCGTGCACCTCTGCCGAGAAGGTCAGCGACCCGGCGCGGCTGCCCGTCGGAGCGACGTAATGGGGCGAGTCACTCTTCACGGTCGGCTTCGTGGCGGGCGAGGCCATGGCGAGGCCACCCGCGGTCACCGCGCCGATGACGGCGACGCCGATGAGGGACGGGAGAAGGACGCGCTTGGACATGGGGGTCTCCTGGTTCGTGCGGGAGCCGGCGTGGTGTGCCTGGCGATTCGGACGGGAGGGCCGGGGCGGGAAGGACGGTGACACCGTCTGCGGATCGCCCCGGGCTGCCTCCCCGACGTTTTCGAGACTAGGGCCCGAGGCCCTGTCCGGTCCTCAGGAGGATGGATGATCGTCGCGTGCAACCAAGGGTGGAGAACGCCTCCCGTCCGTCCACCGACAGGTAGCCGCTGCCCGCGAACCCGCGGACGGGTCCCTGCGCCGTCCGGGTCCGACGGCTCGTGCGGAGCGCGTCCGCTCCGGGGTCGCACGGCAGAACGAGACGCGTGCGGACGGGCTCCGTCACCGGCCCCTTCGGGAGCGGCATGTGAGCAGATGTCATGACCTGTGGCGATGCGTGAACCGCCGTGACGTTCAGCCCGTTGAGTGAGCGAACGGTTGTCGTCCGGAGTGGAGAAGAGCATGGTCGTCGAGGGAACGAGCACTGACCGGTTCGAGCCGGTACGAGCGGCGCTGGCAGCGCACCTCGAAGCCGGCGAGGAGTTGGGGGCGTCGATCGCCGTCGATGTGGACGGGGTCATGGAAGTCGATCTGTGGGGTGGCCACGCGGACGAAGCGCGGACCGTTCCGTGGCACCGGGACACGTTGGTGAGCATGTGGTCGACCACGAAGACCCTCACCAATCTCGCGGCCCTCGTCCTCGTCGACCGGGGCGCACTGGATCTGCACCGCCCGGTCGCGCACTACTGGCCCGAGTTCGCCGCCCAGGGGAAGGAGCACATCGAGGTGCGGCACGTCCTGGCCCACACCTCGGGACTCTCCGGCTGGGAGCAGCCCTTCTCCGTGGAGGACCTGTACGACTGGCCCACCGCGAGCGCCCGGCTGGCCGCGCAGGCACCCTGGTGGGAGCCGGGCTCCGCTTCGGGCTACCACGTGCAGACCCAGGGTCAGCTGGTGGGAGAGCTTGTCCGGCGGGTCAGTGGCCGTACCCTGAGGGAGTTCGTCGACACCGAGATCGCCGGGCCGGCACGAGCCGATGTCCAGATCGGCGCGCGCCGGGCCGATTGGCCGCGCATCGCCGATCTGGTGGCGCCCTCACAGCTCTCCGGTATACCCACCGGCCTCGATCCCGACGGGATCTTCACCAGGACGCTGTTCGGAAGCCCCGCACGTGACGAGCACGTCGACACCCCGCGGTGGCGCTCCGCCGAACTCGGAGCCGTCAACGGTCACGGCAACGCACGAGGTCTGGCCAGAGCGCTCTCCGTCATCTCACGGCGCGGCCAGGTCAACGGCCTCCGGCTCCTCTCCGCGGAGACGGTGGACAAGGTGTTCGACGTCCAGGCCGACGGAGTCGACCTGTTCCTGGGCGTCCCCGTCCGCTGGGGCATGGGCTACGCACTCGCCGATCCGCGGACGATGCCGAACATGCCCACCGGGAGGATCTGCTTCTGGGTAGGTAGGGGCGGTTCGATCGTCATGATGGACCTCGACCGGCGCGTCACGTTCTCGTACACGATGAACCGGGTGGGCGACGGGATCCTCGGCTCGGAGCGCACCCACAGCTACCTCAGGCATGTCTACGAAGTCCTGGAGTCCACCGGCTGAGGTGGGAGCCGCGCGCGCTCGGCCCCTGGGGCTCCGTGCGTGGCGCTGTCGCCCCGGCGGGTCAGGGCGCCGTCTCCGGGGTGCGCCCCCGCCTCAGGGCGCGGGCGCACCACCCGATGACCAGGGCGTTGAGCAGGGCACCGAGAACGATGGAGAGGTAGAACGCCGCGGCTCCCTCGGGCAGGACGAGCAGTAGCACGACACCGGCCGGGACGGTGGCGACGAACGGGAGGACGAGCGCCATGGACCCCTCGGAGGCGGCCAGGATCGCCCAGACGAGCAGGAGCGCGCAGGCTGTGAGGTACAGCCGGGCGGCAAGGGTGTTCAGGGCCCGGCCGGCCGAGCGAAGAGGAAGGAAGTCTGGTCGGGTCACCACGGTGGACTCCTCGGTGGGCATGGCTGCGAAACGGCACTTCAGCGGGGCGGGTTCGGGTGGACGAGCCCGAGGTCGTAGGCGAAGATCGTCGCCTGGACCCGGTCCCGTAGTTCGAGCTTGCGGAGCAGCGCGTTGATGTGGGACTTCACGGTCCCGACGGTGATTCCGAGATGGTCGGCGATCTCCGCGTTGGTCAGCCCGGAGGCCAGCAGGGGCAGGACGCCGCGTTCACGGCCGGTCAGGCTGCCCAGCTCGCGGGGGACGTCGCCGCCCGGGATTCCGGCGCCCGGTCCGGACGCGTAGTGACCGATGAGCCTGCGGGTCGCGGACGGGGCGAGAACGCTCTCGCCGGCGGCAACCACGCGGATGCCCTCCAGCAGTTCACCGGGCTCTATGTCCTTGAGGAGGAAGCCGGAGGCGCCGGCGCGTAGCGTGTCGAACACGTACGCGTCGAGGTCGAAGGTGGTCAGCACGAGGACACGGGGTGCGTCGGGGCGGCCCGTGATGATCCGCGTGGCCGCGATGCCGTCGAGTCCGGGCATGCGGACATCCATGAGGACCACGTCGGGCGCCAACTCCTCGGCCAGACGTACCGCTTCGGCGCCGTCGGCGGCCTCGCCGACGACCGTCATGTCCACCTCGGCGTCGATCACGGCCGCGAATCCCGCCCGCACGATGCCCTGGTCGTCGGCGACCAGCACTCTGAGACTCATCGTTGTCTTTCCTCGTCGTCCTGCCGCACCGTCGGTGGCGCGGTCAGAGGCAGCCGGACGCACACCGGGCCCCGCGGGCCGGTGGTGAGAGTCCCGTCGATCACCGCGGCACGTACCGCGAGCCGCCGGCACAGGGCGGAGCGGGCGGTGTCCGGCACGCCGGTCGCCGTCACGGTCAACGCGGACCCGTCGGCGTCGAGTGCCACGGTCATCGGACCATCGCCGCCGACCGTGAGAAACGTTTCGCAGGCATGGTAGGCGGCCAGGTCCACAGCGGTGGGCAACCGTCTCGGCATCCGGTCGCTCCATCGTATGTCGACCTCACGACCGGTCGCCCGGATCTGGAGGGCGAGGAGGTCGAGAGCCTGGAGGGTGGGCTGCGGCCCCAGGGAAGGTGCCGTATCCGTCTCGCGGACGGTGTCGAGCAGGACCCGCATCGCCGCGAGGGCCTCGCGGGCGCGTGCGACGACCGCGTCGAGTCGGCCCGCCTCGGCCTGCGCCACCATGTCGGCGGTGCGCGCCAGCACCGTGGTCTCCAGCCCGGCGGCGATGCGACGGCGCTCCGCCCACGCGTCCCGGACCGCCTCCTCGGTCCACGCCGCGAGGTGTTTCGTCTGTTCACGGCGCACGGCCCGGTCCCGGCGCCCGCGCAGAGCGCCGGCCCACCAGGACGCACCCACCGCCAGCGCCGCCTGAGCCGTCGCTCCCGCGACGAGTGACCAGAGGGGGAGGTCCGTACCCCGGTGCAGGACGGCGGCCGTCGTGGCCGTCCCGTGTACTCCCACGGCTGCGGCAGCCACGAGCGCTTCGGCCCGCAGACGCGGGCGCCGTTCGGTGCCGAGCGGGCGGGCAGTGGCCGCGGCCGCCGCCGAGGCGACCATCGCGCACGTGGCGACCATGCTCAGCAAGGGCGGCAGAAGTACCCAGCCGGTGTACTCACCGACGGCCATCGCCACCGGCCAGAGCGGGACGAGGCCGAGCACGATGCCTCGTGCGGTGCCGGGGGCGCGACGCCGCCACAGCAGCGCGAGTGCCTGCGCCGCGGCCAGCAGCGCGAAGAGCGACCCTGCCGACACCCGTTGTGTGTTCGACGCGATGTCCTCCCCGAACACCAGCATGGGGAGCAGCGGCTGCGTCGCGAGACCGGCGGCGGCCACGGCCTGTGCGAGGCGATAGCCGTACGGAACCGACCGTTCCTTCGAGGCTGTGGCGGCCCGCCCGGGCAGGACGGCGCGCACCTCCCACCCGCCCTCGGCCGTCGGGCCGCTGGTCAGCGTGCCACCCACTTCCCGAGCCCGCGACCGCAGGAAGCCCTGGCCCCGTCCCGAACCGAGGCCCGCGCCGTGCGCCACCGACCCGGCCGGCGCCGGTGCGCTGGTGACCACGACCTCCGTGCCGGCGTCACCGTACCGGCAGGTCACGGTCGTGGCGGCGCCCGGCGAGTGCCGTGCCACATTGGTGAGGGCCTCACGCACGATGCCGTACGCCGCGTCCGCCGGAGCACCGTCCGGCATCGGATCGATCGCGCACTCCACCCCCCGGCCCAGCTGGGAGAACCCGGCGGCCAACTCCAGCAGGCGCTCCGCCGGAGTGGGCAGTTGCTCCCGTGAGGGCGCCGGTGACCTGACCGCACCGAGTGCCTGGGTCACCTCGCGGCCGGTCTCGGCCGCGAAGCTGAGTGCCTCACCCACCAGCTCGGGACGACGGTCACGCAAGCCGAGAGCCGCGCCCGCCGTGACCACCACGGCCGTCAGATGGTGGGCGCTGACGTCATGCAACTCCCTCTCCATCCGACGCCTTTCGACGGCCGGGAGCCGGTGCCGTTCGATCTCGGCCCTGTGCAGTCGCTGTCGCGCGGCCCGTCGCGCACGACGGGTCCGCCGCACCAGCAGCCCGGCCGTCGACGCGGCGGCGTACAGCACCGCTGTCAGAGCGATGTCCAGTCCGTCGCGCTCCTCCAGCCCGTGCAGTGTGAGGCCGTAGAGGGTCTGCCACACGGTGAGCGCGATCACGCACAACAGCGCCGTGAAGGAGTCGCGTTCAGTGGTCACGGTGTACAGGGCGAGAGCGACGCCCGCGGTCCCCAGAACCGCCATCGCCCCCGTGGGCAGCGGTCCGGCGCCCAGCGCGCAGGCAGCGGCGACCACGACGAGGGCAAGCACCGGCCTGGAGCGACGCAGGGAGAGCGCGGCAGCCACCAGGCCGACGACGAGGGCCGCCACGAGAAGGGCCGACCCGGGCGGGACGGTTCCGCGGACCAGGTCCGCCCCAGGCCACACCGCGGCCTGGGAGCCTGTCAGAAGGAGCGGCAGCAGTCGGTCATCGGTTCGGTTCATGGCGGACGTAAGACTAGGACCGCGAAGGAGCGGCCGTCGTCCGGCTGGAGGGGGAGCCCGGCCTCTTACCTGGGTTGCAGCTTCTGCACCCACGGTGCGAGGCGGTAATCGCCCCGAAGGGTGAGGGCTGTGGCGTCCCCTCGGTCATAGGCTCGATCACGTCGGGAAGCCGCTGATCGCGGTGCCCCGCACAGCCCATCCACTGTCAGCGAACGAGCAGCCCGTTTCCGGGTGAACCGCTCCGGCCGTCCCGTCGTCATACGAGATACGAGACGAAGGGCGCGCTCCACTCCCGGTGACCGGGCGAGAGCGATGCCCCGGAACCACTCGAGCCGCAGGCCGGCAGCCGCCGCCCGCCGGCCACCAGCAGTCCGATCCGATCCGTGCTGATCACATGGCGCGGGCGGACGTACGCCGACGCAGTCGTCGGCGAAGCGACCCGGGGCCCTGTTCCTGGAACGCACCGGTCTGCTTCGCCTGTCCGGTCCGTCGAGGGCCATCAACCAACCAAGAGGGATCTCACGCATGCGCACCACCCGTTACGTCCGTCCGAGCCGCAGAACCGCGCTGCTCGGCGTCACCGCGGCCGTAGGGCTGTCCGTCGCCGCCGTGACCCTGCCCGGCACAGCCGGCGCGGCGCCCCACCACGCGATACGTCCGACGATCGTGCTGGAACACGGAGCGTTCGCCGACGCATCGAGCTGGGACGGCGTCGTCGCCCGGCTGCAGCGCGCCGGCTATCCGGTGGTGTCCGCCGCCAACCCGCTGCGCGGCCCGGCGACCGATGCCGCCTACCTGCGCAGCGTCCTCGACCACATCGACGGACCCGTGGTCCTGGTCGGCCACTCCTACGGCGGCACCGTCATCAGCCAGGCCGCCGCGGGCCTCGAGGACAAGGTGAAGGCCCTGGTCTACATCGCGGCGTTCCTGCCCGACACGGGCGAGAGCTCGATCGGGCTGACGGACAAGTTCCCCGGCAGCACACTCGGGCAGGCCGTCGAGTCCGTCAACTACGCCCTGCCCGACGGTGGTCAGGGCGCGGACGTGTACATCAAGCCGGAGAAGTTCCGCAGTCAGTTCGCCGCAGATGTTCCGGCGGACAGGACCAGGCTCATGGCAGCCGGGCAGCGTCCGATCGCCGCCGCCGCTCTGGAGGAGAAGTCCACCCAGGCAGCCTGGAAGACGATCCCCTCCTGGTCACTGGTCACCACGGAGGACCGCAACATCCCCGTGGCCGCCCAGCGCTTCATGTCGACCCGCGCCAAGGCCCGCACGACGACCATCGACGCGTCTCACGCGGTGTCCGTATCGCGCCCCGAGGCCGTCACCCGCATCGTCGAGCAGGCGGCCCGCACGGTCCGATGACCGGCAGCTTCACCCTGCCGCCTCATCGCACCTCACCGCACAACCCTGCCCGATCGGGCACTTCACCATCAGACGCGTTCACACCGGAAGGCAGCACCACCATGGCGTTCATCACCGTCGACCACGAGAACTCCACCAGCATCGAGCTGTACTACGAGGACCACGGCACGGGGCAGCCCGTCGTTCTGATCCACGGATACCCGCTCGACGGCCACTCCTGGGAGAAGCAGTCCGCCGCACTCCTGTCGGCCGGCTACCGCGTGATCACGTACGACCGGCGCGGTTTCGGCCGCTCCGGCCGGCCCACCACCGGCTACGACTACGACACCTTCGCCGCCGACCTGAACGTCATCCTGGAGACCCTCGACCTCAACGACGCCGTTCTCGTGGGCTTCTCCATGGGCACCGGTGAGGTCGGCCGTTACCTGGGCACCTACGGCTCCGCCCGGATCGCCAAGGCTGCCTTCCTCGCCTCCCTCGAACCCTTCCTCCTCAGGACCGACGACAACCCCGGCGGCGTCGACGGCACCATCTTCAAGGACATCGAAGGCGCTGTCACCGCCGACCGCTACGCCTACTTCACCGAGTTCTACGAGAACTTCTACAACCTCGACGAGAACCTCGGCACCCGCATCAGCGAGGAAGCCGTCCGCAACAGCTGGAACGTCGCCGCCGGCGCCTCCTCGTACGCCTCCCTGGCCTGCGTGGCCACCTGGTCCACCGACTTCCGTGCCGACCTGCCCAAGATCGATGTTCCGACGCTGATCCTGCACGGCACCGCCGACCGCATCCTGCCCATCGAGGCCACCGGAGAACGCTTCCACCAGGCACTCCCGCAGGCCGACTACGTCGTCATCGACGGCGCGCCCCACGGCCTGCTGTGGACCCACGCCCAGGAAGTCACCGACGCCCTCCTCACGTTCCTCGCCAAGTGACCAGCGGCCGACGCCTCACCTGCCGCGAGGTGGCACGCGGCAGGTTACGCGCAGGGCGGGAAGCCGAGCCGTACCCCCGCTGCCGCACCGCAGGACCGTGAGCCGCGCGAAGCATGCCGTCGAGCCGACGACAGTGGTCGACGCGCATCATGGCGGCAGCACGACCGGGCAGCCGCGCAGGGGCGGTTGCCCGGCCGGTGACGGCACCTGCCGCGTGCCGGGTGCGGGGTGTCGCAGCGGTCGCCGCACAGAACAGCGGGTAGCGGAACGGGGAGTACGGATGAGGGCCCGACATGCGCGCCGCTCGCCGTGGGACCTCGACGTGGCGCGGGCTGACAGGCCCGTGCCACGTGCATGGGCTCGGTACCGGACCTCGCGGTCGCTGCAAGGCCGAGGATGGCAGCATGTTGTCGATCAGTGATTTCAGCGAGATGTGTGACCTGCCGCCGCAGACACTTCGGTACTACCACGCCGAAGGCCTGCTCGTTCCGGCCGAGGTCGACGAGCGGACCGGCTACCGCTCCTACGCGTTCGGGCAGGTCGAACGGGCCATGCTGATCACCGTACTGCGCGGCACAGGTATGAGCGTGACGCTCGTCCGACGCGCTCTCGACCAGCCTGGCCGGGCACCGATCCTCTTGCGGCAGCACGTGACGGAGGTGCGACAGCAGCGCCGGGTGCAGGACGAGGCCATCAGAGACGCACGCGAGTTGCTCACGTCGCCTCCCGAAGCGGTCCTGCGCCACGTCGACGAGATGACCGTGGCGTCGAAGCGGGTGCCGTGCCCACCCGCCGGGCGCGACCCGTACGACTGGAACGCGGCCGACGCCGCGGTCACTGCCGCGGTTCAGGATGTGGTGAGGACCGTGGAGTCGTACGGAGCCGTGGTGGCCGGGACGCCTTGGCGAACCCTGGCCGCCGGGACCCCCGAACAGAAGAGCCGGATCCTCGCCGGTGAGGGACCGCAGTGGCTGGTCAAAGTCCCCGTCGCGGCGGACGAAGAGGTGGTGTTGGCGTCCCTGCCTGCCGACATCGAGGTGGAGACGTTCGAATCCCGGGACGAGCTGTCGATCTTCATGCCGGGCAGGAGCTCGATGGCCAAGCACGGCACAGCGCTCTCACGTCTCCTCACGCACCCCCTCGACGCCGCCTACGTCGACACCTCCCGTATGCGCCATCTGCTGCACGACGACGGGATCGAAACCGCCACGGCCATCCGTGAGTTCCGCGAGCCGAGTGCCGACGAATGACCTCAGGGCGGTCGCACCGCCGTCCACATCCCCTGCGCGGGGCTGCCCGGACGCTGCGAAGGGAGGCGGCGTTTCGCGCGGAACGCTGTGAAGGCGCGGTGTCCGACGACGCGGTGGCCCAGCCGTGCGGACGTCGCTGCCTTCGTGCTTCGGGCCGCGCACGGCAGCGAGTGACGTGCGTCGCGATGCCGTGGTCACCGAAGGAGTACCCGCCGAACCTGGAGGGGATGAAGCCGCCCCGGCGGCTGACGCCGACGGCCGCGCCTCGATGCTCAACGCCTCGGCGAAGGCCACCAGGGGGACGCCGCGCCGGAATCGGGAGTCGCCTCACGGGCTGTGACGCGGCGCCGGCCGGCCGAGGCGGTCACAGGTAGCGGCGGATGGGCTGAACGGCCGCCTCGCGGGCGCGTTGTGCCAGCGAGCGCTTCTTCCAGCGACCCCGGCTGATCAGTTGGCTCACGGCCATGTCCTGATCGAAGTGACTGTCCAGCGTCGCGGTGAACTCCTCGTCCAGGACGGCGAGCATGACCTCTTCGTCGTGGTCGAGTGAGCGCCGGTTGAAGTTCGTCGATCCGATCAGGGCGGCGACGTGGTCGACGGTGATCACCTTGGCGTGCATCATCGTCGGCTGGTACTGGAAGATCTTGACCCCGCAGGCGGTCAGGTCCTCGTAGAAGTGCTGCCCCGCCAGCTGGCAGACCCGCTTGTCGGTGTGCGGTCCGGGCAGCAGTATCTCCACCTCGACGCCCCGGCGTGCGGTGGCGCAGAGGAGCTCGATGAAATACCTGTCGGGTGAGAAGTAGGCGGTGGAGAGCCGGAAGCGTTCCTCGGCTGATTCCAGCATGACGCGCATCAGGGTCTGCATGTCCTGCCAGCCGAAGCTGGCTGAGCCGCGTACGACCTGCACGACCGAGTTCCCCTGAGGGCTGTGCTTGATGAAGCGGTCGTGGTCGTCGAAGAGGTCGTCGTGGCACTCGGCCCAGTTCTGGGCGAACGCGGCTGCGATGCCGTCCACGGCGGGGCCGCGGACCTGGACGTGGGTGTCGCGCCACTCGTGCTCGTCGCGCGCGTCACCGCACCATTCCTCGGCGATGCCGACGCCGCCGGTGAAGGCTGTCTCCTCATCCACGACCAGAACCTTGCGGTGGCAACGGTGGTTCTGCTTGAACGGTGAGAGGTGGAGCGGCTTACGGAACCACGCCACCTGCACCCCGGCCCGCTCCATCGCCTCCAGTTGCTCGGTCTCGATGAGCCGGCTGCCGAAACCGTCCAGGAGGAGCCGCACCCGCAGGCCCGCGCGGGCCCGCTCCGCGAGCGTCTGGGCGAACTGTCGGGCTATGTCACCCTTCCAGTAGACGAAGGTCATCATGTCCACGGTGTAACGGGCCGCGCGGATGCCTTCCAGCATCGCCGCGAAGATCTCGTCCCCGTTCCGCAAGGGGACGAGGGCGTTGCCTTCGGTGGCCGCGACGCCGATCAGCCGCTCCAGCCGACGTCTTATCCGCGTAGCGCGCTCCTCGGCCGACGCTCCGGTTCGAGGCTCCGGGGAGTCGTCGGTCAGCTCCGGGGGATTCTGCGTACTGGTCATGACCTCACCTGGCCGGCAAAAGGATCGGAATCGGGGTCCGTACACGGCCCGGTCCGGCGCGGGCTGGTACAGCGAGCCGACTGTACGCCTGTGGACCTGTGCCCCCGACCCCGTGGTCCGGCACCCTGTCCTCCCTCGGCGGTCATCTCCGCGCATGCCGTCGCGCCTTACGGGCATGCGACAGATACACCCCGACCCAAGGAGCCCCCGAATGATGATTGTCGGTATCATCGCCCTTTGTGCCGTTCTGGCTATCCTCGCCTTCTTCGTCCCCGGCCTGTCCCGCCGCCCCGAACGTGGCACCCAGCGCACTCTGGGCTTGGGATCGCGGGCCGGCGGCAAGGCCCCGGGCGTCCTGGGCCGCATCTTCAGCAAGCCCTTCCGCAGCAGCTCCAAGGCGGTGGGCCGCAGTGGGTCAGCCGGTCGGCGCTCCCGCGGTCGCATGCCGTTCTAAGACAGTGACGGCCTTCGGACAACAGGTTCCAGGAGCCGGGTCACGGCCTGTCAGCGGCCCGCGGGGGGCGCCGGCACCGCATCGCCCACCGGCTGTTTCCGGCCCGGAACGGTTTCTGTACCGCGGGACGGGCGTGGAGTAACCGCATGGGGGCAGGAGCGGATCCAGGACGAACGCACCACCTGGAAAGGATGGACCATGGCAACCGCTTCTGCGCCCACCACGAGCGCCGCACGCACCGAGGCCGCGAATCCGCCCCTGGACAGATCCGGCGATCTGCCGTGGATCGAGGACGCGGGAAAGGTCGCACCCAAGGACGCCCGGGCCCTGTCGAAGCTGTTCCTCGATCAGCTCCAGGTACTGGAAGAGGGAACGCGCGAGTACCAGTACGCCCGTAACACCCTCATCGAGATGAACCTCTCCCTGGTCCAGTTCGCCGCGCGCCGGTTCCGTAACCGCGGCAGCGGGGACATGGAGGACATCATCCAGGTCGGCACCATCGGCCTGATCAAGGCGATCGACCGATTCGACCTCTCTCGCGAAGTCGAGTTCACCACCTTCGCCGTCCCCTACATCGTCGGCGAGATCAAAAGATTCTTCCGCGACACCACCTGGGCCGTCCACGTGCCCCGACGGCTCCAGGAACTACGGGTGGAGATCGCCAAGGCCAAGGAGCAGCTCGCCACCGCCCTGGACCGCGAACCGACGGTCAAGGAACTCGGCGCGCACCTCGAACTGAGTGAAGACGACATCATCGAAGGGATCGTCGCCTCCAACGGCTACACCGCCGGCTCCCTGGAGCTACCGGGCGACGGTGAGAACTCCTCGGGTGCCGCCCGCAGCTACGCCGACGTACTCGGCGAAGCGGACCCCGCCATGGACACCGTGGAAAACCTGCACACCCTGGCCCCGCTCCTCGGCCGGCTCGACGACCGGCAGCGGCGCATCATAGAGATGCGCTTCGGCCAGGAGATGACCCAGGCCCAGATCGGCGCGGAACTCGGCCTCTCCCAGATGCACGTCTCCCGGCTCCTGAACCGCATCCTCGGCCAGCTTCGCACCGGCATGCTCGCCTGAACCCCCTTCGTGGCCGGCGGCGAACGCCGGCCACGCTGAACGCGAGAGCCCACCGAACGCGGTACACGCCGCTCGATGCGGGCCCTCGGTACGTCGTACGCGCATTCCCGCAGGCAGCCGGTCCTGGCGAAACGGGTCGGCAAACGAAGGAGTCTCCCCATGCTGGTGGCCCATCCCGCGATACTTCGCAGTCTCCTTCAGCGTTACGAAACGCTGCTCGCGCAGGACACCGGGCAATGTTCCGCCGGCATCCGCCGGGAACTGGAAGACGTCACCTACACGTTGTGCGTGTCCACCGGGACACTCACCGCCGAAGCGGCCTTGGCCAAGGCCCGACAGCAGCTCGCCGCCGCTCTCGCCGACCAGCCGGTAGGTGACGTTCAGCTCACCAGCTGACGCGCACAGCGGATCGGTGCGTGGGGTGACGGCAAGGCCTCCGCCGCGGGTCCGTGGCTACCGGTACCTTATGGGCCATTCGGTGCATATTGCCCTGTCTGACCAAACCGGAGTGAAGGTGGCGCCGAAGTAACGGGTGGACCCGCCCCGTTCCGTGGGCGGGCTGACTACCGTTCGGAGTGCAACCGTGCGTACTCGTCTTCTTTCGGCCGCCGCAGCCGGCGCCATCGCTCTGTCCCTTGCCGCCCCCGCTCTCGCATCGGCCGGAACCGAGCCCACCCCGTTCGGTCCACGCGGGCGTGCGGCGTCGCCCGGTCTCATCAGCGTGGGGCTGACCTCCGACCAGCGCCTGATCGGCTTCCAGGTCACCGACCCCGGCGACAGCTGGTCGTTCGGCAAGGTCTCCGGCCTGAGGGCGGACAGGAAGCTGGTCGGCATCGACTTCCGGGTCCAGAACGGCAAGCTCTACGGTGTCGGCGACCGGGGTGGCGTCTACACGGTCAACAGCGACGCCCGGGCCGTCAAGGTCTCCCAGCTCACCGTCGCCCTCGCGGGCAGGAACTTCGGCGTCGACTTCAACCCCGCCGCCAACCGCCTGCGCGTCATCAGCGACACCGGCCAGAACCTGCGCCACAACATCGACGACCCGGCCGCACCGCGCACCACCACCGTCGACGGCACCCTCACCAACCCGACCGCACCGCCCTCGACCGCGCTCGGCGTCACCGGGGCCGCCTACACCAACAACGACCTCAACGCGGCCACCGCGACCACCCTGTTCGACATCGACACGGTCAACGACCGGGTCTCCCTCCAGTCCCCGGCCAACGCTGGCACGCTCGCCCCCACCGGAAGCCTGGGAGTGAACACCGGACCCTGGGCCGGGTTCGACATCTACTACACGCCCTCCGACGGCTCCAACCGCGGTTTCGCCGCACTGTCCACGGGTGGGAAGCAGCGTTTCTACCAGGTCGGCATCCTCGACGGTGAGACGTCCCTCGTCGGCTCGTTCCCGGCCGGCCGCCCGGTCGTCGACATCGCGCTCCCGTTGAACCAGAACTGAGAACGACCCGCCCGGTGTCGGCAGAAACCCCGCCGACACCGGGCGGACGAACCGCTACGGCAGGCGAGCGGACGAGCGGACCGTTGCCACAGCCCGGGAAGGGGGCCGGGCACCGGCCTGCGGCACGGCGGCATGGGCAGGCACGGCGGCTGCTCAGGCACGGCGGCTGCTCAGGCACGGCGGCGTGCTCAGACCTCGTCGTACCGTAGATTCTCCGGTTCGGACCCGTCGAGACGCTTGGCATATCCTCGGACGATCGCCTCGTCGGGGGCGGCGCTCTTCGCCGCCCGGAGCGCGTAGGGGCGCCGCCCGACGCGACCGTCTCGCGGGCCGGGTCCACGCCCTCGGATATGAGCGGGCGGTCCCAGGCCTGCGGTTCTCGTGCTCCAGTCCCCCGGGGCTCTCTGCAGCGGCGGTCGAGTGCGGTGAGAGGCCGTGCGACGAGACTGCGCACATGAATCGGATGAAGCCCGCGCGGCTGGAGTGGAAGAACCTCACGTCGAGACCGGCCCGGCGGGCCGCCGTCTGTGCGGCGGCCGTCGGTCTGCTGGCCCCGTTGGCGGCCGGGACCGCGGAGGCGTCCCACCGGTACTCCGTACCGGTGGGGAGCTGGCAGGCGCAGGTGACGCGCGAGGGCGCCGCCTACGAGGTGCGGTTGTCGTTCCGGCTGGACCGGACGGTCTGCCTGGTGTCCCCGGCCGGTGCCAGCAAGGGCAGTTGGAGCAGGACGGGAACCGACGCCTTCGACTACCGCATACGCGAGACGTGGCACGACGAGGGCGGCGCCGTGACGGGCTGGGTCGACATCGACCAGGACGCGGAGCAGAGCGGCTCCTCCTTCACCAGCTCCGGGGTCTCGACGGTGTACCGCCCGGACGGGACCGTCGACAGCAGCGTCCCGGTGACCATCAGCGCCGTACGGACGGGGCCGCCGGACCCGGCCGCCTGCGCGTGACCACCGCGGGGCCCGTCCCGGGCGGCGGGCCCCGCACCGTACGCGGTCGCTACCATCCCCTGTGACCGAAACAGCCGAACAACCTGTACCCCGCACGCGCATACTCGCCGACCTGACGCCCCTGCGGACGCGATCGACCACCGGCGGCTCTGGTTCGGGAACACCGTCTCCTGGATCGGGCAGGGCATGACGGCGCTGGCCGTCTCGCTCCAGGTCTACGACATCACCGGGTCCGCGTTCTCCGTCGGGCTGATCGGTCTCCGCTCGTTCGTCCCGCTGGTGCTGCTCGGGCTGTACAGCGGGGCCTTCGCGGACACCGTCGACCGCCGCGAACCGGCCTGTTCAGCGCGACCGGATCGTTCGGGCTCTCCGTGGGCCTGGCCGCCGGCTCCGTCGCCGACCTGTCCTCCCCGGCCGTCGCGGTGACCGGCGGCGGCATCGCGTGCATCCTGCTGGTGTGCCTGCTCGGGCTGCGATGGCGCGACTTCGCCCGCTACGACGCCCGGGACCCGCAGCCGTAGCGGCAAGCGGCACGTGGCCCGCGCCGCACCCGAGCCCGCACCGCGCCCCGCAGCCCTCAGGGCAGCACGACCGGTCCCACGACCGAGCGGGCCACCCCCAGGTCCACCAGATCCTGCGGGCGGATACGGAGCTGGTCGGCGGTGGCACGCACCTCCTCGGGCCCGCGCTTCAGGATGGCCGCCGCCAACTCCGGTGCGATCACCGAGAAATAGCTGTCCGCCGTGACATGGGTACGGTCCGGTGAGGCGAGGGCCAGTGCCCCGCCCGAACCGCCCTCGCCGATCACCAGGGTCGTCACCGGCACCCGGGCGGCGGCGATCGCCGCGAAGGTGTCGGCGATGGCCGCGCCCGCACCCGCCCGTTCCGCCTCCGCGTCGTTCGCCGCGCCCGGGGTGTCGATCAGGGTCAGGACCGGAAGGCCGAGCCGGTCCGCGAGCCGGATCACCCGGGCCGCCGTCCGGTAACCGGCCGGGCGGGTCGCGGTGCCGCACTGGGCCACGTACACCACCGGCCGTCCCTCGTGCAGCCCCGCCCCGCAGAGCAGCCCCGGATCGCTGCCGCCGCACCGGTCGCCGTTCAGGGGCAGCCGGAAGTCGAAGTAGGCGTCCAGGTACGCCCCGGCCCGTGGCCGCGACGCGGCGCGGGCGTGGCGAACCGCGTCCCAGCCGGTCGCCGGCAGTGCCGTGTCCGACAGCGCGGCCGGAACCGGCGCCGCCGCCGGTCCGGCGGACGTGAGCACGGCCAGCCAGCGGCCCAGCGTCCCGGACAGCTCCCCGGCCGGCACGACCGCGTCGACCTGGCCCGCCGCCAGCTGCCCCTCGGCCGAGTACGCGAACGGGTCCGCGTCGGCGGGCCGCACCCGGGACCCGGCGAAGCCGATCTGGGCACCCGGCAGCGCCAGCACCACATCGGCACCCGCCCCCACGGTCGCCCAGCCGCCGCCGGTCGTCGGATCCCGCAGCACCGCGATCTGCGGCAGCCCCGCCGCGCGCAGCCGTGCCGATGCGCGGGCCACCCGCTGGAGCTGTATCAGCGCGACCATGCCCTCCTGCATGCGGCTGCCCCCGGTCGCGACGAGCGAGACGAGGGGGAGGCGGCGCTCCCCGGCGAGCGCGTACGCGGCCTCCAGCCGGTCCCCGGTACTCCCGCCCAACGAGCCGCCCAGGAAGCCGAATTCGAAGGAGACCAGGACACAGGGAAGGCCCTCGACGGTGGCGACCCCGTAGAGGACGGACTCCTCCTCGCCGGTCCTGGCGGCGGCACGGGCCCGGGAGTCGGCGTAGCCGCTCCAGCCGAGCGGGCCGTCCGCCGGGCCGGGGCGCTCGGGCGGACGGTGCTCGGTGAAGCTCCCGGTGAGAGCGGCGACGGCCTCCCGCGCCGACACGCGGCCGCCACCCTGCGAGTCAGACACCGAGCGACCTCTTCATGATCTTGCCCAGCTCGTTGCGGGGCAGGACGTCGAGGTAACGGACGACGCGCGGCCGCTTGTGCGGGGCCAGCAGGTCCGCCACATGGTCCGCCAGCTCCCGCTCGCCGGGCGGCGAACCCGGGTCGGCCGGCACCACCCAGGCGACGATCCGCTCCCCGAGATCGGCGTCCGGCTCGCCCGTGACGGCGGCCTCGCGGACCCCCGGATGGTCCAGCAGCGCGTTCTCGATCTCGCCCGCGCCGATCTTGTAACCGCCGCTCTTGATCAGGTCGGTGGCCTTGCGCCCGACGATCCGTACGTAGCCGCCGGGATCGACCGTGGCCATGTCGCCCGTACGGAACCAGCCGTCCGCGGTGAAGGCGGCGGCCGTCGCGTCGGGGCGGTTCAGATAACCGGTGAAGAGGTTCGGGCCGCGCACCTGGATCTCGCCGATGGACGCGGTGTCGTCGAGCACGGTGCCGTCCTCCTCGACGAGCCGCAGCTCCACGCCGGACAGCGGCGGGCCGACCGTCCCCGCGCGCGGAGCGCCGTCGGCGCGTACGCCCGTGTTCATCAGCGTCTCCGTCATCCCGTACCGCTCGATGACCCGGCGGCCGGTGGCCGCCGCGATCCGCTCGTGGTCGTGGACCGGCAGCGCCGCCGAGCCGGAGACCAGCAGCCGGGCACCCGCCAGAGCCTTCGTGAGGCTCCCGGCGGCGGCCGGACCGGCCAGCGCCCCGGCCAGCCGGTGGTACATCGTGGGCACGCCGAACAGCATCGTGCCGCCGGTGAGCAGCTCCCGGGCCACCCCCTCGGTGGTGAACCGGCCGAGATGGCGCACCGAGCCGCCCCGGCGCAGCGGGCCGAGCACGCCCAGGATCAGTCCGTGCACGTGGAACAGCGGCAGGGCGTGCACGAGGACGTCGTCGCCGGTCCACCCCCAGGCGTCCTCCAGCGCGTCCAGCGACGCGGCGATCGCCCGGCGGGGGAGCACGGCGCCCTTCGGCGGCCCCGTCGTCCCGGAGGTGTACACGATCAGGGCGGGGGACTCGGGGGACGGCTCGGGCGGGGGAGCGGACGGGGACACCGCCGCCGTGTCGACGTCGATCCGCGTCAGGCCGTCCAGCGCGGCGGGCAGTTCGTCACCGGCCCCGGCCAGCACCACCGAGGGTGTGCTGTCGGCGAGGATGTGCGCCAGCTCCTGCCCGCCCGTCCTCGGGTTGAGCGGTACGGCGGGCACGCCCGCCCGCAGGGCCGCCACCACCGCGACCACCGTCTCCGGGGTGGACGTGGCCCAGACGGCGACCCGCCCCGCGCCCGCGATCCGGTCCGCGAGGGAGCCGGACGCGCCGGCCAGTTGTGCGTACGTCAGGGCGTGTCCGTCGAACCGGACGGCCTCCCGCGAAGCCGTGGGGCCGGACGTCTCGTGCAGCGCAGGCAGAAGAGGAATCACGCCCCGAGCCTAGGCCCAACCGGCTCCGGCACCGGGGGAATGCCGCTGGAGACGCCACCGTCCTCGTGCGCTCAGTCCGCCGGCCGCAGGATCCGCATCCGGCCGTACGCGTACACGCAGCCGGCCAGCGCCAGGTCGGACAGCAGCATGAAGCCGATCGAGTACGAGTCCTTGGCGCTGTAGATCGCGCCCATCACCAGGGGCGGTACGAAGCCGCCGAGACCGCCCATCGCGCCGACGATGCCCGTCACACTGCCCACCTCGGCCTGCGGGGTCACCTGCGAGACGAGGGCGAAGACGCTGCCGCTCGCGGTGCCGAGCCCCGCCGCCATGCAGAGCAGCGCGATCGTGCCGACCGGATCCAGACCGGGTTCGAACGCCTGGAGGATCGCCATGAGCGCCGCGACCAGCAGTGCCGCCGCCGTGACCAGGGCCGGGTGGGCGCGGTCCGAGAGCCAGCCGCCGATCGGCCGGAAGATCACCGTGACCAGGGCGAATCCGGCCGCCTTCGTGCCCGCCTCGGTCGGTGACATGTCGTACCAGGTCTTCAGATACGTCGGCAGGTACACCCCGAACGCGACGATGCCGCCGAAGCCGATCGCGTACAGCGCGGACAGCTCCCAGGTGACCCGCAGCCGGCCCGCCTGCCCCAGCCGGTGCCCGAGCGAGTCCGTCGGCACCTGCCGGTCCGGGCGGTCCGTGATCAGGACGGCGGCCAGCAGCGAATAGACCACCAGCGCCCCGGCGACGACCAGGAACGGCAGGTTGTCGCCGTGCTTCGCGATACGGGGTGTGAAGTAGCCGGACAGCGCGACACCGCCCATGCCCATCCCGAACACACCGAGGGCGAGTCCCCGCTTCGCGGGCGGGAACCACGAGTTGACGAGCGGGATGCCGATCGCGAACGTCGTACCGCCCAGACCGAGCAGGAAGCCGACGGCGATCATCGCCCCGTAGGAGTCCCTCGCCGGGATCAGCAGCAGGACGGGGACGATCGTCAGCGCCGACACCGCGGGGAACATCAGCCGCGCACCGAACCTGTCGGTCAGCGCGCCCACCGGGATGCGGCCCAGCGAGCCGACGAGCACCGGCACCGCGACGAGGAACGACTGCTGGAACGAGTCGAGACCGAGCCGCTCCCTGTAGTCGCCGGACATCGGCGCGATCAGGTTCCACGCCCAGAAGGTGAGGGTGAAGCCGACCGTGGCCACGACGAGGTTCCGGTAGGCGGCGGAGGACTGTCCACGGTCCGGGGCGGGGGCCTGCTCGGCAGCTGTGTCCACGGGCCAAGTCAACGGGCGCGGCCCCCCGGCGGCCCGTCGGATTGCGCCATCCGGGGAGGAGCCCTCCGGCAGACGCGCCTAGGGCGACGGCCGCGCCGGGGCCCGGGCGGCCGCCGCTCACCCGCCGTTTCCGGGCCCGGGCTGCGACAATCGCAGGTATGGACCGGCTGGACAGAGAGATCCTCGGCATCCTCCAGGAGGACGCCCGGATCTCGTACCGCGATCTGGGCCTGCGCGTGGGGCTCAGCGCCAACGCGGCGGGCGACCGTGTACGCCGCATGCGCCGCGACGGGGTGATCCGCGGCTTCACGGTCATCGTCGACCCGGCCGCCGACACCCGGTCGGGACTCGTCGTCTTCATCGACGTGTCGCTGCGCCTCGACACCACGAACGAGGAGTTCGAACGCGCGGTGCTCACCCTGCCCGGCATCACCGAGGTGGTGCACGTGACGGGCGGCCACGACTACCTCGTACGGGCCACGGCCGCCGACCCCGGCTCCCTGGACGCCCTGCTGCGCCGGCTGAAACGCGACGCCGGTGTCGCCCACTCCAACACGCGCGTCGCGCTCAGAGCGGCGCCTGCCAGGTGACGGTCGGCGACCGGGTGCCGCTCTCGGTGCGCCCGTCGTCCGCGACCACCAGCCGCACCGCCGCGGCCCCGCCGGGCAGCCGCGCCGTCGCGTCCACCTCCACCTCGACGGCCGACACCCCCGTGCGGCGGTGCGCGGCGGCGAGCGCCCCGCGCAGCACACCGAGCAGCTGCCCTTCCACCGGCTCCGGCACCAGCGCGTCCACCGCCCCCGTGAAGTGCACGGACGGCTGGAAGCCCAGCACCGCCGCCGCGCCGCCCGTCTCGCGCAGCACCTTGCCGCGGAGGGTCGTGGGCGCGTCGGCGGGAGGCTGCTGCAGCGCGAAGATCGCGGTCCGGACCTCCTGGATCGTGGAGTCCAGCTCGTCGACGGCCGTAGCGAGCAGCTCGGCGGTTTCGGTGTCGCCCGCCAGGTCCTTGCGACGCGTCGACTCCAGCATCATCTCCGTCGCGAAGAGCCTCTGGACGACGAGGTCGTGCAGATCGCGGGCGATCCGGTCGCGGTCCTCGTAGACCGCGAGCTGCTCCCGGTAGTGCTGGGCGTCCGCCATCACCAGGGCCAGCGCGGCCTGGGAGGCGAACTGCGAGGCCAGCAGCCGGTCCACCGCCGTGTACGGGGGGCCGCCGCGCCGCCTGGGCAGGGCCAGGGTGCCGATGAGCCGGCCGCCGCTCTTCAGCGGCAGCATCATGCTGGGGCCGAACCGCGACCGCACGTGCGTCGTCATCCGCGGATCGGTCGCCGAATCCTCGATGAACACCTCCTCGCCGCCCAGCAGCTGGACGAGGACGGGTGAGCCCGGCTCGATGACGGCGCCGACGAGGCCCGCCGGGTCGTCGTGGGTGGAGGCGGCGACGATCTCCATCCCGCCGTCCCCGGTCGGCTGGAGGATCACCCCGGCCGACGCGCCGGCCAGCACCCTGGCCCGCTCGGCGACGGTCATCAGGGCGTCCGTCGTCCCGCTGCCGGTCAGCAGCGCCCTGGTGACGGCGGCGGCCCCCTCGATCCACTGCTCGCGCTGGCGCGCCACCTCGTACAGATGGGCGCCGCCGATGGCCGCGCCCGCCTGGGAGGCGAGCAGCCGCAGCAGCGCCGTGTCCGTGTCGGTGAAGTGCCCCGAGACCTTCCCGGTGACGCACAGACTGCCGAGCACCTCGGTGTGCACCCGGATCGAGGAGCCGAGGAAGGATCGCGTCGGGGGGTGCCCGGGAGGCGTGCCGCAGGAGCGCGGATCGGTGGTCAGGTCGTCCAGGCGCAGCGGCTCCGGGTCGTCGACGAGGACCCCGAGCACCCCCCTGCGGCCGTCCGGGAGACGGCCGACGCGCCGGCGTTCGGCGTCGGTCAGCCCGGTGGTGAACAGGTCGACGACGCGGTGGCTGTCCCGGTCGAGGACGGCCAGGGCGCCGTAGCGCGCGCCGGTCAGCGCCGTGGTGGTGTCCACGAGGTGCTGGAGGGTGGTCCGCAGTTCGAGACCGGTCTCGCCCACGGGGGGTCCCGGTGGCTCTCAGCCGACGAGCGGATTGAGGACCAGCGGCTGGACCTTGCCGTCCAGCATGGCGCCGAGCCCGAGCACGGAGCACACGTCGGGCCGCTCGGCGATGTGCACCGGCACGCCCGTCGCGTCCCGCAGCATCTGGTCGAGCCCCGGCAGCAGGGCGCTCCCGCCGACCATCATGATCCCGGAGTCCGCGATGTCGGCCACCAGGTCGGGCGGGCAGTCGCGCAGCACCTTGCCCAGGCCGTCCAGCACCGCGGTGAGCGGGGTGTGGATCGCCTGTCGTACGGCGGCGGTGTCGACCTGTACCGAACGGGCCAGGCCGGTGGCCACGTCGCGGCCGTGGATCTCCGTCACCGCGGGGCCGCTGAGCGTCAGGCCGTTGCCCCGGAGCGCGAGCTGCAGGGGGCGTACGGACTGGCTGGGCAGCATCAGTTCGTGGTGCTGGCGCAGATGCTGGATGACCGCCTGGTCGATGGCCTCGCCGCCGATCGGGATGCGTACGGCCGTCACGATCGAGCCGAGCGAGAGTACGGCGATCTGCGTGGTGGCGGCCCCGCACACCATGATCATGGTGGCGGTCGGCTGCTCGACGGGCAGCCCGCAGCCGACGGCCGCCGCGATCAGGGTGTCGACCAGCTCCACCCGGCGCGCGCCGAGCCCCACGAGGGTCTCGACGGTCGCCCGCTGGGCCAGCGGATCGGCGTCGTGCGGGGTACAGGCGGCGGCGCGCAGCCGGGGCTTGCGGCGCAGCTGGCGGCGGAGCTTCTCGCCCAGCAGGTGGCGCAGCATGCGCTGGGCCATGTCGATGTCGACGACGGTCCCCCCGGAGACCGGACGGACCACCCGGATGTACGCGGGTGTACGGCCGGTCATCTGCTCGGCGAGGGCCCCGACGGCGATGAGCGAGCCGGTACGGGTGTTCACGGCGGCGACACTGGGCTCGTCGACGACGAGCCCCACTCCCTTGATGTACACACGGGTCCTCGCGGCCCCGAGGTCGACGGCGACATGGCAACGGCGCAACTGATCGAGACTGACGGTCACGGCAGGTTCTCCCGAGAGCGCTGACGGGGGGCACCGGCGGCAGCCGGCTCTCCTGGCATCGTCCCGCCGCGACGGGGGCGCCGCGCGCTGGGTGAGCCGTCGGGGGGAACCCGGCTGACGGGGCGCCAGATGTCAGGAGCCGCCGGGAAGCAGCCGCTGGAACAGGCCCCAGGTGAACTCGGCGACGTACGGCCGGTGGTCGGCCGGATCGGTGAGGGCGAGCGCCCGACGGGTCGGGGCGCTGCCCTCCATCGGGCGGACCGGCGCGAAGGCCCGGGCCACCTCGTCCACGGTGCAGGACCACGGGCGCAGGTCACCGACGGTGCGCAGCCCGGGGCCGGCCGCCCCCGGGGCGCGGACCAGCCATTCGTTCCACACGGCACCGCCGGGGCCGGCCATCACCTCGAACCGCAGACCGGGCCAGAGCGGCAGCGGCCACAGCAGCGCGTCGCACTCCAGATCGCCGACCCTGCGGCGTACGGAACTCTCCGGCTCGCCGAGCACCGAGCGGTAACGGCGCAGTGCGCCCCGGCCGCGCGGGGCGCGCAGCATGGCCTGCCAGCGGCGGTTCGCCTCCCGCATCTCGGCGAGCGAGGCGCTCAGTTCGCGCCGGGCGTCCTCCACCAGGTCCGGTTGGTGGTCGGCCATCCGGCGCAGCAGGACGAGCTGGAACTGGAGCGGCCCGAACGGGGCGGGAGCGGTCATGGCGCCCATCCTGCCGCGTCTCACGCGTATCGGACGGCGTGCTTCGGAATCCGGGATTCCACACAGGATCCTCACCTGTGCGGCTTCCTCCGTCCTTCTCCGCCCGTCTAGTCTGCGGGCGCCATGGATTACTGCCACCCGTGCCGAAGGCACCTCAACGGCGCCCTGGCCTGTGCCGGTTGTGGGACCCCCGCCGACGCGCTGGTCCCCTACGCCGGCCCGGCGTACTCCGGTCACGAGCCGGAGGCGTCGCGCGAAACCCTTGAGCCCGCCGGGGCCGGAGGGCACCGCCGTCGTGCCCGGGCCGCCGCCCAGGGGCGTGGCCGCCCGGCGCACCGGCGCCGCGGGCGCGGGGTGCTGCTGGCGGCGCTCGGGGTGCTGCTGGCCGTCGGGGCGCTGAGCCTGGCCGAGCTGGCCATCGAGCCGGGGGGCGACGACGGCGCCGCGGACTACGTGAGCGAGTCCACGGCCTCCGCCCCCGAAGCCGCCCCGGACCCCTCGGTGAGCACCGTGCCCGACGACGCCCCGGGATCGGTGGACGCGCCCACCGCGGCCCCCGTGTCCGATCCGGGCCCCGGCTCCGGGACCGCGGAGCCGGGCGGGGACCCGTCCGGCTCCCCGGAGCCGGGTGCGCCCGCGCCCTCCACGTCGGCCTCTCCCGCCGCTCCCGACGAGGACCCGCCCGCCGGGTCCACGCCCACGGATCCGGACGGCACCGAGCCGCCCGTCGAGTCGTCGGACCCGGAGCCGACCGACGGCCCGACGCGGCCGGAGCCTCCGGAGCCTCCGGAGCCTCCGGAGCCTCCGGAGGAGGACCCCGAACCCACCCCGTCGCCGACCGAGACCTGCACCCGCTGGCTCTGGTTCTGCACCTGAGGAGGCACCGGGGAGCGCGGCCGGGGGCGCGCCTGGGAGGGCGTGCGGGAGTACGCGGTGCCGGTCATGGTGCGCCCTCGGGGCCCGCGGTGCCGCAGGGAGGTCCTCGTAGCGGGTGGACGGCGAGGCTAGGGCCTGTCCTCCGCCTCCGCCTCCGTGCCGAGCATCCGGCGCAGCAGGTCGCGCAGTACCGTCCGCTCCGCCTCGGACAGCTCGGCGAGCGGCTCCCGGGCGAAGTCCAGCGCGTCCCGCAGCTGCCGGGCCGTCCGGACCCCCTCCTCGGTCGGGGCGGCCAGCTTCACCCGACGGTCGGCCGGGTCGGGGCGGCGCTCCACCAGCCCGCGTAGCTCCAGACGGTCGACTATGCCCGTGATGTTCGACGGCTCGCACTTGAGCTTCCGGGCGACCTTGCGCATCGGCATGGGTTCGAGGGAGAGCAGTCCGAGCACCCGTGCCTGGGCGCCGGTCAGAGCGTGCGCGGCCGCCGCCCGGTCGTACTCCTCGTGGTAGCGCGCCACGACGCCGCCGATGAGCTCGATGACGTCGAGGGTCAGGGGGTCCGAGCGCGAGGTGGCCATGACACTCAGCTTACCCAATTACTTGACAAGGTGAAATATTCGGGAGCATGGTTGTTTCACATCATGAAGCATTTTCCGCTTCCCCCGTGAGCCGAGGAGAACCCGAGCCCATGTCTGCAGCACTTCCCACGTCCAGCCGTGAATGGCACCTCGTCGCCCGTCCGCACGGCTGGCCCGAGGCCACCGACTTCGCGCTGCGTGAGGCGCCGGTGACCGCTCCCGGCGAGGGCCGCGTCCTCGTGCGCAACCTGCACTTCTCGGTCGACCCCTACATGCGGGGCCGGATGAACGACGTGAAGTCGTACACCCCGCCCTTCAAGCTCGACCACCCCATGGAGGGTGGCGCGGTCGGCGAGATCATCGCGTCGAACGCCGAGGGCTTCGCCGTCGGCGACCACGTCCTGCACGGGCTCGGCTGGCGTGAGTACGCCGACGTCCCCGCCAAGCACGCGGTGAAGGTCGACGCCTCGCTCGCCCCGCTCTCCGCCTACCTCGGCGTGCTCGGCATGACCGGCCTCACCGCCTACGCGGGCCTGTTCGAAGTGGCCTCCTTCAAGGAGGGCGACGCCGTCTTCGTGTCCGGCGCGGCCGGTGCGGTCGGCAGCCAGGTCGGCCAGATGGCGAAGCTCAAGGGCGCCTCCCGGGTCATCGGCTCGGCCGGCTCCGACGAGAAGGTCAAGCTCCTCGTCGAGGAGTACGGCTTCGACGTGGCCTTCAACTACAAGAACGGCCCCGTCAGGGAGCAGCTCGCGAAGGCGGCGCCCGACGGCATCGACGTCTACTTCGACAACGTCGGCGGTGAGCACCTGGAGGCCGCGATCTCCTCGCTCAACGTCCACGGCCGCGCCACCATCTGCGGCATGATCGCGCAGTACAACGCCACGGAGCCCACCCCGGGCCCGCGCAACCTCGCCCTCGTCATCGGCAAGCGGCTGCGCCTGCAGGGCATCCTCGTGGGCGACCACGCGGCGCTCCAGCCGCAGTTCGTCCAGGAGGTGGCCGGTTGGCTGGCCTCCGGTGAGCTCAAGTACGACGAGACGAAGGTCGAGGGCATCGAGAACGGCTTCGACGCCTTCGTCGGCCTGCTGCGCGGCGAGAACACCGGCAAGATGATCGTCTCGCTCGACGCCTGACCGGTCGTCCCGGCCGGTGTCGGGGCCGGCCGTGAGCCGTCCGTGCGGCCGCTCCTCACCGCCCCGCGCGGTCCGAGGGGGGCCACACGTACGGCAGGTCGGGCGGCACGTCCGGGAACAGCGGGCGGTAGTACGCCGGGTCCTTGCGCACGAGCGCGGAGCGGTGGCTCTCGTGCAGCGGCTCGTCGCCCAGCCACGGGGGCAGTTCGCCCGCAGCCATGAGTTCCGCGGCCGACCGGACGGTGGTGCGCCGGAGCGATGCGGCGAGGTCCCGGCGCAGGGTCGCCGCGCAGGTGTCCGCCCTTCCCCCGGCGGTCCACGCCTCGCACATGTCGAGTCCGTAGCGCACGAGCGCCTCCTCGTAGCCGGTCCACATGCGGACCGCGGGGTGATGGCGCCAGCCGTAGCCGGGGACGGTGAGCCCGCGCAGTACCTGGATCGTCTCGACCCGTTGCTTGCCCAGCCGTCGTGGGTCCAGGGCGAGGGCGCTTCGGCTGAAATCGGCGTACGGCAGGAATGTCTGCATGGTCCATGCCTATCCCGGCCGCGCCGGACGTGAGCGCCGCCCGCGTACCGTCACCCGCTGGGCTCCGCCCAGGACGTCGCGGTCGTGGGCGCGAGTCGCGGCGTGTCAGCAGGAGGAGGACACCGTATGACCATCCAGCGCATGGACGTGGCCTACACCGCCGTCGCCACCGCCGAGAACGGCCGTGACGGCCGTGTCTCCTCCGACGACGGTCGGCTCGACGTCGTCGTCAACCCGCCGAAGGCGATGGGCGGCAGCGGCGCGGGCACCAACCCGGAGCAGCTCTTCGCGGCCGGCTACAGCGCCTGCTTCCAAGGGGCGCTGGGCGTGGTCGCCCGCCAGGAGAAGGCCGGCATCTCCGGTCCGACGGTGACCGCCTCGGTCTCCATCGGCAGGACCCGGGCGGGCGGCTTCGGCCTCGAGGCCGCGATCAGCGTCTCCATCCCGGACGTCGACAGGGCCACCGCCCAGGCGCTCGTCGAGAAGGCGCACCAGGTGTGCCCGTACTCGAACGCCACCCGGGGCAACATCCAGGTGGAGCTGTCGGTCGCCTGACCTCGGCCCGACCGCGTACGACCGAGGGCCGCATCCCGTCGCGGGGGTGCGGCCCTCAGGCGTGTGCGGCGGCCCGGCGGGGAAAAGCGCGAGCCGGGGCATTGACGGCCGCCGAGGTCGAACTCTACGGTCCCGTTCGAGGTTACGAGCAGCTTTCGAAATATCGAACGAGTGAGGAAGTCATGACCCGCACCGCGCGCTTCACCCTCGACCCCGCCTTCACCGTCGGCGAGGTGAACCCCCGGCTCTTCGGATCCTTCGTCGAACACCTCGGCCGCTGCGTCTACGACGGCATCTTCGAACCCGGACACCCGTCCGCCGACGAGGCGGGACTGCGCACCGACGTCCTGGACCTCGTCCGCGAACTCGGCGTCACCGCGATCCGCTACCCCGGCGGCAACTTCGTCTCCGGCTTCCGCTGGGAGGACGGCGTCGGCCCCGCCGACGAGCGCCCCCGCCGGCTCGACCTCGCCTGGCGCTCCACCGAGACGAACCGCTTCGGCCTCTCCGAGTACATCGGCTTCCTGCGGAAGATCGGCCCGCAGGCCGAACCGATGCTGGCCGTCAACCTCGGCACCCGAGGCGTCCAGGAGGCCATCCAGCTCCAGGAGTACGCCAACCACCCGTCCGGCACCGAGCTGTCCGACCGGCGCATCGCCCACGGCGACAAGGACCCCTTCGGGATCAGGCTGTGGTGCCTGGGCAACGAGATGGACGGCCCCTGGCAGACCGGCCACAAGACCGCCGAGGAGTACGGGCGCCTCGCCGCCGAGACGGCCCGCGCGATGCGCCAGATCGACCCGTCCGTCGAACTCGTCGCCTGCGGCTCCTCCAGCCGCGCCATGCCGACCTTCGCCGCGTGGGAGGCGACGGTCCTCGCCGAGACCTACGACCTCGTCGACCACGTCTCCCTGCACGCCTACTACGAGGAGACCGACGGCGACCGCGACTCCTTCCTGGCCTCGGCCGTGGACATGGAGTCCTTCATCGAGAGCGTCGTCGCCACCTGCGACCACATAGGTGCCCGGCTCAAGTCCACGAAGAAGATCAACCTCTCCTTCGACGAGTGGAACGTCTGGTACATGGCCCGCTTCCAGCAGGACGCGGCGGAGAACCCGCTGGACTGGCCGCAGGCCCCGCGGCTGCTGGAGGACAACTACAGCGTCACGGACGCCGTCGTCTTCGGCAGCCTCCTCATCGCGCTGCTGCGCCACGCCGACCGGGTCACCGTGGCCTGCCTCGCCCAGCTGGTCAACGTGATCGCGCCGATCATGACCGAGCCGGGCGGTCCCGCCTGGCGCCAGACGACCTTCTTCCCCTTCGCGCAGGCCGCGCGCCACGGGCGGGGCCAGGTCCTGGACGTACGGGTGGACTCGCCCACGTACGGGACGGCGAAGTACGGCGAGGCGGATCTGCTGCACGCCACCGCCGTGCGCGACCCGGAGACCGGGGCCGTCACCGTCTTCGCGGTCAACCGCGGGCAGGACACCGCGCTGCCGCTCGAGGTCGCCCTCCACGGGCTGGACCTGAGCGCGGTCGCCGAGCACCAGGTGATCGCCGACGCCGACCCCGAGGCGCGCAACACCCTCGCCGACCCCGAGCGGGTCGCGCCGCACACGGCGGAGGGGACCGTGCTGGCCGACGGGACGCTGACGGCCGTCCTGGAGCCGATGTCCTGGAACATGATCCGGCTGGTCTGACACGCCGGACGGCTCCCCCTCCACGCGCGGAGGGGGAGCCGTCCGGTGTTCAGCGCGCCGAGAAGGCGTGCACCGTCGTCGACCGGTACGTGTCGCCGGGGCGCAGCACCGTCGAGGGGAACGACGGCTGGTTGGGGGAGTCCGGGAAGTGCTGGGACTCCAGGCAGAACGCGTCGCCCTGCCGGTACACCCGGCCGGAGGTCCCGGTCAGCGTGCCGTCCAGGAAGTTCCCCGTGTAGACCTGCATCCCGGGCTCGGTCGTGTACATCTTCATCACCCGGCCCGACCCGGGGTCCGTGACCGTCAGCGCGTACCCGGGGCGGGCCGTGATCCCCTTGTCCAGGACGTAGTTGTGGTCGACGCCCTGTCCGTGGCCGATCTGCTCGTGCGGGGTGCGGACGGCCTCACCGATCGCCCTCGCCCGCCGGAAGTCGAACGGTGTGCGCGCCACCTTCGCGAGCTCGCCGGTCGGGATGAGCGTCGCGCCGACGGGGGTGTAGCGCGAGGCGGCCAGCTCCAGCAGGTGTCCGTCGACGCTGCCGCTGCCCTCGCCCGCCAGGTTGAAGTAGGTGTGGCTGGTCAGGTTGAGGACGGTGGCCCGGTCGGTGGTGGCCGTGTAGTCGATCCGCCACTCGCCGCGCCCCGTCAGCGTGTAGACGACACGGACGGCGAGCGCCCCCGGGTAGCCCGCCTCGCCGTCCGGGGAGGTCCGGGTCAGCACCAGGCCGACCTCACCGCGCGCGGTGAACGGCTCGACGTCCCAGACCCGCTTGTCGAAGCCCCGGTCGCCGCCGTGCAGGCTGTTGGGGCCGTCGTTGACCGGCAGCCGGTACGTGGTCCCGTCGAGGGTGAAGCGGCCCTCCGCGATGCGGTTCCCGTACCGCCCGATCAGCGCGCCGAAGTACGGGGACCTCGCCACGTAGTCCGGGAGGCCGGCGAAGCCCAGCGAGACGTTCGCCGTCCGGCCGCGCCGGTCGGGGGTCTCCAGCGACTGGACGATCCCGCCGTACGAGAGGACCTTGAGCCGGGTCCCGCCGTTGGCGAGCGTCCAGCGGTGCACCTCCGTCCCGTCGGCGAGTGTGCCGAACAGCTCCTTCGACGGGGTGCGTCCGCCCGTCGCGGCGTGCACGGGGCTGCCTGCCGCGACGGCCAGCCCGGCGGCCGCCGTGGCCGCCAGGACGGTGCGTCTGCTGGTACGGATCATGGAACGACTCCTTCTGGAAGAGGGGTGTTACGAACCGACCTTGCGCTTGTTCCAGACGTCGAAGCCGACAGCGGCCAGCAGGACGAAGCCCTTGATCACCTGCTGGTAGTCGGTGCCGATGCCCACCAGGGACATGCCGTTGTTCAGTACGCCGAGGACCAGGCCGCCGATGACCGCGCCGAAGACCGTGCCGACGCCGCCGCTCATGGAGGCCCCGCCGATGAACGCCGCGGCGATGGCCTCCAGTTCGAAGTTGGTACCGGCCTGGGGGACGCCCGCGTTCAGCCGGGCCGCGTAGACGATCCCGGCCAGGGCGGCCAGGACGCCCATGTTCACGAAGACCAGGAAGGTGACCCGCTTGTCCTTGACGCCCGACAGCTTCGCCGCCGCCTGGTTGCCGCCCAGCGCGTACACATGGCGGCCGATGACCGCGTTGCGCATGAGGTAGCCGAAGCCGATGAGCAGCACGGCCAGGAGCAGCAGGACGACCGGGACACCGCGGTAGCTGGCCAGTGTCATGGTGAAGGCCAGCACGGCCGCGGCGATGGCCACGCACTTGGCCAGGAAGATGCTGCGGGGCAGGACGTCGAGGGCGTACTCCTTCTGCCGGTTGCGGTCGCGGACCTCCTGGAGCAGGGCCACGGCCAGCACGACGAACCCGAGCAGCAGGGTGAGGTTGTGGTAGTTGGTGTCCGGGCCGAGCTCCGGCAGGTAGCCGGTGGATATCTTCTGGAAGCCGTCGGGGAAGGGCCCGATGGAGCGGCTGCCGAGCAGGATCTGGGTGCCGCCCCGGAAGAGCAGCATCCCGGCCAGGGTCACGATGAACGACGGGATCCCGACGTACGCGATCCAGAAGCCCTGCCAGGCGCCCGCGACCGCCCCCAGGAGCAGGGCCAGCACGAGCGCGAGCACCCAGGGCACGTCGTGCTCGACCATCATCACGGCGCAGGCCGCCGAGACGAACGCGGCCAGCGAGCCGACCGACAGGTCGATGTGGCCGGCGATGATGACGATCATCATGCCGATGGCCAGGACCAGGATGTAGCTGTTCTGGAGGACCAGGTTGGTGACGTTGTTCGGCCTGAGCAGGACGCCGTCGGTCCAGATCCCGAACAGCGCGACGATCAGACCGAGGGCGATGAGCATGCCGTACTGGCGCATGTTGCGCCGGACGGCGTCCAGGAGCAGCGTGCGTGTGGACGACACGGACGACCCGCGCGGGGTGGGGCCCTTCGGAGTTTCGGTGGTGGCCGTGGACATGTTCCATTACCTCTTGTCGCTGGTCATGTGGCGCATCAGAACCTCCTGGGTGGCCTCCGCGCGCGGGACCTCCCCGGTGAGCCGGCCGGCGGACATCGTGTAGATGCGGTCGCACATGCCGAGCAGCTCCGGCAGTTCGGAGGAGATGAGGACGACCGCCCGCCCCTCGGCGGCGAGCTTGTCGATGACGGTGTAGATCTCGAACTTCGCGCCGACGTCGATGCCCCGGGTCGGCTCGTCCAGGATCAGCACGTCCGGATCCGCGAAGATCCACTTGCTGAGGACGACCTTCTGCTGGTTGCCGCCGGAGAGCCGGCCCACCTGCTCGAAGACGGTCGGGGCCTTGATGTTCATCGAGGTCCGGTACGACTCGGCGACCCGGGTCTCCTCGTGCTCGTCGACGATGCCGCGCCGCCCCACCTTGCCCAGGGCGCTGAGGCTGATGTTGCGGCCGATGGTGTCGATGAGGTTGAGGCCGTACTGCTTGCGGTCCTCGGTGACGTACGCGATGCCGTGCCCGATGGCCTCGGGGACCGTGCGGGTGCGGACCTCCCGGCCGTCCCTGAGGACGGTGCCGCTGATGCCCCGGCCGTAGGAGCGGCCGAAGACGCTCATCGCGAGCTCGGTGCGGCCCGCGCCCATCAGGCCGGCCAGCCCGACGATCTCGCCCCGCCGGACGTCGACGGAGACCCCGTCGACGACCTTGCGGTGCTGGTCGATGGGATGGTGCACGGTCCAGTCGCGTATCTCCAGGGCCGGGTGGGCGCCCGGCTCGCCCTCGTACGGGGAGCGGGGCGGGAAGCGGTGGTCGAGATCGCGTCCGACCATGCCCCGGATGATCCGGTCCTCGGTGGTCGACCCGTCCGCCACGTCCAGGGTCTCCACCGTGCGCCCGTCCCGGATGACGGTGACGGAGTCGGCGACCGCCGCGATCTCACCCAGCTTGTGCGAGATGATGATCGAGGTGATGCCCTGCGCCTTCAGCTCCCTGATGAGCTGGATGAGCCGTTCGCTGTCCGCGTCGTTGAGCGCCGCGGTCGGCTCGTCCAGGATCAGCAGCCGCACCTCCTTGGCCAGCGCCTTGGCGATCTCCACGAGCTGCTGCTTGCCGACCCCGAGGTCGGCGACCCGTGTCTGCGGGTGCTCGTCGAGGCCGACGCGCTTCAGCAGCGCCGCGGCGTGCTTCAGCGTCTCGTTCCAGTCGATCACACCCCGTCTGGCGTGCTCGTTGCCGAGGAAGAGGTTCTCGGCGATCGAGAGATAGGGCACCAGGGCGAGCTCCTGGTGGATGATCACGATGCCGCGCGCCTCGCTGGCCCGGATGTCCTTGAAGGCGCAGGGCTCGCCGCGGAAGAGGATGTCCCCCTCGTAACTGCCGTGCGGGTGCACGCCGCTGAGGACCTTCATCAGGGTCGACTTGCCGGCCCCGTTCTCCCCGCAGACGGCGTGCACCTCGCCCTCGGCGACCGTCAGCGAGACGTCGGAGAGCGCTTTGACCCCGGGGAAGGTCTTGACGATGGACCGCATCTCCAGAACGGGTCCGCCACCGTCCACGGGGCCGGTGTCCTTGAGTGCCCCGGTCACTTGAGGTCGCTCTCCTTGATGTAGCCCGAGTCCACCAGCTCGGCCTGGTAGTTGGTCCGGTCGACGCTCACCGGGTCCAGCAGGAAGGCCGGGACGACCTTCTTCTCGTTGTCGTAGGTGGTGGTGTCGTTGGTCTCGGGCTTCCTGTCGTTCAGGACGGCGTCCGCCATCTGCACGGCCTGCCTGGCGAGCGCACGGGTGTCCTTGTAGACGGTCTGCGTCTGCTGGCCCGCGATGATGGACTTCACCGAGGCGACCTCGGCGTCCTGCCCGGTGACGATCGGGTACGGCTTCGCCTTCGTGCCGTAGCCGTCGGACTTGAGCGCCGAGATGATGCCGATCGAGATGCCGTCGTACGGGGAGAGCACCGCGTCCACACCGGCCGAGGAGTACGCGCTGGTGAGCAGGTCGTCCATGCGCTTCTGGGCGGTGCCGCCGTCCCAGCGCAGCGTGGTGACCTGGTCCAGCGCGGTCTGCTTGGAGCGGACCACGATCTGGCCCTTGTCGATGTACGGCTTGAGGGTCTTCCACGCGCCCTGGAAGAAGTACCGGGTGTTGTTGTCGTCCGGCGACCCGGCGAACAGCTCGACGTTGAACGGACCCTTCTCGCTGCCGCCCTCCAGTCCGAGCTTCTCCACGATGTAGCCGGCCTGCAGCTCGCCGACCTTCTCGTTGTCGAAGGAGGCGTAGTACGCGACGTCCTCGGTGCCCAGGATCAGCCGGTCGTAGGAGATCACCTTGACGCCCTGCTCGCCCGCCTGACGCAGGACGTCACCCAGGGCCCGGCCGTCGATGGCCGCGACCACCAGGACGTCGACACCCTTGGTGATCATGTTCTCGATCTGTGAGACCTGCTGGTCGACGTCGTCCTCGCCGTACTGCAGGTCGGTCTTGTACCCGAGCTTCTTGAACTCGGCGGCCATGTTCCTTCCGTCGGCTATCCACCGCTCGGAGGACTTGGTCGGCATCGCGATGCCGACCGTGGAGTCCTTGCCGCCCTTCTTGTCCACCTTGCTGCCGCCCTCGCCGCTCTGCCCGCAGGCTGCGAGTACCAGGGAGAGTGCGACGGCGGTCGTTGCTGCTGCGGCTCGTGTGGTGCGCATGTCAGTCCTTTGGGGTCAGAGGGAACCGGTTGAGCCGGCCGGGGAGGCGGGAGCCGAGCGGCGACATGTCACCGTCGGCGCCGTGCCGGGCCAGCAGATCGAGGGCGAGGCGGCCCCGTCGGACGCGCTCGCGGGCCGAGTTCAGCGCGACGTCGCGCAGCTGATGGCCGTAGGGGTAGATGCCGGGGGCTCTGGAGAGGCCGAACTTCAGATAGATCGGTGCGCCGCGCCGCACCAGCTCGGCCGCCTCGTACATCCGCACATAGCCGCCGAGGTCGTCCGGCGCCTCGATGTAGAGGTCCATCGGGGCCCGGGAGACCCGGCGGATCTCGGTGAACTGGGCGAGCGTCAGGTCGGACGGGATGTTGATGGAGTCGGCGCCGAGCTGCTCGAACACCGCGTAGGAGGCCGGGTTCACCGGCCCGATCAGCGCGGACACCTTGAAGGTGGTGTCCGCGGGCAGGACGCCCCGTTCACGCAGCCGGTGCAGGGTCCACAGCACCCCCTCGTCCGCCACGAGCAGGCACTTCACCCCCAGCCCGGTGGCGCGCAGCGCGTCCTCGACGCAGCCGGCCAGGGCGTCGTGGCCCCGGGAGCGCAGCCCGGCACCGCCCGAGTCCGTCCGGACCGAGGCGCCGGTGTCCCAGGTGCCGCGCGGTCCCGTGAACAGGCACAGCTCGATGTCGCGTTCGGCGCAGCCCTCCACCATCTCGGTGATCTCCGCGTCGCCCAGCATCCAGACACCGCTGCCCTGACTGACACGGTGCACGGGCACGTCGAGCCTGGCCGACTCCTTCAGGACGACACCGAGGGCCTCCGGACCCTCCACGGACGGCACCTCGGTGCGCCAGCTGCCCCCGTCCGGGAAGGAGTGCGGGGAGGCGTCGGCGGGGGAGAGGGGCGCCGGGCCGAGGCCGAGCGCGGTGAGCGCGGCGTCGCCGGGGCGACGGGGACCGACGGCACCGGGGGCGTGGACGGGGGTGTCTTTCACGGCTGGTCCTTCATGTTCGGTATTTCGGACGAAGTTCGGATCATGGGGTGCGGGCGGACACGCACGCCGCCGCGGGCGTTCTCAGGGCGGACCCTTCACGGGCGCAGCAGCACCTTCCCGGTCTCCGGCCCCCCGGCGCCGACCAGCGCCACCGCCTCCGCGAACCGCTCCAGCGGGAACTCGTGGGTGATCAGCGGCGCCGGATCGAGCAGCCCCGCCGAGAACGCCCGCACCGCGTACGACCACGCGGACGACGGAGCCCCGAAGACACTGCGCACGGTCAGCTGGCTCAGCGACAGATGCACCGGATCGATCCCCAGGGCACCGGGGGTGAACATCCCGGTGAGCACCACCCGCCCGCCGCGCCGCGCCAGCAGGCAGGCGTCGGCCGCGGTGGACGGTGCTCCGGCGGTCTCCACGACCAGGTCGTACCGGCCGCGCACCTCCTCGGCCTCCTTCGGACTGCGGGCCTCGCCCGCACCGAAGTCCAGGGCCAGAGAAGCCCGTTCCGCCCGGGGGTCGATCACCGTCAGCTCCGCGGGCGACACCGCCGCCAGCAGCTGGACCGCGAGCAGCCCCAGCGTCCCCGCTCCCAGCACCGCGATCCGCTCGCCGGGCTCCGGCGCCCCGGCCCGCACCGCCGCCGCGATCACCGCGGCGGGCTCCAGCAGGGCCGCGGCCCGCAGATCGGCGTCGTCGGGCAGCAGGTGCAGCAACCGGGCCGGCACCACCACATGGTCGGCGAAGGCTCCGGGCCGGGTGAAGCCCGTCTCGTCGTACCCCGCCGTGCACAGGGAGGTCTCCCCGTACCGGCACCGTTCGCAGCGCCCGCAGGCCCGGAAGCCCTCGGCTACCGTGCGCCGGCCGACCAGTTCGGGGCCGACCCCCTCGCCCACGGCGTCGACGGTCCCCGACCACTCATGGCCGGGCACCACCGGATAGCGCACATAGGCCGCATCGCGGTGGCCGTCGTACACCTCGCGGTCGCTCATGCAGATCCCGGCCGCGGCGACCCGCACCCGGACCTCACCGGGGCCCGGCTCGGGGGTCGGGCCCTCGGTCAGCCGGTGGCTGCCCGGCCGCTCGACGGTCAACGAGCGGGAGAAGAGGCTCACTTGGGCTGCCTCTTCTCCCAGCCGTCCGCCCACAGGTCGAACCGCGCCTGCTGCTGCGGGAACTCCGCCGCGGCGTCCACGTCCAGCTCCACGCCGAGACCGGGGGCGTCGGAGAGCTCGAAGCAGCCGGTGGCGGGATCGACCTGCGGTGCGCCCTTGACGACCTTCTTGATGTCGGCGTCCGCGAAGTCGTTGAAGTGTTCGAGGATCTTGAAGTTGGGGGTGCAGCCCGCGAGCTGGAGGCTGGCCGCCGTCAGGACGGAACCGCCCACGTTGTGCGGGGCGATCAGCGTGTAGTGGGTCTCCGCGGTCGCGGCGAGCTTGCGGGCCTCCAGGATGCCGCCGATGTGACCGACGTCCGGCTGGATGATGTCGGCGGCCTGCGACTCGAAGAGCTCACGGAACTCGATCCGGTCGTGGATGCGTTCACCCGTCGCGATCGGTAGGTCCACCTTCTCCGCGACCTTGCTCAGCGCCTTGAGGTTCTCCGGCGGCACCGGCTCCTCCAGCCACGCGGGCCTGAAGGGCGCCATCTCGCGGGCGATCCGCACCGCCGTCGACGGGCTGAACCGCCCGTGCATCTCCAGCATCAGCTCGGTGTCGGGCCCGATGGCGTCCCGTACGGCCTCGATGAGGGACACCGCGTAACGGGTCTCCTCCTGGCCCAGCTCGAAGTGCCCCGTACCGAAGGGGTCGATCTTCAGCGCCCGGTAGCCGCGCTCGACGACGCCCTGCGCCGCCTTGTGGTAGGCCTCCGGGGTGCGCTCGGTGGTGTACCAGCCGTTGGCGTACGCCTTGACCCGGTCGGTCACCTTCCCGCCGAGCAACTGCCAGACCGGCACGCCGAGTGCCTTGCCCTTGATGTCCCAGCAGGCCATCTCGACGACCGCGATGCCGGACATCACGATCTCCCCGGCCCGCCCGTAGTCGCCGTACTTCATGCGCCGGACGAGGTCCTCCACCGCGAACGGGTCGGAGCCCGTGACGTGGTTGGCGGCGGCCTCCCGCAGATAGCCGACCAGCGCGTCCGTCCGGCCGAGCATCCGGGTCTCGCCGACCCCGGTGAGACCCTCATCGGTATGAACCTGTACATAGGTGAGGTTGCGCCACGGCGTTCCGACGACATGCGTGCTGATTCCGGTGATGCGCACGGGTGTTGCCTCTCGACGTGTTCGGTATTTCGTCACTCGTTCGAAATTCTGGCGTGACGGTAATGACGGGCCAGGGGCAGTGTCAATGGTTCGCGCAAGTACGCTGACGCCATGAGCGATCTCGGGGCGGGTTTCGGTTACTTGGTCAAGGGACAGCGCTGGGCCTTCGGGCACGGCCGGTGGTTCGGCTTCGGCCTGCTGCCCGGACTGATCACCCTGGTCGTATACGCGGGCGCGCTCGTCGGACTCGGTTACGGAGCCGACGACTTCGTCGCCTGGGCCACCCCGTTCGCCGACGACTGGTCCTCGCCCTGGGTGGGCCTCCTGCGCAACACCCTGGTCGTCCTCGTCTTCGTCCTCGGGCTGTTCCTCTCGGTGATCACCTTCACCGCGGTCACCCTGCTGGTCGGCCAGCCGTTCTACGAGTCGCTCTCCGAGGAGGTCGACCGCGCCGAGGGCGGCGAGGTCCCCGAGTCGGGCCTGCCCCTCTGGCAGGAGCTGTGGATCTCCGCCCGCGACTCCCTCCGCATCCTGCTGCGCGTCGCGCTGTACGGGGTGCTGCTCTTCGCCCTCGGATTCGTCCCCGTCCTCGGGCAGACGGCCGTCCCCGCGATCGGCTTCTGCGTCTCCGGCTACTTCCTCGCCGAGGAGCTCACCGCTGTCGCCCTCCAGCGCCGGGGCATGGCCCTCAAGGACCGGCTCGTCCTGCTGCGCGGCCGCCGCATGATGGTCCTCGGCTTCGGCGTCCCGCTCGTCCTCTCCTTCCTCGTGCCCTTCGTCGCCGTGTTCCTGATGCCGGGAGCCGTCGCCGGCGCCACCCTGCTGGTCCGCGACCTCACGGGGCCCCCGGCCGCGGATCCGGCCGCCTCGCCGTACACCCTGAACAAGGGCTGACGAGGAGCCCGCCGTGACCGAACTCCTCGCCGTCGCGCTCATCACCGTGCTCGCGGTCGTCAGCCCGGGCGCCGACTTCGCGATGATCGTCCGCAACAGCTACCTCTACGGCCGTACGACCGGACTCGTCGCGGCCGCCGGTGTCGCGGCGGGCGTCCTCGTCCACGTCACGTACACCATGCTCGGCGTCGGTCTGCTGATCGCCTCGTCCACCGCGCTGTTCACCGCGATCAAGCTGGCCGGCGCGTGCTACCTCGTCTACATCGGCGTACGCACGTTCCTCGCCCGCGCCGACCTCGACGTCGACCTCGGCTCCGCGCCCGGGCTGAGCAGGCTCGGGGCCCTGCGCACCGGCTTCCTGACCAACGCGCTGAACCCCAAGACCACCCTCTTCGTCGTGTCCACCTTCACCCAGGTCGTCGGGCCGGACACGGCCCTCTGGCAGCAGGCGGGTTACGGACTGTTCATGTCCCTGGCCCACTTCGGCTGGTTCGGCCTGGTGGCGCTCTTCTTCTCCCACTCCCACCTGCGCACCGCGATGCTGCGCAGGCAGAAGGTCCTCAACCGGGCCATCGGCTCGGTCCTGGTGGGTCTCGGCGTCACCCTGGGCCTCGCCCGCTGAGCCCCGCCCGCCGCCGGGCCCGTCAGCCCCCGTGCACCTCCAGCGCGGTCCGGACGGCGGACTCCAGCGCGCCCTCGATCCAGGCAGGCTTGATCGACGTGTGGCAGCCGGCGAAGTGCAGCGTCCCCTCCGGGGTGCGGACGTCGGGGAACAGCTCGGTGTGCTGGCCCGGCAGGAGGACGGACGCCTCGCCGTACGCGTACGGGTCGCGCATCCAGGACTGGGTGCGGCCCACCCCCGTGTAGAACACCTCGATCCGCTGCCCGTACACGTCCTGGACCCCGCCCAGGGTGCGCGGGTAGCGCTCGTCCTCCTCCAGCGAGTCCCACTTCAGGGCGTCGTCGGCCCAGCTATACGAGGCGAGGAGGACCCCGCCCTCGCTGCCCTCGACCGGGTGCGAGGGCTGGTAGATGAACCGGTTGGCGTTGTCGGTCACCGAGCCGCCGCCGATGACGTGCGCCGCCTCGGGCTGGTCACGGGCGGTGGCCCGGCAGGCCGCGTAGTGCACCCGCTGGTTCGGCGGGATGTGGCCGCGCGGCACCGAGGGGTGCGCGCCCAGCAGCGAACCGTCGGCCGGGGCCTTGCCCACCCGGTAGGCCTCGTACAGGCCGGGGCGCACCGCCTCCAGCTCCCGCTTCCAGTCCGCCTCGTCGAACTCCCACCAGCGGCGGCTGAATTCGAGCAGCACCTTGGTCGCCGTGTCGTAGTGGATCTCGGTGATCGCACGGCGCTTGCCGTACGAGAGCGCGGGTGTGACCGGGATGTGCCGCAGCCCGGAGAACGGGACGGTGATGATGGCCCGGTCACCGGTGAACGTCTCCCGGACGACGGGACCGCCCCGGCCCTCGGAGACCGTCTCGACGGTGACCCCGTCCTCGGTGCGGCTGATCCGGGTGACCCGGCGGTCCAGGTGCACCAGGTCCTCGACCTGCGCGTACATCGCGTCGACCAGCGTCGCGGTGCCGTCGGGCAGCTCGTAGAAGGAGGTGGCCGGGCTGATCAGCGAGGCCCCGATGAAGCTGTGCAGGAAGGCCAGGTGGAGCCGCGAGGTCATGTTCTCGACGGTGCCGATGAGGTCGACGGTCCGCTCGTCGAGCTTGGCCGCCTCGGTCATGTACCGGTACATCGACCAGTGCCCGTACCGCTGGAGCACCGTTGCCCAGCCCTCGACCAGCGCGGTCCCCTCCTTGCCCTCGATCTCCTTGCGCACCGGGGCGAACGCGTCCCGGACGATCTGCGAGGCGGGCGTGTCCTCGTAGGCCGCGGGCACGCCGAAGGACCGGTTGACCGCCTGGGGCTTCGCCGCGTAGTCCGCGCGGCGGACCCGGATGCCGTTGACATGGATCCAGGTGCGGTTGGCGGGGCGCCCCTCGCCGTCCACGTCGACCAGGTGGAAGCGGCGGCGCTTCAGCTCGTAGCCGTCCATCAGCCCGGTGACCAGCGGATGGCTGTCCGGGATGCGCATCGCGCCGGCCTCGGCGTACTGCTTCGGGTCCGCGAAGGGCGGGTCCGACTTCTCGTGGCCCCCGGCCCGGAAGGTCTTGATGCGGCCGCCGACCCGGTTGCCGTTGGCCTCGATCACGGTGACGGTGTGCCCGGCCTCGTGGAGCAGCCGCGCCGCGGCGAGCCCGGCCGGCCCCGCACCCACGACCAGCACCTTCTTGCGCGCGGCACGGGTCCTGGGCAGCCCCTTGCCCAGCAGGACCTCGCGGTAACCGGGCACCAGGTCCCGGTCGTTCGCGTCGCGTACGAGGATGGCGCGGGCGACGGTGAGGCAGGCCTCCCAGTCGGAACCCGGCGCGGCGGCCGGGGCCGCTCCGGGCGCCGCGGCGGCGGCCGGGGGCACCGCGCCCGCGGACGGGGCGGCGGCCACGGCGAGGGCCGCGGCACCCGCCGTGGCGCCCGCGATCAGGGACCGGCGGGAGGGCAGGGAGGAAGACGGTTCATCAGCTGGTGAGGTCATGACGATCACCTTGCGGTGCCGCACCGCCCGATGCCCGCACGGACGCGCCCCGCAGGGCACGTTTCACCCGCCGGTGATCTTGGTCGGTTTGTGTTGACACCGGCCGGTGCGGCGGGAGTTGGGAGTCAGCGCACCGAGAACCCGTACACCGTCGTGGACACGAACTCCTCGCCGGGCCGCAGCACCGTGCTCGGGAACTCCGGGCGGTTCGGCGAGTCGGGGAAGTGCTGCGTCTCCAGCGCGATCCCGCCGCACGGTACGAACGGCCGCCCGTCGAAGTGGTCGGCCGTGTACAGCTGCAGCCCCGGCTCCGTCGTCGTGACCGTCAGCGACCGCCCGGACGCCGCGTCGTACAGCTCCGCCACGGGACCGTCACCGCTCCCGTCGAGCACGTAGTTGGTGTCGTATCCGGGGCCCACGGGCTTCGGATCCCGGAAGTCGAACCGGGTCCCGTCCACCGGCGCGAACTCACCCGTCGGAATGGCCTCCTCGTCCGACGGCGTGATCCGCCCCGCCGCGAGCCGCAGTTCGTGCCCGAGCGCGCTCCCGCTGTCCGCGCCCGCCAGGTTCCAGTAGGTGTGGTTCGTCAGATTCAGCACCGTCGGCGCGTCCGTCGTCGCCCGGTAGCCGATCCGCAGCGCCCCGCCCGCGTCCAGGGTGTACGACACCGAGACCTCAAGCCGCCCCGGGAACCCCTCCTCGCCGTCCTCGGCCACCAGCGAGAGCCGCACCCCGTCCGGCACCTCCTCGGCGTCCCACACCCGCTTGTCGAAGCCCCGCGTCCCGCCGTGCACATGGTTGCGGCCCTCATTGGGCGTGACCCGGTGCGTCCGCCCGTCGAGGACGAACGAACTCCCGCCGATCCGGTTCGCGTACCGCCCGACCAGGGCACCGAAATACGGTCCCGCGAATTTCTCGTACCCCGCGGTGTCCGGCAGCCCGAGGGCCACACCGGTCCGGCTGCCGTCCCGGCCGGGCACCTCGACCGACTGCACCACGGCGCCGTACGTCAGCACGCGCACCCGCGTCCCGTCGCGCTCCAGGGTCCAGCGCCGCACGGCGGTGCCGTCCGCGAGCGGGGTGAAGTCTTCGCTGTGTACCGCTGTACCCGTCGTCATGATCAAGAACTTTACGCGGGCGGTCCGGCCGCGGTGACAGCGCGGTAAGCGATTTCCGCCAGCCGCGCCTGGCCGTCCAGCCCCGGGTGGAACCAGTCCCACGGACTGAGCTGCTCACCGGTGAACCGGTAGTCGAACACCGCCCCGCCGTCGTAACGGCAGCGCAGGTCCCGGGCGCACACGTCACGCAGGACCCCGTTGTACGCCACGACCCGCTCCCGTACCGTGTTCCGCCGCTCCACGGCCGCCGCGCCCATGTCGTCCGCGTCCCCCAGCATCGACCCGCAGATCCCCAGCTTCCAGATCTGCCTGCCCAGCGGGTTCTCGCGCCCGGTCGACCAGAGCCGCTTCAGGTCCGGCACGCTCGACACGTACACCTGGGCCTCGGGCGCCGTGCGGCGCAGCTGCCGCATCGACGCCTCGAAGGCCGCCTCGAAGTCCGCCACCGGGGTCATGAGGTCCACCGAGTCACGGCAGGCGTCGTTCGCACCGATCATCACCGTGACCAGCTCCGGCTTCTCCTTGCCGGCCAGCGCCATCTGCTCGGGCAGCTGCGCGATCCGGGCGCCCGACACGGCGTGGTTCCAGCTGTGCGCAGCCACCTTCGACGCCCCGAGGAGCCGCACCGCGAGACTGCGCACACCGACGTCGGTGCCCGTCGCCCACGACACCTCCGGGCAGTCCGCCAGCACCGAGCAGGCGTCGAAGCCCCGGGTGATGGAGTCCCCGACGGCGGCCACGGAGGCCGGGCTCGCGTCCCACACGGGGGCCGGGGACGGGGAGGGGCTCCGTGGCGCGGCGGCGCTCCCCGTGGTCCCGTCCGGTCCGCCCGTGCAGCCCGCCAGCACGGCGGCGCCGGCGCACACGGCCGCCGTCACCGTGGCGGCGGCAGTGCGGACACGACGGCGCGACGAACGCTCAGGCATCCCTGTTCCCCTCCGGTCACACAGGTGATTGTGCCCCTGGCACACCCCGACAGCCCCAGGTGGCGGGCCCGCGCGCCCTCGCGGGTGAATGCTGAGCGAATCATGGCCCCGGGACCGACGGTACGTCACACACCCGGCCCCGGCGCACGGTAGCTTTTCCCCGTCGAACCAGTGACGGTTGTCCGCCCACCCGCCGAACGGGCGGCTCCGGTAAATTACCTCACGTCACATACTGTCCCTTTTCAGGAGATTAACTCCCGATGCTGTTTACTGATGACAACCTCGGGAGCCGGCCGGAAAGAGGCGGTACGGGCACAAGGCCGCTGGGGAAGGCGAACCTCGTCCCACACTGGAGGTCCCGGTGACGACACGTGGAGTCCTGTACGTCCATTCCGCACCGCGCGCGCTGTGCCCGCACATCGAGTGGGCCGTGGCGAACGTCCTCGGGGTGCGGGTCCAGCTGGACTGGATCAGGCAGCCGGCCGCGCCCAACACCTGGCGGTCCGAATTCTCCTGGAAGGGCCGTGTCGGCACCGCGTCGGAGCTCGCCTCCGCGCTCCGCGGCTGGGACCTGCTGCGCTTCGAGGTGACCGCGGAGCCGTGCCCGACGGCGGAGGGCGAGCGCTACAGCTCCACGCCCGGCCTCGGCATCTTCCACGCGGTCACCGGCATGCACGGCGACATCCTGATCCCCGAGGACAGGCTGCGGGCCGCGCTGGCACGCTCCGTGCGCGGCGAGACCGACCTGGAGGCCGAGGTCGCGGGGCTCCTGGGCAAGCCCTGGGACGACGAGCTGGAGTCCTTCCGGCACGCCGGCGAGGGCGCGCCCGTCCGGTGGCTCCACCAGGTCGTGTGACCCGCCCGCACACCCACAGGCCCTGCCTGCCCGCACACCCACGGGCCCGCACCACGCGTGAGGCCCGCCTCCCGGAACGGGAAGCGGGCCTCACGGGCGTATCACGGGTGCGCCGGGGTCAGACCGACCGGAACGCCAGCACCACGTTGTGGCCGCCGAAACCGAACGAGTTGTTGATCGCGGCGACCGGCCCCTCGGGCAGCGGCTGCGGCTTGTCGCGCACGATGTTCGCCTCCACCGCCTCGTCGAGGTTGTCGATGTTGATGGTCGGCGGCGCCAGCCGGTTGTGCAGCGCCAGCACCGTCGCCACGGTCTCGATGCCGCCCGCGCCACCCAGCAGGTGACCGGTCATCGACTTCGTGGCGGAGATCGCGACGTGGTCCAGGTCGTCGCCCAGGACCTTGCGCAGCGCCTTGAGCTCGGCCACGTCACCCTGGGGGGTGGACGTGGCGTGCGCGTTCAGGTGCACGACCTCCGACGGCTTCAGATCCGTGGAGTCCAGCAGATTCCGCATCGCGGCGGCGATCCCGCGCCCGGTGGGCTCGGGCTGCGCGATGTGGTGGGAGTCCGCGGACAGACCCTGCCCCAGCACCTCGCAGTAGACCCGGGCGCCACGCGCGGCGGCGTGCTCGGCGGACTCGAGGACGACGACACCGGCGCCCTCGCCGAGGACGAAGCCGTCACGGCCCGTGTCGTACGGACGCGAGGCCTTCTCGGGCTCGTCGTTGCTCTTGGACATCGCCATCATGTTGGCGAACGCGGCGATCGGCAGCGGGTGGATGGCCGCCTCGGTGCCACCGGCGAGGACCACGTCGGCACGGCCGGTGCGGATCATCTCGACGGCGTACCCGATGGCCTCGGCACCCGACGCACAGGCGGAGACGGGGGTGTGGACACCGGCCTGGGCGTTGACCTCCAGGCCGACGTTGGCCGCCGGGCCGTTGGGCATGAGCATGGGAACGGTGTGCGGGGAGACACGGCGTACGCCCTTCTCCTTCAGCACGTCGTACTGGTCGAGCAGGGTGATCACGCCGCCGATACCGGAGGCGATGACGGATCCCAGGCGCTCGGGCCGGATCTTCTCGTCCTCACCGGCCTTGCCGGTGAAACCCGCGTCGGTCCACGCCTCGCGGGCCGCGATCAGCGCGAACTGCGCCGAACGGTCCAGCTTGCGGGCGAGCGGGCGGGGCAGTACGTCGCCCGGGTCGACGGCCGCGAGGGCGGCGATCCGGACAGGCAGCTCGGCGAAACGTTCGCCCTCGAGGGGCTTGACGCCGGAGCGGCCGGCCATCAGACCTTCCCAGGTCGATGCGGAGTCGCCACCCAGCGGAGTGGTTGCGCCGATACCGGTGACGACCACGGTGCGATTGGTCGGGCTCACTGGAAAATCTTCTCCACGTGTAGAGGGTCGTGAATCAGCGGCGCCACCGCCGGGTGGCGACACACGAGTCGGGCTGGGATCAGCCCTGGTGCTTCAGGATGTAGTCGGCGGCGTCGCCGACCGTCTTGAGGTTCTTGACGTCCTCGTCGGGGATCTTGACGTCGAAGCGCTCCTCGGCGGCGACGACGACCTCGACCATGGACAGCGAGTCGACGTCCAGGTCGTCGGTGAAGGACTTGTCCAGCTGGACGTCCTCGACCGGGATACCGGCGATCTCGTTGACGATCTCGGCGAGACCGGTGACGATCTCTTCCTTGGTGGCGGCCATGTTGGCGCTCCTTCGATGTGTTTGTGCGGGGTTCGGGCGTACGGACCGAAAGGTCCGGTGTGCCTAGGGGAGGGTAACGACCGTCGCGGCGTAGACGAGACCCGCCCCGAAGCCGATGATGAGCGCCGTGTCGCCGCTCTTGGCCTGACCGGTCGCCAGAAGCCGCTCCATTGCGAGCGGAATCGAGGCGGCCGACGTGTTGCCGGTGGTTTCCACGTCACGCGCGACCGTGACGTGCTCCGGCAGCTTGAGCGTCTTCACCATCGAGTCGATGATCCGCATGTTGGCCTGGTGCGGAATGAAGACATCCAGATCTTCCGGGGAGATCCCGGCCGCTTCCAGTGCCTGCTGGGCGACCTTGGCCATCTCGAAGACGGCCCAACGGAAGACCGCCTGGCCCTCCTGCGTGATGGCCGGGAACTTCTCCGGCCGGTCGGCGTGGAAGACGTCCCACGCCACGGTCTGCTTGATCGTCCCGGACTTGTCGCCCTCGGATCCCCACACGGTGGGGCCGATGGCCGGCTCCTTGGCGGGGCCGACGACGACCGCGCCCGCGCCGTCGCCGAACAGGAAGGCCGTCGCACGGTCCGACAGGTCGGTGAGGTCGCTCAGGCGCTCCACGCCGATGACGAGGACGTACTCCGCGGAACCCTCGACGATCATGCCCTTGGCGAGCGTGAGGCCGTAGCCGAAGCCCGCGCAGCCGGCCGAGATGTCGAAGGCCGCGGGCTTGCCCGCGCCGATCTTGTGGGCGATGTCCGTCGCGATGGCGGGCGTCTGCTGGAAGTGCGAGACGGTGGAGACGATCACTCCGCCGATCTGCTCGGGGGTGACCCCGGCGTCGGCGATCGCCTTGCCCGCGGCCTCCACGGACATCGCCGACACGGTCTCCTCGTCGGAGGCCCAGTGGCGGGTGGCGATGCCGGAGCGGGAGCGGATCCACTCGTCGGACGAGTCGATCGTCTCGAGGATCACCTCGTTGGGCACGACACGGGTCGGGCGGTAGCCGCCGACACCCATGATCCGTGCGTACGGGGCGCCCTTGCTGGGCTTGATCTTCGACATGCTCTCGGGCTCCTTAGGCGCCGGCGTGCTCGGAGATGAGCGCGCGGGCGGCGTCGAGGTCGTCGGGGGTCTTGAGCGCGAGGGTCTTCACACCGGGCAGGGCACGCTTGGCGAGCCCCACCAGGGTGCCGCCGGGGGCGGCCTCGATGAACGCCGTGACCCCGAGTTCCTTGAAGGTCTCCATGCACAGGTCCCAGCGGACCGGGTTGGCGACCTGGCCGACGAGCCGGGAGATGACCTCGGCGCCGGTGGCGACCGTCTTCCCGTCGGCGTTCGACACGTACGTCACGGCCGGGTCGGCGACGGTCAGACCGGCGGCCGCCGTACGCAGCTTCTCCACGGCCGGAGCCATGTGGTGCGTGTGGAACGCACCCGCCACCTTCAGTGTCACGACCCGGCGCACGCCCTCGGGCATGTCCTCGGTCAGCGCGGCGATCTGCGCCGCGGTGCCGGCGGCGACGATCTGACCGCCGCCGTTGACGTTCGCCGGGGTGAGCCCCAGCTTCTCCAGGTGGGCGACCGTGACGTCCGGGTCGCCGCCGAGGAGCGCGGCCATACCCGTCTCGGTGACCGCGGCGGCCTCGGCCATGCCGAGCCCCCGGGTGCGTACGAAACGGAGTGCGGCCTCGTCGTCGATGACGCCGGCGAGCGCGGCGGCGGTGATCTCACCGACGCTGTGGCCCGCGACGACGCCGGGCGAGGCGTCCAGGGCGGCGGCCGACAGGAGACCCGCGGCGACCAGCAGCGGCTGGGCCACCGCCGTGTCGCGGATCTCGTCCGCGTCGGCCTTCGTGCCGTAGTGGGCAAGGTCGAGCCCGATGACGTCGGACCAGCCCGCGATGCGGTCGGCGGCGCCGGGGAGTTCGAGCCAGGGAGTCAGGAAGCCGGGCGTCTGAGCGCCTTGGCCGGGAGCGACGAGTACGAGCACCCTCACACTCTCTCTTGTGGACGGCTCGCTACGCCCGTGGGGACAGGGACGAAGAACCGTCAGGGGAATTGTTGAAGTCCGACAAAAGTCTAGGACTGAGTGTCCCCGGCGGCCAAGCGCCCCAGGATGAGGGCGATCCGCAGGGTGAACGCGGAGCGGACATCGGAGGGTGACCAGCCGGTGACGTCGGTCACACGTCGCAGCCGGTAGCGCACGGTATTGGGGTGCACGAACAGCATCCGGGCCGCGCCCTCCAGGCTGCTCGCCTGTTCCAGATAGACACTCAGCGTCTCCAGCAGAGCCGAACCGGCTTCTTCGAGCGGTCTGTAGATCTCCTCCACCAGTTGATCGCGCGCGGCGGGGTCTCCGGCCATCGCGCGCTCCGGAAGGAGATCGTCCGACAGTACGGGGCGCGGGGCGTCCTGCCACGCCGAGCACGCCTTGAGCCCGGCGGCGGCGGCCTGCGCGGACCGGGTCGCGGCCAGCAGGTCGGGCATCACGGGCCCGGCGACGACGGGCCCGGCGGCGTACGGGCCGATCAGGGACTTCGCCACGTTCAGCGGATTGTCGCTGCCGCCGGCGATGACGACGAGCCGGTGACCGAGCACCCCGGTCAGCACCTGGAGCTTGGCGTGCCTGGCAGCCCGGCGGATCGCCTCGACGGTGAGCTCGCTGTCGCCGTCCGGGGCGGTGCCGAGGACGACACAGACGTGCTCGGGGGAGTTCCAGCCGAGTGCCGCGGCCCGGGACACGGCGCCCTCGTCCGCCTCACCGGACAGCACCGCGTTGACGACCAGGGACTCCAGCCGGGCGTCCCACGCCCCGCGGGCCTCGGCGGCCTGGGCGTACACCTGGGCGGTCGCGAAGGCGATCTCGCGGGCGTAGACGAGCAGCGCCTCACGCAGCACCGACTCGTCGCCGGGGGCCGCCACCTCCTCGATCGCGGTTTCCATGACCTCGATCGTCGTCCGCACCATCTCGACGGTCTGCCGCAGGGTGATGGCCCGGGTCAGCTCGCGCGGAGCCGTGCCGAACACGTCGGTGGAGATGGCCTGCGGGGTCTCCGGATGCCGGAACCACTCGGTGAACGCGGCGATACCGGCCTGGGCCACCAGGCCGATCCAGGACCGGTTCTCCGGTGGCATCGCCCGGTACCACGACAGCGTCTCGTCCATGCGGGCGATGGCGTTGGCGGCCAGACGGCCGGAGGACTGCTCCAGCCGCTTCAGCGTCGCGGCATGGAGGTGGGCGGCGTTCGAGGCGGGTTGCTCAGGATCGGGTCGGGGCACGGACACAAGACTGCCTTATCGGGGCAGGTGCGCGGAGGGGAGGGGCGGGCGGGTTGCCGTGCGGGGCTACCGTGGACGTGTGATGGACGTACGCCGCTCCGGCGACCGCTTCCGCGGTGGTGACCCGGCCCCGGGTGTCTCCGCGGGCATCGAGACGCTGCACGCATTCTCCTTCGGGCGCTTCTACGACCCCGACAACCTGCGCTTCGGGCCGGTCCTGGCCTGTAACGAGGAGCGTCTCGCCCCGGGTGCCGGTTTCGACGAGCATCCGCACAGCCACACCGAGATCGTCACCTGGGTGGTGGAGGGCGAGCTCACCCACCGGGACTCGGCGGGCCACGCAACCGTCGTACGCGCGGGGGACGTCCAGCACCTCAGCTCGGCCGCCGGGGTCCGGCACGTCGAACGGAACGACGGCGAGCATCCGCTGACGTTCATTCAGATGTGGCTGGCCCCGCTGGCGCCCGGTGGGGAACCCGCGTACACGCAGGTCGCCGGGATCGCCGACTCCACGCCGTACGCCCTCCCGGAGTCGCACGCGATGCTCCACGTGCGCAGGCAGGCCGAGGGGGAGCGCAGCGCGGTTCCGGACGCGGCGGGCGTGTACGTCCACGTCGTCCGGGGCGGGGTGCGGGTCGGCGGTGAGGAGCTGGCGGCGGGCGACTCGGCGCGGATCACGGAGTCGAAGGGGCTGGAACTGGAGGCGCTGACAGCCGCCGAGGTGCTGATGTGGGAGCTCGGGACGATGTGAGCGTGCTGGTGTGCGCCGACCGGAAGCTCCGGACCACCGGCGCGGCCTCACGCGTGTCGCTTCAGCAGCCCGAGTTCGAGTGCCCTGACCACCGCGTGCGTACGGTCGCCGACGTCGAGCTTCGCGAAGATCCGCAGCAGGTGTGTCTTCACCGTGGCCTCCGTGATGACCAGCCGGCGGCCGGTCTCCACGTTGGACAGCCCGTCGGCCACCGCGCCCAGCACCTCCACCTCCCTCCTGGTCAGCGTCACCGGCGCCGGCTGCCGCATCCGGGCCACCAGACGTGCCGCGACGCGCGGAGCCAGGACGGTCTCGCCGCGGGACGCGGAGTGGACGGCGTCCACCAGCTGCTCGCGGGTGGCGTCCTTGAGCAGGTAGCCGACGGCACCGGCCTCGACGGCTCGCTCGATCTCCGCGTCCGTGTCGTACGTGGTGAGGATCAGCACCCGGGTCCGGGTGCGGGCGGCGACGATCTGCTCGGTGGCACCCGTCCCGTCGAGGACGGGCATCCGCAGGTCCATCAGCACCACGTCGGGCTCCAGCCGCTCGACGAGCCCGACGGCCGCCCGGCCGTCCTCGGCCTCGCCGACGATCTCGATGCCGGGTTCGTCGGCGAGCAGGGCGATGACGCCGGCCCGCATCACCGTGTGGTCGTCCGCCACGACGATCCGCACCCTGCCCGCCGGCGCCGCGCCGTTCGTCATGTCAGCCCTGTCCGTCGGTGGGAATCATGGCGAGGATACGGGTGCCGTCGCCGACCGAGCTGGTGACGGTGAGGTCGCCGCCGAGCTCGGCGAGGCGTTCGCGCATGCCGTGCAGTCCGAAGCCGTGGGAGTCCGCGGCCACGAAGCCACGCCCGTCGTCGGTGATCTCCAGTTCCACGCCGTACGGCCGCGCCATGAGGACGACCTCCACCGTGGAGGCGCATGCGTGCTTGCGGATGTTGGCGAGGGACTCCTGGGTGCAGCGCAGGAGCGCGATGCGGGTCTGCTGGTCGCAGGTGACGTCCGGCAGTTCCGAGGCGACGCCGATACCGGTGTCCTCGGTGAACCGGTCCAGGGTCCGGCGCAGCGTGTCCGCCACCGAGCCGGCGGCGACGCCGCTCAGCGGGGCCGCACCGACCAGGACGCGTGCCTCCGCGAGGTTCTCGCGTGCGGTGTTCTCGATCGCGAGCAGCTGCCTGGCGCTCCTCGCGGGGTCGGTCTCCAGGGCGGACCGGGCCGCCTCCGCGAGGACGACGATGGACGCGAAGCCCTGGGCGAGCGTGTCGTGGATCTCCCGCGCGAGCCGTTCGCGTTCGTCCGCCGCCCCCTGGCGCTGGTGCGCCTCGACCAGCCGGAGCCGGGCCTCCTCCAGCTCGGCCCTCAGCCGCCGGGCCCGCTCGTCACCGTCCTCGGAGATGCGGCGCACCCCCAGCCCGATCCCCACCCCCGCCGCGTAGCCGAGGAGCGTGAAGATCACGTTGCCGGTGAAGAACTCCCCGTCCCAGCCCTGCCGTACGACGTTGCCGGCGACCACCCCCGCCGCGGCGAGGCCGCTGAGGGCGATCGCGGCACGGGCGCTCGCGGTGTAGATCCAGAAGTGCGGCAACGTCACCACGAACAGCGCCGCGCCGCCGTCGAGCAGGTACGACATCGTGCCGAGGCCCACCACGAGCACGTACAGGTAGGGGCGGTGGCGCAGGACCGGGCTGCCGGGGAACAGCCCCACCGCGCCGTAGGACACGGCGAGCACGGCCAGCAGCGCCAGCACGGGGAGCCTCGTCGAGCCGGGGGCGTCCGCGACCGCGAGGGCCGGCGGGACCACGCCCAGCAGCACCCAGAGGACGGCGTTCCACCGGTGCCGCGAGGGTACGGTCAACTCGGCTTCGAGCTGCGGCCGTTGCTTCACCGCGTCAGCCTACTTCCGCCGGAGGCCCGGCGGCGGGCTCCGCGGCACGCCTTCGCACCGGGCGGGCCGGCCACCACGCGCGCTCGCCGAGGAGCAGCAGGACCGACGGCAGGACCATCAGGCGGATGACGACGGCGTCCAGCAGGACGGCCACGGCCAGGCAGAAGCCCATCTGCTTCATCTCGGTGAGGTGCAGGGCCACGAAGGCGCCGAACACGGTCACCATCACGATCGCCGCGCTGGTCACCACCTTCGCCGACCGGTTGATGCCCTCCAGAACGGCTTCCCGGGCGGACATGCCGTTCCGCCTGGCCTCCTGGATCCGGCTGACCACGAACACCTGGTAGTCCATCGACAGCCCGAAGAGGATCACCACGAGGAACAGCGGTACCCGCGACGCGATCGCGCCGAGGGAGTCGAAGGCCAGCAGCCCCTCCGCCCACGTCCCCTGGAAGAACAGGACGAGCATGCCGAGCGAGGCGACGGCGGACAGCAGATTGAGTACGACGCCGACGAGGCCGATGACCACGGACCGGAACGCCCACACGGTCATCAGGAAGGTCATCAGCAGCAGGAAGCCGATGACCAGCGGCAGCTTGTCGCTCTCGTGGGCCACGTAGTCCTGGCCCCGGGCCACGTCGCCGCTCACCCCGGTCTCCACGCCGGACAGCAGGCCCACGGTCGCGGGGATGTGGTCCTGCCTCAGGTGGACGAGTGACTCGATCGCCTCGGCGGAGGGCGCGGGGTGCGGGACGGCGAGCTCCAGCACGCTGATCCGGCCGTCGGCCGACGTACGCACCGTCGGCGCGGTGTCTCGGGTGCCTGGCGTATCGCCTGTGCCCCGGGTGTCTCCGGTGCCTCCGGCTTCCCCGGCGAAGAGCGGATCCGCCTGTGCGCGCCGCCCCAGGTCCTCAAGCGCCCGCGCGACCTGCGCGGCCCGCTCCGGGGTGGAGCGGGCCACGACCTCGTGCGTGACGAGGAGTTCGGGGAAGCTCCTGGTCAGCCGGTCGTACACCTGCATGGCCGGGATGTCGCGGGAGAAGGTGTCCTTGCCCGGGTCGACGAGCTTCAGGCCGAGCGCGGGCGCGGCCAGGCCGAGCATGACGAGGACCGAGAGGCCCAGGGTGAGGGCGGGACGGGTCCTGGCGGGCTTCAGGAGGGCTGCGAACACCCGCCCGGTCTGCGGCTTCGCAGCCCGGACGGGCCTGCCGCGCCTCGCCCGCCGGGCGGCCTTGCGGGGTGCGAGGCGTTCGGTCCGGTGGCCGATCTTGACCAGCAGCGCCGGGAGCACGGTGAGTGAGCTGGCCACGGCGACTGCCACGACGAGGATCGTGCCGGTCGCCAGCGAGGAGAAGATCACGTCCGCGGCCAGATACAGGGTGGCCGTGGAGACGATCACGGCGAGACCCGAGACCACGATGGCCCGGCCCGCGGTCGCCGCCGCCAGCTCGACCAGGGCCTCGGAGCTGAGCCGGCCGCCCGAGCGGGCCCGTTCCTCACGCTCACGCTTCAGATAGAAGAGTGTGTAGTCGACGCCGACCGCCAGGCCGATGAGCAGGATGAGGTTCATCCCGACCCCGGCGTCGGGCATGGCGTGCGAAGCGACCATGGACAGTCCGATCGCGGCGGCTATCGAGGACAGCGCGAGAAGCAACGGCACACCCGCCATGACCACCGAGCCGAACACGATCAGCAGGGTGATGACGGTGACGGGCAGGCTGATGCGTTCGGAGAGCGCGAGATCCTTCCCGCGCTGGTCGTTGACGCCCTTGCTGATGGCGGGGGACCCCGTCTCCTCCACCACCAGGCCCGGATGGTCCGCGCCCACCGCCGCCGTCTGCTCCAGGAGCGGCACGACGTTCTTCCTGCCCTCCAGCTCCGGGCCGTTCAGCACCACCGAGACCAGCAGGACCTGGCCGTCGTCCGAGCGGACGGGCGCCGCCACGCGCTCCACCTCGGGCAGGCCCCGCATCCGCTCGGTCACGTCCCTGGCCGCCGATCGTGCGGCGGCCGGGTCCAGCGGCCCTGATTCGGCCCGGATCAGGATCCGCTCGGTGGGTGAGCGCTCCAGACCGCCCTCGGTGGCCATCGCCTCGGCGCGCCCCGCCTCGCCGACCCAGAAGTCCTTGGTGGTGGCCTCGTCGGTGCCCACGGTGATGCCTGCCGCGAGGCAGAGGACGACGAACGCGAACCAGCCGGCGATCGCACGCCCCGCGTGCCGGGCGCTCCATCGAGCCACCCGTACATGGATTTGTCTCATACCCGAACCCTGGTCGGCGAGGCCCCTCTCCCACCACGCCCACCCGACCGACACCTCCGTCCCCCACCCGGTGGACCCCTGGACAGGTCGTCGGGACCCGGCGGACGGAAAAGGGCCCCTGGAAGGGCCTGAGCCGTCCGCTGTCTCGCAACGGCCTTCAGCGGGTGGTGAGTTCGGTCAGGACGGCGTCTGTGAAGGGAGGCCAGGCCTCGGTGGCCCAGGGGCCGAAGGCGCGGTCCGTGAGGGCTACGCAGGCCGCGCCCGCCGTCGGGTCGATCCACAGGAACGTGCCGGACTGGCCGAAGTGGCCGAAGGTCGCGGGGGAGGAGGTGAGGCCCGTCCAGTGCGGGGACTTGGAGTCGCGGATCTCGAAGCCGAGGCCCCAGTCGTTGGGGTTCTGGTGGCCGTAACCCGGGAGTACGCCCTTGAGGCCCGGGTGCACGACCGTCTGGGCCCCCAGGACCGTGCGGGGGTCGAGGAGCCGGGGCGCCTGCACCTCCGCGACGAAACGCGCCAGGTCGTCCACCGTCGACACTCCGTCCTTGGCGGGGGAGCCCTCCAGCGTCGTCGCCGTCATGCCCAGCGGCTCCAGGACCGCCTGGCGCACGTACTCCGGGAACGGGATCTCGGTGGCCTTCGCGAGGTGGTCGCCGAGGACCTCGAAACCGGCGTTGGAATACAGCCGGCGGGTGCCGGGAGCGGCGGTGACCCGGTGCTCGTCGAAGGCGAGGCCGCTGGTGTGCGCGAGCAGGTGCCGGACGGTGGAGCCCTCGGGCCCGGCCGGTTCGTCCAGCTCGACCGCGCCCTCCTCGTACGCCACCAGGGCCGCGTAGGCCGCCAGCGGTTTGGTTACGGAGGCCAGGGGGAAGCGGTGTGCGGTCGGGCCGTGCGTACCGACGACGGTGCCGTCCGCTCGTACGACGGCCGCCGCCGCGGTGGGCACGGGCCAGTTCTCGATCATCGCCAGGCTCTGCATGGAACGAGCCTAGACCGAAGCCCGGAACGGGACGCCACCCGAATGCGCTTGCCTGGAGTGCACTCGAAGGTTCTAGCGTGGAGGACATGACGGTGATGGAAAGTACTTCCGCACGGACCGGCACCTGCGCCTCGGCCCCCCCGGCCCACCCACGCCCCGAGGGCCAGGACCGCTACACCATCAGCGAGGTCGTCGCCCTCACGGGGCTCACCGCGCACACCCTGCGCTGGTACGAGCGGATCGGGCTGATGCCGCACGTCGACCGGTCGCACACCGGCCAGCGCCGTTTCAGCAACCGTGACCTGGACTGGCTGGCGTTCGTCGGCAAGCTCAGGCTGACCGGGATGCCGGTCGCCGACATGGTCAGGTACGCGGAACTGCTGCGCGAGGGCGAGCACACCTTCGAGGAGCGGCAGGAACTGCTGGAGGCGACCCGCCGCGACGTGAAGGCGCGGATCGTGGAACTCCAGGACACCCTCGCCGTACTCGACTTCAAGATCGACTTCTATGCGGGCGCCCGCGCGGCGTCGGAAAGGGTCTGACGGCATGAGCGACAGCACCGGAAAGACGGCGACCGTACGGCTCGGGAGCGACGGCCCCCCGGTCGGCGTGCAGGGGCTCGGCTGCATGGGGATCAGCGAGTTCTACGGTGACACCGACGAGGCGGCGGCCCGGGACACCCTGGAGGCGGCACTGGAGGCCGGCGTCACCCTCTTCGACACCGCCGACGTCTACGGTCGCGGAGCCAACGAGACGTTCCTCGCGCCGTTCGTGGGCGCGCACCGCGAAGAGATCACGCTGGCCACGAAGTTCGGCATAGAGCGGACCGACGACCCGCTGTACCGCGGGGTGCGCAACGACCCCGCGTACATCCGGCAGGCCGTCGAGGACAGCCTGCGCCGGCTGGGCACCGAGGTCATCGACCTGTACTACATGCACCGGCGCGACCCGCTCGTCCCGCTAGCGGAGTCGGTCGGGGCGATGGCCGAGCTGGTGCGGGAGGGCAAGGTCAAGCAGCTCGGTCTGAGCGAGGTGACCGGGGCGGAGCTCCGCGAGGCGCACGCGGTGCACCCGATCGCGGCCCTGCAGTCCGAGTGGTCGCTGTTCAGCCGGGACGTGGAGCGCAGCGCCGTACCCGCGGCCGTCGAGCTCGGGGTGACCTTCGTGCCTTACTCGCCTCTCGGCCGCGGCTTCCTGACCGGGTCCTTCGCCGACGCGTCCAAGGACCTGACGGCGGACGACTTCCGTGCGCGCCAGCCGCGCTTCACGGGGGAGAACGCCAGGACGAACGCGGCGCTGCTCGAACCCGTCCACAAGATCGCGGCGGCGCACGGTGCGACGGCCGCGCAGGTGGCCCTCGCCTGGGTGCAGCAGCGCGCCGGGGTGCACGGTCTGACCGTGGTGCCGATCCCGGGGACCCGTCGGCGCGGCCGGCTGCTGGAGAACGTCGCGGCGACCCGGCTGGTCCTGACGGAGCAGGAGCTCGCGCTGCTGGAGCCGATCGCGGGGCAGGTCGCGGGGGACCGCTACCCGGACATGAGCAGCACCGCGACGGCTCGCGAGTAGCGCCCCCGAGGGCCCGCGAGCGAGCAGCACCAGCTGGGCAGCGGGCTGCGCGGCGGCGTCATACCGGAGTGCCGTCAACGGGGGCGGGCGGACCCGTACCGGGGTAGGGGGTCGCCCGGATCCCGGACCGGATCCCAGGCCCGGGCACGAACCAGGTCACGGCGGCTCACGTACGCCCGCCGGCAGCTCGCCGACGATGTTCCCGCCGGCTACAGCTCGGCGAGCAGCTCCGCCTTCTTCGCGCCGAACTCCTCGTCCGTCACCAGGCCGGCCTCGTGCAGGTCCCCGAGGTGCCGGATCCGCTCGGCGATGTCCGCCGGGTCGCGCCGACCGCCGCCCGTACCGGCGGGAGCCGTGGCGACGGGCACCGACTGGGTCCGGCGGACGGACTCCAGGACCGCCGCGGCGAACGGCAGGGACTCGTGCACCGGCCCGTAGCCCAGACCGAAGACGACAGCCGCCGGGTCCTGGTCGGCCCGGAGCCGCCGGACCGCCGGATGCGGCGAGTCCGGTGCCGGGCCGGACGGAACACCCGTGTCGGGGTCCGCGGCACAGGCACCGCGTGGCACGAGCCGCAGATAGCCCTCCAGCGCCTCGGGTGAACGCCACTCCACACCGCTCAGGTCCGCCACCGGGAACGCCTGGTCGCCGGCCTTCCACTTGGCGCTGGACGCACCCGTCCAGGACCATCGGAAGGACACCCGCGACCCGTCGAAGCCGGCCCGCCCGTCGTACGCCTTGAACCGCATGGGGGCCTCGGGGGCCGGGACCAGGAAGCGTTCGGCGGGCAGCGAGGCGTCGGGGCCGAGCAGGGCCCGCAGTTCGTCCGCGTAGTACTCCGCGAGCGTCTCGCGCTCCGCCGGCAGCACCAGGCGGTACGGGTCGCAGCCCTCCTTCAGCTGCCCGGCCGCGGCCTCCAGCAGCGGATCGGCACCCGGTCTCGGCACCGCGTGCAGGACCACCGTGCCCCGCTTGCCCGGGGTCAGCGCCACCGATGACAACGCCGCGTACGGAATGCGGCGTTCACGCAGACTCAGAAAGAGCCTCGGCGTGCGGATCCCCCGTTCGAAGCGGATGAGCACGGAGTCGGTGTCGAACTCCCAGGTGGCCTGAATTCCCGCCAGCACATCACCCATGTGCCTCATCGTATGCGGCACAGGTCCGTGCGTCCCCCCTCGGTACGGTCGGAAACCGGCAAGGCCGTCCGTGGTTCTCTACGCGCGTCAGGCACCGGGCCCGCCGGGAGTGCCGCGGTGGCAGGCGTCGTCGGCGGCCGAGCAGCTGACCGAGCCGTAGGCGCCCACGCCGATCGCGGCGAAGTTGCTGAGGCTCGTCGTGCCCGGCTCGAAATAGCCACTGTGCCCGATCGCGCCGCTCGCCGACACGATCCGCGCGCCGAAGCCCGGCTCGACCGGATCGGCCCCGTGGCCGAGCCCGCCGACCGCCATGTTCGGCACGTCCTCGATCCAGTCGTCGCCGTCCCGCATCGCCCACACCCTCGCCCGGGTGTGCAGACCGGCCGCACTGTCCGCCCGCATGCCCGGACTGCCCGCGACCGCGATGTCGGACACCCGCGAAGGCAGCTCGCGGGCCGCGACCCCGCACAGCACGGAGCCGTAGCTGTGGCAGAACAGCGAGACGGACGAGGTGCCGGGCAGGGCGCCCACCAGCGCGTTCAGCCGCACCGCGCCCACCGCCGCGAGCTTGCCCAGCGCGGCGTCCATGCCGATCCCGGCGGGCGCCGTGTAGTCGGCCCAGGCGATCACCGCGGTGCGGGAGCCGGGGACGGCGGCGCGCTCGGCGGCGTACAGCGACTGCGCCATGCCGACGGGCGCCGCGTTCTTCCGGTGCCCGGTGCGCTCCAGCGTCAGCAGATCGGTGTCGACCCCGGGGACGACGACCGAGACCCGCCGTGCCCGGTCGAGGTCACCGAAGACCTCGGCTGCGCGGCCCCTGCCCGACGGGTCGAAGGCGAGGATCTGCCGGTCACCGGCGAGCAGCGATCTGAAGCGTTCGAGCCGGAGCGCGGCCTGATGGCGGCCGTCGGACGAAAGCCCGGCGTCCCGCGTCCGCAACTGCTCCTCGTCCCGTGCCCGCACCAGGGCGTGGCGGTTGGCCCGGTACCGCAGGGTGACCGGGGCGCCGTTCAGATTGCCGACCACGAGCGGGTACTTGTCGGCGAGCGCGACCTGCTGGCCCGCGGTGAGCGTCGCGAAGAAGTGGGCCAGCAGGTACGCCGGCGCGTCGGTGCCGGGGAGGGAGTGACCGGCTGTCCGGTCCCTCGCCCAGGCGGCCAGCGCGATCTCGCGCGGTGCGGCGGAGTGCTGGTGACGCACGGCGGTCCACCCGGTGGTCGCGAGCATCACGAACACGACCGCTACGGCGAGCAGCGCGCGCCATGCGGTGAGCGTGGGAGGGGAGTCGAAGGAAGTCACTGGGCCCCACCCTAGGAGACGTGCCCGGACCGACGTCGCAGGGATGAGGCAGATCACCCGAGCGCGGGGAATCAAGCCCGGGACCTCACGCTCCGTGTGCGTCGCGCCCACACTCCGACGCACCGAGAGCCCGTCCGGCACGCGAAACTAACGGCGAGGCCGAGGTGCTGTGAGTTCGGCCATGGTCCGGCGACGAGAGGTGCGGCACAGCCGCAGGTCCGCCTAAGCGGCGCGCCATCCTTCGGAGAGCGCAGGTCCGAGGTGGTCCAGGTGGAGCTCGGTCAGACGGCGCAGTGCCTCCACACTCGCGTCCTGGCGCTGCCCCCACAGCTGTCCGGTCAGCCGCATCACTCCGGAGAACGCGGCGACGGCCACCCGCGGCCGGGGATCCGCGCACGGGTCGAGCCCCTCACGCTCCGCAACCAGCAGGGTGATCTGGCGCTCCAGATCGACGCTGCGCCGCATGTGCGCGGCGATCAGCGAGGGCGTCGACTCGATCATCCGGTATGTGCGCATCTGGAGCGCCACCGTGATGTTCCCCCCGGGGGCGTCGGCGATACCGACCCAGGCCTGCAGCACGGCCCGGCGCATGGCCTCGAAGGGGGGCTCCCCGGTGGGGCGCCGGCGCAGCTCCGAGAGGAAACTCAGCTCGACCTTCTCCTGGATGGCGAAGGCCGCCGCCTCCTTGTTCGCGAAGTAGCGGAAGAAGGTGCGCTGGGACACCTCGACGGCGTCGGCGATCTCGTCGACGGTGGTCGTGTCGTACCCCTGGGTGGTGAAGAGCTCCAGGGCCGTGTGCAGCAGGGCCTCGCGGGTGCGCTGCTTCTTGCGCTCACGCAATCCGGCCGGAGCTCCCACCGTGGGCGCCCCGGATGTCTGCGTGCGCGTCACTTTCCGGACCTCTTTCTGCTGCTTTGGGCGTCTCAGCCTACCTGTGAGCTACGTGACAGTTACTGTCTTGTGAATTGGTTTGTCAACTGTCAGACGCTGACACTAATCTCCAGCGCATGACTAGTCAGACCACTGTCGAGAAGGCGCCGCGGGAGCCTGAAGACACCCACGTTCCCGCACCGGTGAAAGGGCTGCGCGGCCATCCCTGGCTGACGCTGTTCGGCGTCGCCATCGGCGTGATGATGGTGGCCCTCGACGGCACGATCGTCGCGATAGCCAACCCCGCCATCCAGCAGGACCTCGGCGCCTCGCTCGCCGACGTCCAGTGGATCACCAACGGCTACATGCTCGCGCTCGCGGTCTCCCTGATCACCGCGGGCAAGCTCGGTGACCGCTTCGGCCACCGCCAGACCTTCCTGATAGGCATCGCGGGGTTCGCCGTCGCCTCGGCGGCGATCGGCTTCTCCCAGGGTGTGACCCTGGTGATCGTCTTCCGGGTCCTCCAGGGCCTCTTCGGCGCCCTGCTGATGCCGGCGGCGCTCGGCCTGCTCCGCGCCACCTTCCCCGCCGAGAAGCTGAACATGGCGATCGGCATCTGGGGCATGGTGATCGGCGCCTCGACCGCGGGCGGCCCCATCCTCGGCGGTGTGCTCGTGGAGCACGTCAGCTGGCAGTCCGTCTTCTTCATCAACGTGCCGGTCGGTGTGCTCGCGCTCGCCTTCGGCCTGGTGGTCCTCAAGGACCACCGCGCCGAGAACGCGCCGAAGTCCTTCGACATCGGCGGCATCGTGCTGCTGTCGCTCGCGATGTTCTGCCTGATCTGGTCGCTGATCAAGGGCTCCGAGTGGGGCTGGGGCGACCCGTGGACGATCGCCTTCCTCGTCGGCGCCGTCGTCCTGTTCGCCGCGTTCGCGTTCACCCAGACGAAGGTCAGGGAACCGCTGATCCCGCTGGCCATGTTCCGCTCCGTACCCCTCTCGGCGGGTGTGGTGCTGATGGTGATGATGGCCTTCGCCTTCATGGGCGGGCTGTTCTTCGTGACCTTCTACCTGCAGAACGTGCACGGCATGAGCCCGGTCGACAGCGGTCTGCACCTGCTGCCGCTGACCGGGATGATGATCGTCGGATCGCCGCTCGCGGGCTTCGCCATCACCAAGCTGGGCCCGCGCGTCCCGCTGGTCGGTGGCATGGTGTTCACCGCGGTCGCCATGTTCGGCATGTCGCAGCTGAGCATCGGCACGGGCACGCTGACCATGTCCATCTGGTTCGGTCTGCTCGGTCTCGGCCTCGCCCCGGTGATGGTCGGCGCGACCGAGGTCATCGTCGGCAACGCCCCGATGGAGCTCTCCGGTGTCGCGGGCGGGCTCCAGCAGGCCGCGATGCAGGTCGGCGGCAGCCTCGGTACGGCCGTCCTCGGCGCCGTCATGGCAGCCCAGGTCGACGCGAAGCTCGGGGGCAACTGGAAGGACGCCGGCCTCCCGCCGGTGAGCGCCACCGAGCTGGAGCAGGCGTCCTCGGCCATCAAGGTCGGGATGCCCCCCGTCGCCCCCGGCACCCCGCCGGAGATCGCGGCGAAGATCACGGGCGTCGCCCATGACACGTTCGTGTCGGGTATGAGCTCCGCGTTCATGGTCGCGGGCATCGTCGCCGTGGTCGCGGCGCTCGTCGCCACACTCACCAAACGCGGTGCGAACGCTGAGGCGGGAGCGGGCGCGGCCCACATCTGATCCCCCCGGACCCCTGACGCCGAGACGTCAACACAGCGCATACGACAGCCCCGCCGGACGGTTCCGGCGGGGCTGTCGCCTATCAGGGTGGTCCGTCGCCCGGCCCCTTCCCGATGTGCTCCCGCGCAGGTCAGAGTGCGGACATCGATTCACTCGACCACGGGGGTTGATCCACCATGCGTATGACCGTTCTCGCCGCCACCCTGGCGGCCACCGCGCTCGTCCCGGCCACGGCACTGGCCGGCACCACGCCCGCCGCGCACCACACGCCCGCCGGACAGGGGCGCACGCACAGCGCCCCCGCGGGGCTCGCGCCCTGCGGGGCGGGCCAGCTCTGCCTCTGGACGAAACCCGACTTCGAGGGGGCAGGGCGGACCCACGAGCTGTCCGACGTCGACATCGAGAGCTGCGTCCCGCTGCCCGCCGACGGCCGGGCACAGTCCCTCGTCAACCGCACCGGGCGCCCCGTCACCACCTACCAGTCGGCCGAGTGCGGGGAGACCGGGGAGTTCGAGACGTACCCGGGCGGCGGCACCTGGGTGCCCCGGTCGCCGTACACCGTGAGGGCCTTCAAGATCTGGGAGAACTGACCGTGAGGACCCCGCGGGCCGAGGACGGCTGACCGACGGCGGAACGCCGCAGGGCGGCGGAACCCGGAGGTCCCGCCGCCCTGCGTACCCGGGCACCGCACGCGACCGATGTGCCGCGTCCCCGCCCTGCGGTCCGTGCCGTCGGTGCCGTTACGCGTCGCCGCCGGCCGGACCCGGGTCGGCCGCCGCCACGTCCAGGAGGTCGTAGCGGTCCACCGCCGTCTTCAGCGCCGAACGGTCGACGCGGCCCTCCTTCGCCAGCTCCGTGAGCACGGCGAGCACGATCGACTGCGCGTCGATGTGGAAGAAGCGACGGGCCGCCCCGCGCGTGTCGGCGAAGCCGAAGCCGTCCGCACCCAGCGACTGGTACGCACCGGGCACCCAGCGCGCGATCTGGTCCGGCACCGAACGCATCCAGTCCGAGACGGCCACGAACGGTCCCTCGGAGCCGGAGAGCTTCCGCGTCACGTACGGGACGCGCTGCTCCTCCTCCGGGTGGAGCAGGTTGTACCGCTCCACGTCCACGGCCTCACGGCGCAGCTCGTTCCAGGACGTCGCCGACCAGACGTCCGCCTTCACGTCCCACTCGTCGGCGAGGATCCGCTGCGCCTCCACCGCCCACGGCACCGCCACACCGGAGGCCATGATCTGGGCCGGGATCCGGCCCTTCTCGCCGCCGCTGTAGCGGTACACGCCCTTGAGGATGCCGTCGACATCGACATCGGCGGGCTCGGCCGGGTGCTGGATCGGCTCGTTGTAGACGGTGAGGTAGTAGAAGACGTCCTCGTTCTCCTCGGGCGTCCCGCCGTACATCCTGCGCAGACCGTCCTTGACGATGTGCGCGATCTCGTACCCGAACGCCGGGTCGTACGCGACGCAGCCCGGGTTCGTCGACGCCAGCAGCTGCGAGTGGCCGTCCGCGTGCTGGAGTCCTTCACCGGTCAGCGTCGTACGTCCGGCGGTCGCACCCAGCACGAAGCCGCGCGCGAGCTGGTCGGCCATCTGCCAGAACTGGTCACCGGTGCGCTGGAAACCGAACATCGAGTAGAAGACGTACACCGGGATCAGCGGCTCGCCGTGCGTGGCGTACGCCGAGCCCGCGGCGATCAGCGAGGCCGTGCAGCCGGCCTCGGAGATGCCGTCGTGCAGCATCTGGCCGGTCGGCGACTCCTTGTACGCGAGCAGGAGATCGCGGTCCACCGCCTCGTACTGCTGACCCAGCGGGTTATAGATCTTCGCACTCGGGAAGAACGCGTCCATGCCGAAGGTGCGGTACTCGTCGGGGGCGATCAGCACGAAACGCTTGCCGATCTCCTTGTCCCGCATGAGATCCTTTAGGACGCGGACGAACGCCATGGTGGTGGCGATCGACTGCTGACCTGAACCCTTCTTCGCAGTCGCGTAGGCCTTGTCGTCCGGTAGCCGCAGCGGCTCGGCACGCACCACCCGCGTCGGGACGTAACCGCCCAGACCCTGCCGGCGGTCGTGCATGTACTGGATCTCCTCCGAGTCGCGGCCCGGGTGGTAGTACGGCGGGTAGCCCTCGTCCAGTTGCTTGTCCGTGATCGGGATGTGCAGCCGGTCGCGGAAGCGCTTGAGGTCCTCGACCGTGAGCTTCTTCATCTGGTGGGTCGCGTTGCGGCCCTCGAAGTTCGGTCCGAGGGTCCAGCCCTTGACCGTCTGCGCCAGGATCACCGTCGGCTGGCCCTTGTGCGCCTTGGCCGCCGAGTACGCCGCGTAGACCTTCCGGTGGTCGTGTCCGCCGCGCCCCAGGTGCAGGATCTGGTGGTCGGACATGTCCTTGACCATGTCGCGCAGCCGCGGGTCGTCACCGAAGAAGTGGTCCCGGATGTAAGCGCCCGTCTCGGTGGCGTACGTCTGGAACTGGCCGTCCGGGGTGGTGTTCAGCTTGTTGACCAGGATGCCCGTGCGGTCCTGCGCGAGCAGCGGGTCCCAGGTGCGGTCCCAGACCAGCTTGATGACGTTCCAGCCGGCGCCGCGGAACTGCGACTCCAGCTCCTGGATGATCTTCCCGTTGCCGCGGACCGGGCCGTCAAGGCGCTGCAGGTTGCAGTTGACCACGAAGGTGAGGTTGTCCAGACCCTCACGGGCGGCGATGGAGAGCTGGCCGAGCGACTCCGGCTCGTCCATCTCGCCGTCGCCCAGGTAGGCCCAGACGTGCGACTTGGAGGTGTCGGCGATGCCGCGCGCCTCCATGTAGCGGTTCATCCGCGCCTGGTAGATCGCCCCGAGCGGACCGAGGCCCATCGAGACGGTCGGGAACTCCCAGAAGTCCGGCATCAGCCGCGGGTGCGGGTAGCTGGACAGGCCGTTCGGCGCCTTCGACTTCTCCTGGCGGAAGGCGTCGAGCTGCGCCTCGCTCAGCCGGTCGAGCAGGAAGGCACGGGCGTAGATCCCGGGGGACGCGTGCCCCTGGAAGAAGATCTGGTCGCCGCCGTCGCCCTGGTCCTTGCCGCGGAAGAAGTGGTTGAAGCCCACGTCGTACAGCGAGGCGGAGGACGCGAAGGTGGCGATGTGGCCGCCGACCCCGATCCCGGGGCGCTGCGCGCGGGAGACCATCACCGCGGCGTTCCACCGGGTCGCGTTGAGGACCTTGCGCTCGATCTCCTCGTCGCCGGGGAAGAACGGCTCGTCCTTCGTGGCGATCGTGTTCACGTAGTCCGTGCTGCGCATCTCCGGCACGGCGACACGCTTCTCTCGCGCGCGCTCGATGAGGCGGAGCATCAGGTAGCGAGCCCGCTCACGGCCTCGCTCGTCGACGGCGGCGTCGAGGGAGTCGAGCCATTCCTGGGTCTCTTCCGGGTCGAAGTCAGGGACCTGGCTCGGAAGGCCGCCAATGATGATCGGGTTGCGATCGGATCCGGAAGCCACGCTGTTCCTTCGCTGTTCGGTGATGCTCTTCGGGGCCTGGTTGCGGGAGAACGTACCCCCGGGGCGGCTGCTGTACGCCGACTCCATCGTGTACCGCGAGGGCCGGAACGTCATTCTCTACTGTGGGGTAACACAAAGGTTCCCGAGCACCGGGTCCGGGCGCGGATACCGGCGTAACAAGGGTGCTCCGTCCCAAACCGCAACCATACGCCCAACCCGGCCATGCGTTCCCAAAGGTTGTTCGACTCCGAATGGCGGACCGAAACGGCATAAGCTGAAGAAGGACGTAAAGGGTTCGGGACAGCGTGCCGGGCCCCGCAGGAGACATGCCCGAAGTTGTGGTGACGTGGCAGGGAACGTCACCGTTTAGGCGGTCTCGGACGCCGGGTACTTGCGCGATTCGCCGAGCCCGTGTGGACTACGGCCAACGCCCCGCGTACGCGCGTGGCCGAAGCATTTTCCGAAACATGATCAGGAGGCAACCCGTGAGCGCGACCGCGGACCACGCGGAGGAGCGGACCAACCCGGCAGCACGCCTGGGGTTCGAGCCCGGACAAGTGGTCCAGGAGATCGGCTACGACGACGACGTCGAGCTGGAGCTCCGTGAGGGCATTGAGGCCACAATCGGCCAGGAACTCGTCGACGAGGAGTACGACGACGTCGCTGACGTCGTCCTGCTCTGGTTCCGCGACGAGGACGGCGACCTTACGGACGCGCTGGTGGATGCCATTGGTCTGCTCGAGGACGGTGGGGCGGTCTGGCTGCTGACGCCCAAGACCGGCCGCGACGGATACGTCGAACCGAGCGACATCAACGAGGCTGCCCAGACAGCTGGTCTCGCCCAGACCAAGAGCATCAGCGCGGGCAAGGACTGGACGGGCAGCCGTCTGGTCACCCCCAAGGGGGCCCCGGCCAAGCGCTGAACCCCTTTCATCACAGAGGCCCCCGACGGCACCGCGCCGCCGGGGGCCTTCGTACGTACCGGCGGAGAGCTCTGCGTAGGGTGGGAGTCACCCGGACGGACCAGCCCGGGGAAGTGGTGAACGCTGCGAAGGGACACGTTTCATGGCGATCGAGGTCGACACGCCGGCTCCGGATTTCGAACTGAAGGACAACCACGGGCGGACGGTGAAGCTGTCCGACTTCCGCGGTGAGAAGAACGTGGTGCTGCTCTTCTACCCGTTCGCCTTCACCGGTGTCTGCACGGGCGAGCTCTGCGCGCTCCGTGACGAGCTGCCCAAGTTCGAGAACGACGACACCCAGCTTCTCGCCGTCTCCAACGACTCGATCCACACCCTGCGCGTCTTCGCCGAGCAGGAAGGCCTCGAGTACCCGCTGCTCTCGGACTTCTGGCCGCACGGCGAGACGTCGCGGGCGTACGGCGTCTTCGACGAGGACAAGGGCTGCGCGGTGCGCGGCACCTTCGTCATCGACAAGGCGGGCGTGGTCCGCTGGACCGTCGTCAACGCCCTGCCGGACGCGCGTGACCTGAACGACTACATCAAGGCCCTCGACTCGATCTGATTCCGGGATCTCCTGGCGGCACCCGGTCAGAAGTCTGTTTTGGCCGGGAACCGGTCACTAGGATCCAATCGTTGATCCGATGCCAACGCACGACGGGGGCGCTGGTGTCTGCCGGCCCTCTCAAAACATTTGGAGGACTCGTGGGAGTCAGCCTCAGCAAGGGCGGCAACGTCTCGCTGACCAAGGCCGCGCCGAACCTGACCGCGGTCATCGTCGGTCTGGGCTGGGATGCCCGTACGACCACCGGCGGTGACTTCGACCTCGACGCCAGCGCTCTGCTGACGAACACCGAGGGCAAGGTCGGCGGCGACGGGAATTTCGTCTTCTTCAACAACCTCAAGAGCCCCGACGGCTCGGTCGAGCACACCGGCGACAACCTCACCGGCGAGGGCGAGGGCGACGACGAGGTCATCAAGGTCAACCTCGCCGGCGTCCCGGCCGACGTGGACAAGATCGTCTTCCCGGTCTCGATCTACGAGGCCGAGAGCCGTCAGCAGAGCTTCGGCCAGGTGCGCAACGCGTACATCCGCGTGGTGAACCAGGCGGACAACACCGAGCTCGCACGCTACGACCTCAGCGAGGACGCCTCGACCGAGACCGCCATGGTCTTCGGTGAGCTCTACCGCAACGGCGCGGAGTGGAAGTTCCGCGCCATCGGCCAGGGGTATGCATCGGGTCTGCGCGGCATCGCGCAGGACTTCGGCGTCAACGTCTGAGCCGTCTCAGCTCCACCACGTCCGGCGCCGCACGTTGTGCGGCGCCGGACGCGCTCGACAGAGCGTCCCGCGCCCCGCAGGCGCCGTGCGCTCGCATGACCGTCCATCGACTCGGGGAGGACACACCATGGGCGTCACGCTCGCCAAGGGAGGCAATGTCTCCCTCTCCAAGGCCGCACCCGATCTGACCCAGGTGCTGATCGGGCTCGGCTGGGACGCACGATCCACGACGGGAGCCGACTTCGACCTCGACGCCAGCGCACTGCTGTGCCAGTCGGGCCGGGTGCTCGGTGACGAATGGTTCGTGTTCTACAACAACCTCACCAGCCCCGACGGCTCCGTCGAGCACACCGGTGACAACCTCACGGGTGAGGGCGATGGCGACGACGAGTCGGTCATCGTGAATCTCGCGGAGGTGCCGGCACACTGCGACAAGATCCTTTTCCCGGTCTCGATCCATGAAGCCGACAACCGTGGGCAGACTTTCGGGCAGGTCAGCAATGCCTTCATTCGCGTGGTGAACCAGGCGGACGGCCAGGAGTTGGCACGTTACGACCTGAGCGAGGACGCTTCGACGGAGACGGCGATGATCTTCGGGGAGCTGTACCGCTACGGCGGGGAGTGGAAATTCCGTGCAGTCGGGCAGGGGTACGCGTCGGGGCTGCGGGGCATCGCTCTAGACTTCGGGGTCAACGTTTCGTAAAGCCGCGCACGGCGCGGGGGAGCCCCTCACTCACCGGGGGAGGTCCGTACACACACGATGGGGTGCCAGTGATTCTGAAAACCTTCGGCTGGTCGTTCGCGGTCACCGCGGCCGGCCTGGTCGCAGCGGTGTTCTACGGGGGGTGGCAGGCCTTCGGTATCGTCGCGATCCTGTCGATCCTGGAGATCTCGCTGTCCTTCGACAACGCGGTGATCAACGCCGGAATCCTCAAGAAGATGAGTGAGTTCTGGCAGAAGATCTTCCTCACCATCGGTGTGCTCATCGCCGTCTTCGGTATGCGACTGGTCTTCCCCGTCGTGATCGTGGCCATCAGCGCCCAGCTCGGTCCCATCGAGGCCATCGACCTCTCGTTCAACGACCCGGACCGCTACAAGGAACTGGTGACGGACGCGCATCCGTCCATCGCCGCCTTCGGTGGCATGTTCCTGTTGATGATCTTCCTCGACTTCATCTTCGAGGACCGTGACATCAAGTGGCTCGGCTGGCTCGAGCGCCCGCTCGCCAAGCTCGGCAAGGTCGACATGCTGTCGGTCTGTGTCGCGCTGATCATCCTGCTGATCTCGGCCATGTGGTTCGCGCCCCAGGCACACCAGCACGGTGGCGGTCACGCGGACAAGGCGGAGACCGTCATGCTCTCCGGCATCGCCGGTCTGATCACCTACCTCGTCGTGGGCGGGCTCTCCGGATTCTTCGAGAACAAGCTCGAGGAGGAGGAGGAGCGCGAACACGAGGCCGAGGAAGAGGCCAGGAAGGCCGGCAAGCCGGTCTCCGGGGTCGTCCTCGCGGGCAAGGCCGCGTTCTTCATGTTCCTCTACCTCGAAGTCCTCGACGCGTCCTTCTCGTTCGACGGCGTCATCGGCGCCTTCGCCATCACCAACGAGATCGTGCTGATGGCCCTCGGCCTCGGCATCGGCGCCATGTACGTCCGTTCGCTCACCGTCTACCTGGTCCGCCAGGGCACGCTGGACGACTACGTCTACCTGGAGCACGGCGCGCACTACGCGATCGGCGCACTGTCCGTCATCCTCCTCATCACCATCCGGTTCGAGATCAACGAGCTCATCACCGGTCTCGTCGGAGTCGTGCTGATCGGCTGGTCCTTCTGGTCCTCGCTGCGCCGGAACAAGGCGCTCGCCGCCGACGGCGGCGGCTCCGATTCCAAGTCGGAAGTCTCCTCCGGGGTGTGACCCGGTAGGGAATGAGGAACGCTCTCTCTGCGGGGCGGCCCACGGCGGCGGTTCTCCGGGAACACCCGGACCCGACCCGACGGCCGCCCCGCAGTGACGTACGGGGCGGGTGCGCGGGCCGGGGCGACAGCGACTACAGGTGGGGGTTGGGATGGCCTTCTGGGACGGCCTGCGGGGGGCGGCGCAGTTCGAATCGGGTAACTCCGCGACGAACTCCATCGTGCTCTCCAAACGCAATGCGACGGTCTCGCTGAACAAGCAGGGGGCGCTGTCGGGCAACCTGCGCGTCAACCTGTCCTGGCGGATGCGTACGTCGGACATCGGGGGCAGGTCGCGGGAGAGCGGCCGGCTGCTGCGCCCGCTGAAGCTCTTCAAGCCCGATGTGGTCCAGGCCCACACCCAGGGCATGGTCAACGTCGACCTGGACCTGGGCTGCATGTACGAGCTCGCGGACGGCACCAAGGGCGTGGTGCAGCCGCTGGGCAATCTCATCGGCGATCTGAACACGGCGCCGTACATCAGGCTCAGCGGGGACGACCGTTTCGGGGCACCGTCGGGCGAGACGGTCTATGTGAACCTCGACAAGCGCGACGAGATCAAGCGACTGCTGTTCTTCGTCTACATCTACGACCAGACCCCGGCCTTCGACCGCACGCACGCGAAGGTGACGCTCTACCCGGGCAACGGCCCGCGGATCGAGATCGAGCTCGACGAACGGGCCCCGCAGGCCCGCTCCTGCGCCGTGTTCACGGTGGAGAACGTCAAGGGCGAGCTGATCGTGCGGCGCGAGGTGAAGTTCGTGTACGGCTTCCAGTCGGAACTGGACCGGATGTACGGCTTCGGTATGCAGTGGGGGCGCGGCTACAAGACGCGGGCCTGAGTGCCCGCCGTGGAGGGGAACCGGTGGGTCGGCGCCGGACCCCGGACCGGCTCAGGACCTGAGGAACTGCGGGCCCTGCGGCGGAAGGACGAAATTCGGGTCGGCGGCGTGCGCGGCCCCTGCCGCGGGCTGCGGATAGCCGTACGCGGGCCCGGCTGCCGCCGCGGGCTGCGGGTAGCCGTAGGCGGGCTGCTGCGGGTCCGCGGACGGCTGTGGGTAGCCGTACGTGGGCCCGGGCGCCGCGGCGGGCTGCGGGTAGCCGTACGCGGGCTGCTGGTGCTGGACCGTCGCCTGGGAGTCGGGTGCGGGCGCGGAGGGAGCGGGCCGCGCGGGCGGCTCCGGTGCGGGAGGGACGGGTGCGGCCGGGAATTCCGGCCCGGCGGCCGCCTCCGCCTCGTCGACCGAGATCCCGAAGGCGGTGGCCAGCCCGATCAGGCCCGTCGGGTAGCCCTGGGCCACCGCGCGGAACTTCCAGCCGTCGCCGCGCCGGTACAGCTCGCCGCAGATGATGGCGGTCTCCTCGCCGGTCTCCGCCCTCACGTCGAAGACCGCGAGCGGATCGCCGTCCGCGGACGCCGCGTCGTACAGCGATATGCGCAGGTCACGAACCCGCTCGAAGGCCTCCTCGTCGCAGGACGCGGCGATGACCACCTGGTCCACGGAGGGGTCGAGCGCGGAGAGGTCCGCCTCGATCGTGTCCGTGAGCCCGTCGGCGACGCTTCGCTTGGGCAGTCGGCGCACCAGGCCCGAGGGATGCCGGGGCTGGTTGTAGAAGACGAAGTCCTCGTCGGAACGCACCCGGCCGGAGGCGCCGAGCAGCAGGGCGGAGGCGTCCACATCCGGGACCCCGGCGCCCGGCGTCCAGCGCAGCACGGCCCGTACGGCCGTGGCATCGAGAGGGACGTTCGAGCCCTTCAGCATCGCGTGCGTCATGCCGGTCATCCTGCCTGCTGGGGGGCCGCCCGGACAACGCGGGGGTCCGAACCAGTAGGCCAGGGGCTGTTCGAACGCGGCACGCAGGCGCGCCGCGACGGGTGTGAGAAAGGACCGGGTAACCCGAAGTTCATGCGGACGGGGAACCGCCGACACCTGTCCGTACGTACTATTACCGGCCATACGTTGTCCCACCTGTCAGGCAGTACGGGGGAATCACATGCGTCATTTCGGGCACATCTCACCCGTTGCCCGTGAGGGACTGTTCTTCAAGGAGCCGTGCGAATTCGACGCGCGCTCCTCCGCCCGCATGCTGTCGGTGGCTCTGGGAGCCACTCTCTACAGCCCGGCGACCCGGCCCCGGCTGGCCGACGACGTGATCAAACTGGCCGGGCGCGGTGTCGTCTCCATGGTGTTCTGCCTGGAGGATTCGATCGGCGACGCCGAGGTGGTCGGCGCCGAGGCGAATCTTGTCCGGCAGTTCCAGGACCTTCGGGCGCGGGCCGCCGAGGTGCCGCTGCTCTTCATCAGGGTCCGCGAACCCGAGCAGATCCGCGACCTCGTGAGGCGCCTCGGCAGCTCGGTCCAGTTGTTGTCTGGATTTGTACTTCCGAAATTCACGGAGGAGCGGGGCGAGCTGTTCCTGGAGGCCCTCACCGCAGCCGAAGCGGAGAGCGGCCACCGGCTGTTCGCGATGCCCGTCCTCGAATCTCCCGAACTCCTCCATCTGGAGAGCAGGGCCGAAACCCTCCAGGGAATCGCCCGCACCGTCGACAAGTACCGCCGGCGGGTACTCGCGCTACGCCTCGGCGTCACCGACTTCTGCTCGGCGTACGGTCTGCGGCGCGCCCCGGACATGACCGCGTACGACGTCCAGATCATCGGCGCCGTCATCGGCGACGTCGTCAATGTGCTGGGCCGCGCGGACGGCACCGGGTTCACCATCACCGGGCCCGTGTGGGAGTACTTCCGGCTCCAGGAGCGCATGTTCAAGCCCCAGCTGCGCCGCAGCCCCTTCATGGGACGGGCCGAGGAGCTGCGCACCGCCCTCATCGAGCACGACCTCGACGGACTGCTGCGGGAGATCGAGCTCGACCGCGCCAACGGCCTGCTCGGCAAGACGTGCATCCACCCCTCCCACGTGCAGCCCGTGCACGCGCTGTCGGTGGTCAGCCACGAGGAGTACAGCGACGCACAGGACATCCTGCGGCCCGAGCGGGGCGGCGGCGGAGTGCTGCGATCGGCGTATACGAACAAGATGAACGAAGTGAAACCGCACCGCGCCTGGGCCGAGCGCACCCTGCAGAGGGCCGAGGTCTTCGGGGTGGCGCGGGAGGACATCGGTTTCGTGGAGCTCCTGGCCGCGGGGCTGTCGGACTGAGCGAGATCATTGACGAGCACGTATCGGCATCGAGGGAAGAGGCAGTGGACGTGGAGTGGTCGGGTAACTGGGTCGCGGAGCGGCTCGGGGTCGAGCTCGTCGGCGACGGGGAACTCCGGGAGCTGCTGGGCCTCGCCCTGCGCCGCAACCCGAAGCGGGCCCATCTGCTCGTGTCGAACGTCCTGGGCAAGCACGTGCCCCAGCGGCCGTCCGTCGTGTACGGGGCGGGCTTCGAGCTCGGCGAGCGCGTGCGGGACCTGCTGGGCGAGACGGAGGCCGGCCGCGCGGTGGTCCTCGGGTACGCGGAGACGGCGACGGGCCTCGGCCACGCCGTCGCGGACGGGCTCGGGGTGGCCCCGTACCTGCACTCCACGCGCCGCCCCGTCGCCGGCGTCGCGGCGGCGGGCGGCTTCGAGGAGTCGCACTCGCACGCCACGTCCCACCTGCTGCTGCCCGAGGACCCGGACCTGCTGGCCGGCGCGGGACAGGGGGCGCCGCTGGTGCTGGTCGACGACGAGTTCTCCACCGGCAACACCGTCCTCAACACCATCCGTACCCTCCACGAGCGCTACCCCCGCGACCGGTACGTCATCGTGACGCTCGTGGACATGCGGTCCGGGGCCGACCAGGGGCGGCTCGCCGAATTCGCCCGGGAGACAGGCGCCCGGGTCGACCTGGTGGCCCGCGCCTCGGGCACCGTGCGGCTGCCGGACGGGGTCCTGGAGAAGGGCCGCAGCCTCGTGGCCTCCCACGAGCGGGCGTCCTCGCCCCCCTCGGTGGACCCCGCCCCCCGTCCGGCCCCCGTACGGGTCGAGCTGGACTGGCCGGCCGGTGTCCCCGACGGCGGACGCCACGGCTTCACCCCCGACCACCGCGCGGCCCTCGAAGCGGCCCTGCCGGCCCTGGCCGCCCGCATCGCCGACGCGCTGGGCGACGCCCGCAGGGTGCTCGTCCTGGGCTTCGAGGAGCTGATGTACGCGCCGCTGCGGCTCGGTACCGCCCTGGAGGACGCCACCACGGCCGACGTGCGGTACTCCACCACCACCCGCTCGCCCGTGCTCGTCGTCGACGACCCCGGCTACGCGATACGCAGCCGCCTGGTCTTCCCGGCCCACGACGACCCCGCCGACGGACCCGGCGACCGCTACGCCTACAACGTCGCGGGAGCGGGCTTCGACGCCGTCGTCGCCGTCGTCGACTCCACCGCGGACACCCCCGCGCTGCACGCCCCCGACGGACTTCTGGCCCAGCTGGCCGCGCACACCGGCCAGGTCCTGCTCGCGGTCGTCCCCTCGTACGCCCCGTCGCCGACCCCCCACAGGCAGGAAGCCGCCATGCTGCCCGAACCCCTCCGGGGCCCCGCCTTCTCCTCCTACGCGGCCGACGACGTCGGCTGGCTGCTCCAGGACCTGTCGGACACGGTCCTGGAGGCGCCCACCGAGGAGCGCGAGGAGGCGATACAGAGCGGTGGCGCGCACTACGCCGAATCGCTGCCCGTCGAGTACCAGCCGAGCCCGCAGTACCAGGAGCTCTTCAAGGCGGCACTGGCCACCTCCGCGGCCCGTATCGCCCGGGCCGTCGGCACCGTCACCGAGACGGTCCTCGCCGAGCGCGGCCCCCGCCCCGTCCTCGTCTCCCTCGCCAGGGCCGGCACCCCCGTCGGCGTCCTCATGCGCCGCTGGGCACAGCACCGGCACGGACTCGACCTGCCGCACTACGCCGTCTCCATCGTCCGGGGCCGCGGCATCGACGCCAACGCCCTGCGCTGGCTCGCCGCCCACCACGACCCGGCGGACGTCGTCTTCGTCGACGGCTGGACCGGCAAGGGTGCCATCACCCGCGAACTCGCCGTCGCCCTCGAAGAGTTCGACGGCTTCGACCCGGAGATCGCCGTACTGGCCGACCCGGGCGGCTGCGTGCGTACGTACGGAACACGCGAGGACTTCCTGATCCCGTCCGCCTGCCTCAACTCCACGGTCTCCGGGCTGATCTCCCGCACGGTCCTGCGCTCCGACCTGGTCGGCCCGCACGACTTCCACGGCGGGAAGTTCTACCGCGAGCTCGCGGACTCCGACGTCTCCGGCTTCTTCCTGGACACGGTCGCCGCCCGCTTCGACGAGGTCGCCGACGCCGTGGACGCCGAGGCCAAGGAACTGCTCGCCGCGGACCGCGCCCCCACCTGGGAGGGCTGGGCCGCCGTCGAGCGGATCAGCGAGGAGTACGGCATCCACGACGTGAACCTCGTCAAGCCCGGCGTCGGCGAGACGACCCGGGTGCTGCTGCGCCGCGTGCCCTGGAAGATCCTCGCCAAGCGCGGTGCGGGCGCGGACCTCGACCACGTACGGCTGCTCGCCGAGCAGCGCGGCGTACCCGTCGAGGAGGTCGACGAACTGCCGTACACCTGCGTCGGGCTCATCCACCCGAAGTTCACCCGGGGCGCGACCGGCGCGGACGGCACGGCGGTGACGGCGAAGTGACCACACCCGTGACGCCCGACGGCCCTGAGACGCCCGGGGCTCTCATGCCGCCTGGGGCTCTTGTGACTCTTGGGGGCCCCGAGACACCTGGAGCTCTTGGGATCCCCGAGACACCTGGGGTTCCTGTGACGCTGGTGGCCAGCGACCTCGACCGCACCCTGATCTACTCCGCGGCCGCGCTCCAGCTGGCCATGCCGGACGAGGAGGCCCCGCGGCTGCTCTGCGTGGAGGTGTACGACAGGAAGCCGCTCTCCTACATGACGGAGAAGGCCGCGGCGCTGCTCGCCGAGCTGGCCCGCACCACGGTCTTCGTACCGACCACCACCCGGACCCGGGAACAGTACGGGCGCATCCACCTGCCCGGCCCCGCACCCCGGTACGCCATCTGCGCCAACGGCGGGCACCTCCTCGTCGACGGGGTCTCCGATCCGGACTGGCAGGTCGTGGTGGCCGGCCGGCTCGCCGACGAATGCGCCTCCCTCGCCGAGGTCCGGGCCCACCTCCTGGCCACGGCCGACCCCGCCTGGCTGCTCAAGGAGCGGGTCGCCGAGGGCGTCTTCGCCTACCTCGTGGTCGAACGCCAGGCCCTGCCCGAAGACTGGATGAAGGAACTGTCCGCCTGGGCCGACCCCCGTGGCTGGACCGTGTCCCTCCAGGGCCGCAAGATCTACGCCGTACCCAAGCCGCTCACCAAGAGCGCCGCGATGACGGAGGTGGCCCGCCGCTGCGGCGCCACGACGACGCTCGCCGCCGGCGACTCGCTCCTGGACGCCGACCTGCTCATCGCCGCCGACCGCGGCTGGCGGCCTGGGCATGGCGAGCTCGCCGACAGCGGCTGGACGGCCCCCAACACCGATATGCTCCGGCACCGGGGCGTCGCCGCGGGCGAGGAGATCCTGCGCCGGTTCCTGCTCGCCGCCCACCCACAGCGGAGGGCGGCGGTCTGAAGCGCGCCGACCCGTCACCGGTAAACCGTGCCGGGCCGCCGCGATCGAGGGAGCAGCGCCGTGTCCAAGGGGAACCAGACCGCGATCACCGATGAGCTCTACGCGTACGTGCTGGCCCACAACCCGCCGCTGGACGTCGTGCAGCGTGAGCTCGTGGAAAGCACCTACGCCCGCTTCCCGGACCACGCGGGCATGCAGTCCGCGGAGGAACAGGGGCCGCTGCTCGCCTTCCTCGTCAGGCTGACGGGCGCCCGGCACATCGTGGAGGTGGGCACCTTCACCGGCTTCTCGGCGCTCGCGATGGCCCTGGCGCTGCCCGCGGACGGGCGGCTGATCGCCTGCGACATCTCGGAGGAGTGGACCGCCTACGGCCGCGAGGCGTGGCGGAAGGCGGGCGTCGACGACCGGATCGACCTGCGGATCGCACCGGCGCTGGACACCCTGCGCGCCATGGCCGCGGAACCGCACATCGACCTGGCCTACCTGGACGCGGACAAGGGCAACTACATCGCGTACTGGGAGGAACTGGTCCCCCGCATGCGCCCCGGCGGGCTCGTCGTCGCGGACAACGTCCTCTTCCACGGCGGCGTCACCGAGCCCGGGGCGACCGGGGCCGCAGCCGCGATCAAGGAGTTCAACGACCACGTGAGCACCGATCCGCGGATGGACAGCGTGCTGCTGACCGTGGCGGACGGCCTCACGCTCTCCCGCAGGGTGTAACGGCTCCGGGCGTACGCGGGTGGCGCGGCCGCTCAGCCGCAGCAGCCGCCACCACAGCAGCCACCGCCGCCTCCGGCGGCCGGAGCGGGGGCGGACGACGCGGCGCCGCCGCCGACGGCCACGGTGGAGAGCAGCCTCACGGTGTCCTCGTGCCCGGCGGGGCAGGAGGCCGGGGCGGAGGACTCGGCCATGGGGCGGCTGAGTTCGAACGTCTCGCCGCAGGGGCGGCAACGGTACTCGTAACGAGGCATGGCCCCAGATTAGGGCCTCTCCCGCATGATCTCGGGCATGGGGGGCCGCCTGCGGCGTTCCTCGCTGGCGGCCTGTTCGGGGTGGCGGGCCCGCCAGTACGGATTGTCATGGGGCAGACCGCCACTGACCCTCCCGTACATGCCGAACATCATCAGCAGCAACCCGACCACGAAGCTGAACAGCACGTTCTGCATCTCGAAGGCGAGGAAATTGAGCCCCGTGTCCAGCAGCGCCAGATTCACGAACCCGCTGAGGATGAAGGCGATGCCCAGGACCATGTTCAGGGTCGAGGCGAGATTCCCGCCGATCACCATCCCGGCGAAGAGCAACAGGCCCGCACAGATGGACAGCACGCTGAGCGCGCCGTTGGTGTTGAGGCCGCCCACCGTGTCGCCGCCGGTGTCGAAGAAGCCGATGCGGTCGATCAGCCCCAGGATGCCGAAGACGAGGAGCAGCAGACCCATCAGACCCGCGCCCACCCGGTAGACCTGGCTGAGCCGGTGGTCGACCGGCAGGTGTTCGTCGAGCCGGGTGGCCTTGCGGCGCCGACCCGTGGGATGCAGGACCTGTGTGGCCATGACCATCTCCTTCGGCCGCGTACGGCAAGGAACGCCTCAGCGGGAGCCGCTGCGTACCTCCAGCATCTGCCCACCGGCAGCGGGGGACAAATCGGACGCGAGTCATGGCGGGGCCCGGCCGGACCCCGCCGACATGGCCGAGGCGGCGGAGCGCCGGTGCGCGGCCGGGCGCCAGGGTGCCGGCCCGGCGCCGGTAGGCGGCCGGCCGGGCCGGGTGCCGGAACGCTCAGGCGCCGCCGCCCAGCTCCTCGCGGATCGTGGAGACCACCCGCGTCGTCGTCTGTCGCACGGCCTCCGTCTCGGTCAGGAAGTGCCAGTAGTCGGGATGCCGCCCCTCCAGCCCGGCGATCGCCCGCTCCAGCCGGGCCACGGCGTCGTCCAGCGGACGGGCGTGACGCGGATCGGGGGTGTGGCGCCCGGCCATGGCAAGGCGCTGGGCGTCCCGGATCGCGAACCGGGTGCGGTCGATCTCCGCCCGGGGATCCTTGGCCACGGCGTCCAGCCGCTGCAGCCGGTCACCGGAGGCCGACACGGCCTCGTCGGTGGCGTTCAGCAGGGCCCGCACCGTACTCAGCCGGGCCGTCGCATCGGCCCAGTGCTGCTCGGCCCGTGCCGTGGCGGCCTCCGCCAGCTTCTCCTCGGCCTGCCGGACGTTGGCAGCCGCCTGATCGGGAACCGGCTGCAGGTCCTGCCAGCAGGCGGCCGAGAAACGCCGCCGCAACTCGCTGAGAACCGGCTCGACCTGCCCGGCGCGTGTCGTCAGCGCCTGGGCCCGGGTCCGCAGCGACACCAGCCGCCGGTCGATCTCCGCGGCGCGCTCGGGCAGCCGGTCCGCCTCGGCCCGCACCGCCTCGGCATCGCGCAGCACCTGGTCCGCCCGCTGCAGGGTCTCGGCCACGCCGTGCCGCCCGGCACCCTGGTTGAGCTTGGTCAGCTCCGGGGCGAGGGCCGCCAGCCGAGCAGCGAGATCATCGGCCCGCAACCCGGAGGCACGGACCGTGTCCAGGGCGTTGCTCGCGCCGAGCAGAGCCTGACGGGCGCGCTCCACGGCGGGCGCGAGCCGGGCGAGCTGCGTCTCCGCGCTACCGAGCAGCGGCCCGAGCCCCTGGGCGAAACGGTCGAGCTCACCCTTCACCCGTACGAGATCGTCCTTCGCCCGGGTCAGCTGCGTCCGCGCACCGGCAGCCGCCGACGGCTCCAGATCGTCCCGGTCGAGGTCGTGCGCGTCGACCGCCGCGATGTACGCGTGGCTGACCTCGTCGATCCGCCGGCCGAGCGCCGCGAAGTCCTCCGCCGCCTTGCGGCCCCGGGGTGAACTGTCCACCGCGGTGATCGTCTCGATCGAGATCTTCAGATCGCGCTGAGCGGTGTCCAGCTCGTAGAAAGCGGCGGCGGCATCGTCCTTCGCCGCCTGCGCGTCGGCCCGCTGGCTCTCACCACGCCCCCCGAACCAACGCCGCGTACCCCCGCCGGCGAAGGCCGCCGACAGCGAGGCCGCGAACAACGGCACCGGCAGCAGCATCAGCACCAGGACGTCCCTGACGGCCGAACCACCACTCGCTTTCGCCTGCGGCCGCGCGTGTGTCGCCGTCACATCCCTCTCCCGTGCCGTATCGCCCCGCCGGGTTCATTCTCCCACCAGTAAGGACGAATACACGGGCCGGTTAGTTCGCCGTTCGGACGGTGACTTCCCCGTTGGAGCTGCGCGCCTTCACCACGTGCTTGCTGGAATCGCTGCGCGGTACGCCGACGTGGACGTCACCGTTGTCGGTCGAGGTGGACACGGCGTACGCCCCGCCGCTCCTCGGCAGATCGATGGTGATGCTCCCGTTGTCCGTGACGGTGTCCACAAGATCCGGAACCTCGCTGAACCCGAGCTCGACCTCCCCGTTGGACGACCGCGCGACCACGGACGCCGCCGAGACCCGCTCGGCCACGACGGAGCCGTTGTCGGTCTCGAGGTCCAGCGGCCCACTGGAATCGCGGACGAGGACCTCGCCGTTGTCGGAGGACAGCGTGAGAGCCGTGTCGAACCCGGAGGCGGTGACCGTCCCGTTGTCCGAGTCCACCGTCAGGACGGTCCCACGGGGCACCTTCACCTCGTGGTGCGCGTCGCAGTCGCTGATCACGGCGCTGCACTTCACCCCGAGCGTCAGCTTGTCGCCCTCCAGCTTCCAGAAGGGATCCGGCCCGCTGCCGAACACGACCCACCCGTCGACCCGGCGGGTCACCTCGATCCGCTCCACATCGGCGGGCACGACGTCCACCGTCGAGTTCCCGCTGTCGATGGTGAGGTTCTTCCCGCTGTACGGGAACGCCTTCCGCTCGACGGGCGCGTCGTCGGCCCCCGCACCGCAGCCGCTGAGGGCCACGAGGAGAAGGGCGGTTGCTCCGGTGGCCACGAGTGTGTGGATACGGGTACGGCTGGTCATCGCGATCGGGTCCCCCTGCTAGCGCTGCCGGTGTGGTCCCACCGTAGGTAAGGACAGGCCCCCTGGACGATCCGGACGGCTACGGTCTCCGGGGTGGGGCTACCCCCCGCATGCCCGGCCCGCGACTCCTGGACCTGCCGGCCCCTGGACGGCCCGTAACCGGATTGCCGACCGGGGCCGTAAGCCATGTAACCTGTTGCCTCATCCACGGGTGCGTAGCTCAGGGGTAGAGCGCTGCTCTTACAAAGCAGATGTCGGCGGTTCGAAACCGTCCGCGCCCACCGAGGGTAAATAGCAGGTGAGAGCCTGGTTTGACCCCCCCAACCATGATCGGCTGGGGGTCTTCTCGTGCTCGAAGTCCACTAAGAGTCCACATCCCCATGGGGTGCATCCCTGGATTGTCACCCGATCGAGGGATGGACTCCATGAACCGTAAAGACAAATGATCATGCCGCCCACGAATGTGGGCCGGTGCACCACCAGCCGATGCCCGACGACCGCGTCCACGCCAGTCGCAGGGCCATCGGCGACCGCATGCGCGCCGCGCGACTCCACGCGAACCTCTCCCAGGAGCAGGTGGCCATCGGGGCCGGCATCCGCATCGCGACGTACAGCAACATCGAGCAAGGCCACTCCTCCCCTTGCTCGACACCCTCAGCCGGATCGCCGACGCGACCGGCACCGAACTCTCCGACCTCGTACAGCCATGACCCCGTCTGCGGCCAGGGGGTCGGCGCTGGCCGCAGACGGGGAGCTCTACACAGGCGGCGTCCCCGGCGGCGGCTTCTTCGGCAGCGGGGGACCCTGATCCGGCGGCGGCTTCGGATCGCCGGACCGGTGCTTGCCCTTCATCCCGATCCGGCGAGTCGTCAGCCCGTAGATACCCAACGGCGGGAACAGATCGACACGGCGCGGGTAGCCGCCGACCGCGCAGGGACGGCACAGGAGGTCGACGCCGGCCACCGTGGTGCGGACACTGTCGACCGGTGCGGTCCAGCGGGCCTCGCACGAGGAGACGGCAGTCGGGCTCTGGGTGGTAGGCAGGGGATGCCCTCCGTCCTGGTGGTGGGGTGAGGGGTCTCAGGGCTGGTCGTTGCGGAACTTGTCGAGCCGGTCCTCACGGGTGTCCTGAAGCCAGATCAGATCAGCGAGCTCGTCCACTTCGGGCGGGGCCGGCTGCGGCTGCTCGTGGTCATGGGCGCAGCTCACCGCGGGTCCTCCCCGGCGTCACATCGGGGGCAGGCCCACACCTCGGTGTCGAGAACGTGCACTCCGGAGCGTCCGCGGACGATGCCGGCGTGCACGGCGCCTGTGGTGAGCACCTTCTTGCACCAGATGCAAGCCCGGCCCGCAGCCTGGTCCCACGTCAGCGTGCCAATGTCCGGGAGGGGGCGGCCGGTCATGATGGGCTCGCGCATCGGTCGCACTGACAGGCCGGGAACGAGGCCTTCGCCTCGACCACTTCGACCGGGATGACCTCAGCCTCCGGCCGTACGACACGCTCGGTGTTCCCGAAGCGGTCGACCTTGTACACCTTCAGAGTCATCACGGGTGTGCCCCCCGTCGCAGTCAGTGAGTAGTACTGACCGTAGAGACTGGCCGTGCACGCACACCATCCATGTGCAGATCTGTGCGCATATTGCCCCGACAGGCGGACCAACAGAAAGCGCCCTTGACGACAACCCCCGCCCCAGCAGACCGTGGTGCACACATCTGCACACCACGTGGACGGAGCGCGCCATGTCGATACTGTTCGTTGGAATCGACCCGAACACCGGAGACCACGAGTCGCCGACCGTCTGGGCCGACCTGGAGAATCACGAACTCGTCCTTCAGGGGTGGAAGCCCAGCCCCGAACTCGAAGCAGAGTGCGCAGCCCTGGAGCTTCCCGGCCATGCCGTCGGCATCCCGGACACCGAAGCCGTCATCCGTATCCCGGCCAGGATGGTCGACACGATCAGGGAGGCCTGCGATGCCGTCGAACGTGCCGCCGCCAAGCTTCCGTGACCTCCTCGCCAACTGCAACCGCTCGGCGGTCCACCTCGAAATGCGGGACGCCTACGCCGTCGACTACGAGAAGGGGCCGTTCGCCGACTGGCGCGCCGGTCACCGCCACGAACCCAACGACCGGGCGTCCTGGTGGAGGCCATGGCTCGACCTCGTCGCCGAAACCGTAGGCCGCGGAGTCACCATGCGGCGGGCGCGCATCGTGTCCGAGCCCGTCAGCGAGTACATCCGGTACGAGCACTCCGGGACTTTCACGAACGTGGCGGCGGGGGAGCAGGTGCGGTGGCTGCCGCGCCGTCAAGCGTCGGACATCGCCCTACCCGGCAACGACTTCTGGCTGTTCGACGGCCAGCTGGTGCAGTGGAACCACTTCGCTGGTGACGGGTCGTCGCAGGGTCCGGAGCTCGCCGAGGACCCGGCCGCAATGAAACTCTGTTCCGCGGCGTTCGAGGCGGTGTGGGGCAGGGCAGTGCCGCACGACGAGTACGAGATTCGCTGATCAGAACCATCGGATAGGCCACATGACGCTCCCCTCCTCTTCCGCACAGACCGCGCGCGCAGTCGTCGCGAGGCGCCTTCGTGACCTGCGGAGGGGGGCGGGGCTCACCGTCGTCGAGCTGGCCTCCGGGTGTGGCTGGCACCATGCGAAGACGTCCCGGATCGAGAACGCGAAGACGGCGCCGACCGCGACGGACATTCGCCTCTGGTGCCGGACGCTCGGTGTCGAGGACCAGGCCGAGGACCTGATCGCCCAGTCGCTGCACGCAGAGTCCATGTACAGCGAGTGGCGGCACCGGACACGCAGCGGGCTGAAGCAGCTCCAGGACAGTGCCGTCACGTTTTTCCACCAGACGCAGCTGTTCCGGGTGTACTCCTCCTCCCTTGTCCCCGGCCTGCTCCAAACCGAGGGCTACGCCGCCGCCGTGCTCGGCATGTCGGCGCGCTTCCGGGACCTGCCGGTCGACGACAGTGCCGCAGCCGCCCGGGCCAGGGTCGAACGGTCCCGCATCATCCACGAGCGCGGCCATCGCTTCGTGCTCCTCATGGAAGAGGCAGTCCTCCGCTACCGGATCGGGGGCGCCGACGCCATGGCGGCCCAGCTTGGGCATCTCCTGTCCGCCGGGGCGCTTCCCGCCGTGTCGCTCGGCATCATCCCGTCGGCGACGGACGGGCGCGGGCAGTGGCCGCGCGAGACGTTCCGCGTGTACGACGACTCGCTCGTGTCTGTCGAGCTGGTGTCGGCGCAGGTGCGGATCACGCAGCCCAGCGAGATCGGTCTGTATGTGCGCGCGTTCGAGGAGATGCGGAGGACTGCGGTGTACGGGGCGGATGCGCGGGCCTTGGTCGTGAAGGCGATCGACGCGCTCAGCTGACCCGGATCCGGCCGGTGCCCGGGCGGGAGTCGTGCGATCCGGGTCGTGGCAATAGAACTGAACGATGAGTTCATCGAGCTGGAGCGCGCGGCCTGGGCCGAGCAGCAGGAGAACCGGCTGACGGTGGACACCGCAGCGCCGGTGCAGGCGGCGACCACCGCCCATGCGCAGGCAACTGGGCAGTCCCGATGCGCCGTCGAGCGGAGCTGCAGCGCGTGTTCCGGCACCCGGACGACGACTGACCCGGACACATGGCTGCTCCCCCCTCTGCTGTCGTGCGCTCAATGGCACGCCGCCGTCGTGGTCGGATGACTGACCTCGGACGGGCCGGACGCAGAGCAGCAGTCGCTCGCACACCTGGAGTTCAGCGGGCGCAGCCGTTCTGTCAGAGGTCTGTGCTCGGTCGGCGGCGCCAGTCCCATCGTGGGTGGCGTCCCATCAGCATGAGAAATTCGCCGGCCGGCAGGATCTCGAAGTGGTTGGTGTCGAGAAGACCATCGAAGCCGGGCAGAACTCGGCCCAGGAAGGCCCGGGCGGCGTCCGTGGATTCGCATGACACGTAGACCCCGTACGGCACGCCGATCCGGGCCGTCACTTCCTCCAGCTCTTCCGGCTCGTAGTCCGCCAGAATCCCGCCGGAGAGATCCACGTAGTACGCGTACCCGTGCCAGTAGAGCTTTTCCTCGCCCGTCACTGGGTCCGGCACGAGCTCGAAGCAACGGATGCGTCCTTCGAGCGACCGGCGTTGATCTACCGGCGCGAGGATGATCACCGATGGCCAGGACACGGGTTCACCTCCGCGGTGACCGTATCCGAGCAGCCGTCCCAGGGCGCCAGGTTTTTCTCGCGCGGCCCGGCGGGGTTCTCTGACCTGCGGCTCAGGCGCCTGCCTCGGCTACGGGGGTGCGGGACCTGCGGTACGCCATGAACTCCATGCCGAATCCCATGAGTGTGAGCGCGATGCCCGGCCAGAAGAGCAGGTCGTTCCGTTCCATGCTGCCGAGCAGCATCAGGTCGATTCCCAGGATCTGGGAGAGGACCCCGCCGGCCGTGTACCACCGCCCCTTACGCGCCTGGCTGATCGCCGAGGCCAGGCCGAGCACGAGGAGCAGGCCCAATACCGCTGCCCACATGGTGGAAGCGTCCCAGCTGGTGATCCTCCCCGCAACGGGCTCAGGCTGCGCGGTGACCTTCGGCATGCGGTAAGGGCGTCGGGGCGGCCCCGATCCTGGCGGTCGGGTCCCCCTCAGCGGTCCCTCCGGTCGCCGGTCGACAGGCGCGCCAGGATCTCCGGCCAGGGCAGTCGTCGCTCCGCCGGGCCCTCGCGGGGTTCGTGCAGCGGCCATACCTCCGGTCCGTGGACGAGGCGCACGCCCGCTGCTCCCAGGGCCCTCATGTGCCGCTCCCACGCGGGGTGTCGGGCGTGGGCGGCGTCGATGCGCGGGAACAGGACCACCGGGATGCCGATCGTGCCGATGGCTTCGCCCACCTGTGTCAGCGCCTGGTTGTCGGCGATACCGGTTGCGAGTTCGGCCACGTAGTTCGCGCTCGCCGGGGCGACGACTTAGCAGTCGGCTACCGGGTGGGGGCGGGGCTCGGCCGGCAGGCGGGGGGTATCGCGCACCGGCAGGCCGGTCAGGGCTTCCAGCCGGGGCAGTTCGCCGGTCGCCCTGAGCCATCGGCCGGCTGTCGGCGTCAGCGTCACGGCCACCTGCCAGCCGAGGGCGATGGCCGGCTCCACCAGGCCGGTGCGTAGCTGCTCGACACCGTCGGCTGCCGAGCCCACGATCCCCAGCACCTTGCGGCTGCCCGTACTCATGGCTCCGCCACCCCCGTATCGATGTGTTCCAGGACGAGTAGTACAGCAGAGACCTGCCGCTCAGCCGCAGGAGTCGCAGACGCCGGTCGACGGAAGCTGGACGAAGCACCCGGCGCATACGGGGGGCGGCGCCGCGGTCCGGACGCGTCGGCGTTCGACGGCTGCCTGGTATCTGGGAGCCAGAGCGGCCCTTCCCCCACCCGGCGGGATCGTCGCGCCGAACTTCCGGTAGCAGTCGAGCCGTGCCTGGGCGGCGTGGTGTTCGCGTTCCTCCACCCCGTCCAGGGGCGGCTGCCCCGCGATCTGCAGGACTTCCCTGTAGCCCACGCCCACCATGCCGTCGTCCGTGTGGACGACCAGCGCGGTCAGCGGAGGGTCACCTCTGCGGTGCGCCTCACGGACCACCTTGCCCAGGACGGATCCGATCCAGTTGTGGAGCAGGGCCTTGGTGCGGATGCCCGACCTCTCCTGCACCTCCTCTCCCAGCTCCTTGTAGGTGATGACCGCGTGATATGTACGCGCTACACCGGTCAGTACCGAGTAGGCCTCTTCCGCCCATCTCTCGCGGGCTTCCCCCGCGTCGTGGTCGCCCACCGGTCCCCCCTGATGTGGTTGTTGCCGCCTATGTGGCCAGCCAATACTGCCCGTTCGGGGTCCTGGCGTCAGGGGAACGGGCACGGAGGGGCGCAGCCGTGGCCGCCGTGCCGGGGCGCGTCGTTCCAGGGACGTCGGCCGGCCGTGCCGTCCGCCCCCGGGATGCGGTCCGCCGGGGGGCGGGGGACCGTGGAGGCATGTCCGGTCATCCGCCTGTGATCGTGTATCCGCCCACGCCGTCCGGTGGACGGCGGGTGACCGTGCGTGGGCAGATCGTCGGGCTCGCGCACGGGCGTGGGGACGTGGCCTCGTTCCTGCGGCAGGCCGGGTTCGCCCAGGGGGTCGGCGAGATCGACCTGGATCAGCCGGAGTTGATCGAATGGCGAGGTGGCGACCTCGACACCTGGAGGTGAGCGAGGTGAGCCCCATGAAGCCTCGTGGAGTGCCCCGGGGTGAGGCGGCGTCCCTCCAGCCACCCCCGGGGTAGTACGGGGCCGGCGGCGCGGTGCCTGACGCCACGCGGCGCGGCCTTCCTGGACTGGGTGGTCAGTCAGCGGATCGCCGCCGGGTGGCGGGTGGAGTCCCGGTCGGGGAGCCAGGCCGTTCTCGTACGCGGACAGTCGCTCAACGATGTGCCGCACGCCCTCCTGGCTATCTTCCCGTGCTGTGTGCGGGGCGTCGGGTGGGCGGCCCTGGCACTGACGAACAAGGTCGGGCGCATCGCTCTCACCGTCGACGCCCAGGGGCAGGTGGTGACGGTCGGCGCACCCTGACAGACGCCCGGAGAGTGACGCCCGGAGAGTGCCGTGCCCTGAGGAACGGCCCGCGCGATGCCCGGCGGTGCACCCGAACGGGCGCGTACGAGTCGTCGCGAGGCAGACCGTCGCGCAGGGTCGGAGCTGCCCCGGGGGTACGCGGGGCACGACCCCGTCGAGTGGAGGAATCCATGGCTCAGACAGCACCGTCGGCTCCCGTCCCCGGTCCGCCGCCGTCCGGCTCCGGCAGCGCTTGGGCGGCCGGAGGGACGATGTTCGCCGGGATCCTGCTGCTCGTCGACGGGATCCTGGCCGTGATCAAGGGGATCGCCGGTCTCGCCTCGGACGACGTGTACGCGCGTATCGACGACTACACCTTCAAGTTCGACGTGACGGCCTGGGGCTGGATCCACCTGATCCTCGGAATCGTCCTCGTGCTCGTCGGCCTGGGCATCCTGAAGGGCGCCGGCTGGGCCCGGGCGGTGGGTGTCGGGCTGGCCGGGCTGACGCTGATCGCCAACTTCATGTGGCTGCCGTACCAGCCGGTCTGGGCGATCATCTCGATCGCGATCGACACCTTCGTGATCTGGGCCCTGTGCACGGACCGCTCGAAGGCGGCCTTCTGACGTGGGACAGGGCACGTTCCTCCTCGCCGCCGACGCGTACGTCTACGGGTCGCCGCTGGTCCGCGACCTGCGCGCGGTCCAGGCGAGCCTCCAGGAGGGCTTCGGTGCGCTGGGGCCCGCCCCGTTCAACGGCTTCGCCCACGCCGAGGGGCCGGCCACACCCGAGGCCCAGGTCCCGTGGGGCACGAGCGATCTCGTCGACGCGCTCGCCCAGCTCGACCTGTCCGGCGGCCCCGTCCGGCTGCACGTGCCGGACACCGGCGGGTCCTACTACGTGCTGCAGTTCGTGGACGCGTGGAGCAATTCCTTCGCCTATCTCGGCAGCAGGGCCACCGGCACCGGCGAGGGGGACTGGCTGATCGTGCCGCCCAACTGGTCCGGGACCGTGCCCGACGTGGTGACGGGCGTGATCGACGCACCGACGTCCGTCGTGTCCCTCATCGGCCGCATCGCCTGCGACGGCCCCCAGGACCTGCCCCGGGTACGCGCGCTGCGGCAGGAACTCACCCTCACGCACCTGGGCGCGTCGGCGCACCGGACGAGGCTCCCCGCGCCCGACTCCGGCGTACCCGCGGAACTGCTGTTCTTCGAGCGGCTCCGGGTGTGGATGGCCGACTTCCCGCCCGCCGCCGCCGATCGTGCCTACCAGGACCGCTTCCAGCCGCTGGGGCTCCTGGAGGAGGGGCCCTCGCCCTATGTGTCGGCCGGGTCCGGGCTCGTCCGCGCGCTGACCGAGGGGCACGCGCTGGGCAGGACGCGGGTGGAGGAGGCGGGACGTCCGCGGGAGGGCGTGCCGGGGGCCTGGGAGGTGCGCGCGCACCTGGCGGACCACAACCTGGACCACCACGGCGTCGGCACGATCGGTTCACCGGAGTGGAAGACCGCGGACCGCGAGGCGTCGTACCTGGTCAGGGCGGTGGCCTCGCGGCAGGCGCTGTGGATGCCCCATGGGTACGAGGCGGTGTACGCGCGCACCGCCCACGACTCCCGCGGACGTCCGCTCGACGGTGCGCACCGCTATGTGCTGCGCCTCGCACAGCCACCGCCGGTCCGGGCGTTCTGGTCGGTGACCGTGTACGACGTCCCGGGCCACCACCTGGTCCCGAACCCGGCGGACCGGTACGCCGTCGGGGACCGCACGCCCGGACTCGTGTACGAGGCCGACGGATCGCTGACCCTCCACCTGTCCGCGGAACCGCCGGCGGACCCCGCCCGGGCGGCCGACTGGCTGCCGACGCCCACCGGGGGGTTCTGTGCCGTGATGCGCATCTACCGACCTGACCAGCCCGTTCTCGACGGGACCTATGTCATCCCGGCCGTCGAGCGGATCGAGGACGTGTGAGGTCCGGGCGCGCTGTCGGTGGTGCGGTCCACACTGGAGACATGTGCCGCAGTATCAAGACCCTTCGTCCGCCCGCCATCCCCGAAGAGGCCACCGAGGAGGAGATGAGAGCAGCCGCCCTGCAGTACGTACGCAAGGTGTCCGGCTTCCGCGCGCCCGCCGCGCACAACCAGGAGGTCTTCGACCGGGCGGTCGCCGAGATCGCGGAGGCGACCCACCGGCTGCTGGACGGCCTGGAGGTACGGGGCGCCGCCCGGGTGTGAGGCGCGGGGCTCAGAGGCCCGCGGGGGTTCCGTTGGCCACCGCTGCCGGGAGGCGTGCGGGCCGCCGGACGACGAGCGCCGCCAGGGCGCCCGCCAGGAACAGGGCGAGCACCGAGACGGCCGTGCCCAGCCAGGTCGCGCCCAGCCACTGGCCGCCGAAGTAGCCGAGGCTCACGCTGTAGCCCGCCCAGGCCACTCCGGCCAGGGCCGACCACGGCAGGAAGTCCTTCGCCCGGCGGTGGGCGGCGCCCGCGCCCAGGGAGACGACGGAGCGGCCGGCCGGGGCGAAACGGGCGACGACGACGAGCGCACCGCCGCCACGGCTCAGCGCCGCGCCGAGGCGCTCCTGGGCGGCGGTGAGGCGGCGGGAGCGGGCGATGGCCCGGTCCAGGCGGTCGCCGCCGCGCCAGGCGAGGCGGTAGGCCACGAGGTCGCCGAGCACCGAGGCGGTCGCCGCGCTCAGGGTCAGCACCAGGAGGGACGGGACCTGTGGGGCGGCCTCTCCGGCCACCGCTGTCACCGTGGTCGTGCCCGCTGCCGCCGTGGCGGCAGCGATCACCAGCACCCCGCTGGGCAGGACGGGCAGGAAGACGTCCAGGAGTACCGAGAGGGCGACCACGACGTAGATCCATGGGCTGCCTGTCAGCGCACCCACACTCTCGAGCACTCTCCTACTCCCCGTTCCGTGTGTCAGCGTGTCGACGCCGCGACGTCGCAGGGGAGCGGCAGGAGCGGCAGGATCAGCACTCCAGAGTACGCCCGCCGTTTGCCCGGTGTTCGCCGGACGGCCGGTGATGTCGTGCAGGTCACGTACGCCCCGGCCACCTGTGTCGACCACCTGTGACGACGGTGGCCGAGGCGTACGTACGGTGTGAGGCGGCCGTCGGCCGGGCCTCGGCCCGGTTCCCGTCGGACCTCGGCCAGGATCCCGGTCAGACCGAGACGGCCGGCTCCTGTTCGCGCTCGGGCTCGTTCTTGTGCGCGGGACGGGTGCGCGAGGAGAACAGCCGGTCCAGGGCCAGGGCGCCGGGGCCCGTGAAGACCAGCAGGAGGAAGGCCCAGCAGAAGACGGCGGAGGACTCGCCGCCGTTCTGCAGGGGGAAGAGCGATTCGGGCTGGTGAACCTTGAAGTACGCGTACGCCATGGATCCGGAGGCGATGAAGGCGGCGAAGCGGGTGCCGAGGCCGAGTGCGACCAGGGTGCCGCCGACGAGCTGGATCACGGCTGCGTACCAGCCCGGCCAGGTGCCGGCGGGAACGGTGCCACCACCCATCGCTCCGCCGAGCACGCCGAAGAGTGAGGCGGCGCCGTGGCAGGCGAAGAGGAATCCGATGACGGCACGGAAGAGGCCTAGTGCGTAGGGCTGGGCCCTGTCCAGACGTTTGAACATGGGGGGTTGGGCTCCTTCGGTCTGGGGACGTGAACCGATTGGGGCCCCACAGGTTAGGTAGGCCTCACCGTTACTTGCAAGTTCAACATTCTGATAGCTGGCTGAAACTCGTTCACTCGTTCGACGTCAGCGTGCGCTCCAGGACGGTCTCCAACTGTGGACCCGTCGGGCTCTCCCTGGCCTGAACCAATGTCAGTGCGGCTTTCCGGCCATGCAGGGTGAGGGTCATCAGCTGATTGCCGAACCAGGGTCCGCCGGTCTTGTGCCAGTGCATCGGCGAGGCCCCCGTCCGTGCGTGGAGCGCCAGCCCGCGGCCGAGCCACCGGCCCGCCCGGCTCCAGCCGAAACGGAATCCCGCTCTTATCGTGGCGGGGATGGAGTTGTGCACGGGAGAGCAGGTCAGCTGCAGGATCCGTGCGCCGGGAGTGCCCTCAGGTGCGGGATCGGACCAGTGGGGTTCGGCGATGTAGGCGTGGTGCACATCGCCCGAGAGCACGCATACCGTCGCGGGGGCGTCCGGACCGCTGCCCGCTTCCCGCAGCAGCTCCGACAGCTGACGGAAGGATTCGGGGAACGCCGCCCAATGTTCCAGGTCAGCGGCCCGGCGGACCTTCTCGCCGATACGCGCCCAGCGCCCGTCGGGGCCGCCGCGCTCTCCGCGGCACAGCGCCGCGTTCCATGTCTCGGCGTCGTGGACGAGCGGCGGCAGCAGCCACGGCAGGGAGGTGCCGACGAGCAGATGGTCGTACGCGGCCCGGTCGGTGAGGACCTCGTCGCGCATCCATCGCGCCTCCTGGGCATTGAGCATCGCCCGCTCCTGCTCGCCCAGGACACGGGCCGCACGGGTGTCCACCATGAGCAGTCGTACTCGGCCGAAAACACGCCGGTAGCTCCACCGGGTGCGCGTCGGATCGGCGTCGGACTCGGCGGCGTGCCGGCGCAGCGTCTCGGTGGCGTCCGGGGTGGCGCGCACCGCCGCGTACACCGGGTCGGCGGCCAGGGCTTCGGGGGAGAGGTTGCCGAGGTGCTGGTAGACCCAGTACGACATCAGCCCGCTGACGATCCGCTCGTGCCACCACGGCGTGCGCCGCATGTCCCGCAGCCAGGCGTCGCTGGTGTTCCAGTCGTCGATGACGTCGTGGTCGTCGAAGATCATGCAGCTGGGGACCGTGGAGAGCAGCCACCGCACGTCGGGGTCGCGCCAGGACTCGTCGTAGAGGTGGGTGTACTCCTCGTAGTCCGCGACCTCCGCCCCGGGTGGCTCGTCCGGATCCCGTCGCGCCGCGATCCGCTGCCGGGTGGCGTCCGACGTCTCGTCCGCGTACACCTGATCACCGAGCAGGAGCAGTACGTCGGGCCGTACGGCCGTGGGGTCGGTGGCGAGCCGGACGGCCAGGGTGTCGAGGGCGTCCGGGCCGATGGGGTCCGCCCCGGGTGTGGGCAGCCGGGGCCCCGGGTCGAGCTCATGGCCGGGCGGCGCCGCCCAGCGGCAGGAACCGAAGGCGACCCGGACGGGGCCGGCCTCCTCCGGCTGGGGCACGGCGGGGGTGGTGATCGTGCTCGCGGGGAAGCGGGAGTCTTCGGGCGGCCAGACGCGGCGGCCGTCGAGCAGCACCTCGTACGCCGTGGTGGAGCCGGGCGTCAGTCCCGTCACCACGACCAGCGCGTAGTGGTGCCCCTCGACCGCGAAGGTGGCGGAGGAGCCCGAGGCCCCGTCCGCGCAGCGGACCTCCGCGGTACAGGGCCTGGTCGCCTCGACCCAGACGGTCGCCCGGGAACCCGACTCCCAGTCGACGTACCGCAGCAGTGGTCCCAGGCGTAGCCCGGCCATGTGTGCCCTCCTCGCGTCGCTGTGACCGATGGCTCCGTACGGTACGGAACGACGGAGGAGGGCGGGTTGGTTCCGGCCGGTGGCCGTGTCCCGGTGGCCGGACGTGAGGTGGGTCAGCAGCCGTTCAGCACGGACTGCAGCGCGCTCTTCTCGGTCGAGTCCACCGTCATGCCGTAGTGGTGCTTCACGTGCACCCAGGCGCGGGCGTACGTGCAGCGGTAGGCCGTGCGCGACGGCAGCCACTCGCCCGGGTCCTGGTCGCTCTTGGACTGGTTGACGTTGTCCGTGACCGCGATGAGCTGGGGCCGGCTCAGGTCGTTGGCGAAGGACTGGCGCTGCGCCGTGGTCCAGCCGCTCGCGCCGGAGCGCCACGCCTCGGCGAGCGGGACCATGTGGTCGATGTCCACGTCGGAGGCGGCGCTCCAGGTGGCGCCGTCGTACGGCGAGTACCAACTGCCGCTGGTCGCGGCGCAGGCGGAGTCCTGGACGACGTTGGTGCCGTCCCGCTTCAGGACCACTTCGCGGGTGTTGCAGGCGCCCGACTGGGTGATCCAGTGCGGGAACTTGTCGCGGCTGTAGCCGCTGGACGAGCCCTCGGCCGAGACGGTGAGCTGACCGAGGTAGGTACGGGCGGTCGCCGCGCTGACCGGGGTGGGCATCGCGGCCTGGGCGGTCGGGGCGGCGAGCAGCCCGGTGGTGGCGGCGAGTGCGGCGGAGGCGGCGACGACGGCTATGCGACGCGCGTAGATACCTGACATGCGAACTCCCTTGATGTGGGGGGAACGTGGCGGGCGACCTGTGGGGCCAGGCCAGCGTGGCGGCGCCGGGTTTCCGCGGGATGGTCGCCAGGTAACAGAGTGGCGACATGCGCACGTCACATCAAGGGGTAGGGAGCTAGGTCTGACGTCCGGTCCGAAATCTGTTCGAGTGCGGGGCTTGGGCGATCCCCGGAGCAACGGGACGTACGCGGACGGTTCGTGACGGTGTGACGGGCGGGCGGCCCCCGGCGTCCGGACGGGGGCGCCCCGGGCTCCGGGGCGGCGGACCTATCGTGGCCGCGTGCTGCTTCCGGTCACTCCCACGCTCGGTGTCGTCCTCGCCGTACTCCTGGTGTTCGCCGCCGCCGTCGCCGCGGGGGCCTCGCTCGGCCGCTCGCGCGAGATCCTCGTCGCCGGCCTGCGGGCCGCCGTGCAACTGGGCGTCGTGTCCCTGCTCATCGGCTGGGTGGTGCGCTCGCTGGGGCCGCTGCTCGGCTTCGTCGCGCTGATGTTCGCCGTGGCGGTGTGGACGGCGGGGCACCGGATCACCGGGAACCGGACGTGGTGGTGGGCCGCGCTGCCGATCGGCGCAGGCGTCGTCCCCGTGGTCGGCCTGCTGCTGCTCACCGGACTCGTCCCGGTGCGCGGCCTCGCGCTGATCCCGGTCACGGGCATCCTCGTCGGGGGTGCGCTCACCGCGACCGTGCTCGGCGGGCGGCGGGCGCTGGACGAGCTCGGGACCCGGTGGGGAGAGGTGGAGGCCGGGATGGCCCTCGGTCTGCCCGACCGGGACGCGCGGCTGGAGATCGTCCGCCCGGCGGCCTCGGACGCGCTCCTGCCGGGGCTGGACCAGACCCGGACCGTGGGGCTCGTCACCCTGCCGGGGGCCTTCGTGGGGATGCTGCTGGGTGGCGCCTCACCCGTGGAGGCGGGCGCCGTGCAGCTGTTCGTCCTGGTGGCACTGATGGCGGTGCAGGCGATGGCCGTCGCGCTGGTGCTGGAGCTGGTGGCCCGGGGGCGGATGCACCGTGACTGAGACGGGATCCGGGGGCGCGGGAGCTCCGGGTCCGTCGGGACCCGGAGCGGGAGCTTCGCAGGCCCCTGGGCCCCAGCGTGGCTGCTACCGGGCGTCGATGTGCAGACGGATCGAGCCGTCGCCGACCGCTTCCACCCTGAGCTGCGTCAGGTCGTCGACGTGGGCGTCGGGGGAGAGCGCCGCCGCGCGCGGGCCGATGCCCACGATCCGCATACCTGCCGCCCGGCCGGCCATGATGCCGGCTTCGGAGTCCTCGAAGACGACGCAGTCCGCCGGGTCGAAGCCCAGCTCGGCCGCGCCCTTGAGGAAGCCCTCCGGGTCCGGCTTGCTGGCGCCGACCAGTTCGGCCGTGACCCGGGTCTCCGGCATGGGCAGGGCGGCGGCCGTCATCCGGGCCTGGGCGAGCGCCTCGTCGGCCGAGGTCACGAGCGCGTGCGGGAGGGCGGCGAGGGAGGCCATGAAGGCGGTTGCACCCGCTACGGGCACCACGCCGTCGACGTCGGCGGTCTCCTCGGCGAGCATGATCCGGTTCTCCGCGTGGTTCTGCTCCATGGGGCGGTCCGGCAACAGGGCGGCCATCGTGGCGTACCCCTGGCGTCCGTGGACCACCTTGAGCGCCGCCTCCGGGTCGAGGCCCTGCGCGAGCGCCCAGCGGCGCCAGCAGCGCTCCACCACCGCGTCGGAGTTGACCAGGGTGCCGTCCATGTCCAGCAGGAGGGCGCGGGCTTCGAGGACGGTGGCCGACATCGGCAGGCTCCAGAGCGCGGGGGGAACAGCGAGCGGCACATGACGTGCTGCCCAGGAGAACAAGCAGCCCCGCCCGCCGGTCAGGGAAAACGGGCGGAGGCTACTTTGTTCCATCACGATACAAAAACCGTGGCCGGAACGCCAATCCCGCAGGTCGGACCGCCCGCACGCCCTCCCGGGCGTCAGTCGTCCCGCCCCTCGCCGGTCGTCCGGTCCTCCAGCGCCCGACGGGTCTCCGGCCCGTACACACCCGGCGGGTCGGTCTTGACGGACACCCAGCTCTGGAACTCCCGCACGGCCCGCTCCACCCGGTCCGAGAAGTTCCCGTTGTCCCGGTCGTGGTAGAGCCACGCCTCCTGCAGCCGCCGCTGGAGCTCGGCGACCTCCGGACCCTGGTCCCCGCGCCGCAGGGTCGGTCCGGCGATCTGCGCGGGCGGCGCGGCCGACTCGCCCGGGGTCTCGGTGGCCGACGCCGACGCCGAGGGCGACGGCGTCGCGGACGCGGTGGTGGCCGACGGGGAGGCCGACGGGCTCTTCGAGGCGGAGGCGGAAGGGGACGCGGACGGTGAGGCCGACGCGGACCGGGAAGGTGTCGCGGAGGCCGACGCGGAGGGAGACTCCGACACGGACGCGGCCGGTTCGTCACTCACGTCCGGCACGCTCGTCGTGATCTCGGGCAGTGCCTCCTCGCGGGTGTCGTCCTTGTCGAACAGGCCGCCCGCGAAGGCCGCCGTACCCACCACCGCGACCACGGCCGCCCCCACGGCCAGGACGGCGAAAGGCCGGCGGCGGCGCGGCTGCACGGGCTCGGGGCCGCCGCCCGCGTAGGCCGCGGCCGTACGCCGACGGGACTCGTCCGCCGGGCCGGCGTCCGGCACCGGGCCCCCCGGGCCGCCGGACGTACCGCCATCTGCCGCGCCGCCCAGGAACAGCGGCATCGTGGTGGCCGCGGCGGGTGCCGCGGGCTCCCGCGCGTCGTCGCTCGACAGCGTCACGTACGGCCGGATCCGCAGCGGGTCGAAGTCCTCCGCCGCGGCCATCTCCGCGGCGCGGGCCGCCCGGTGGTCCTCGCCGGGCAACCGGCCCGCACGACCCCCGCAGGCACAGACGGACCCCGCGCTCCCGCCGTCCGCACCCGTCTCCGGTCTCGCGCCCCGCCCGCCACCGCACTCCGGGCATATATGTCCGGTCATCGTGGGTTCCCCTCCCCTTTGAACTGCCTGCGATTATGCAGGCCGTGCCGCCCGGCCGCCCAACGCCCGCCCGCCGCTCGGCAGGCCATAACGGGGCACAGCGGCCAGGATGGGGTGGAAGCGGACCCGAGGAGATGTACATGGCCGAGCAGCTGAGCCCCCAGCCCCTCGCACCGGGCGAGGGCAGGTCCCGGCGCGGAGTCCTGGTCGCCATCGGCGCACTGCTCCTCGGCATGCTGCTCGCCGCACTCGATCAGACGATCGTCTCCACCGCGCTGCCCACCATCGTCAGCGAACTCGGCGGCCTGGACCATCTGTCCTGGGTCGTGACCGCCTACATGCTGGCCGCGACGGCGGCGACCCCGCTCTGGGGCAAGCTCGGCGACCAGTACGGCCGGAAGAAGCTCTTCCAGACGGCCATCGTCATCTTCCTCATCGGATCCGCCCTCTGCGGCGTGGCCCAGAACATGCCGCAGCTGATCGGCTTCCGGGCACTCCAGGGGCTCGGCGGCGGCGGACTGATGGTCCTGTCCATGGCCATCGTCGGCGACATCGTCACCCCGCGTGAACGAGGCAAGTACCAGGGCCTGTTCGGCGCCGTATTCGGCGTGACCAGCGTCCTGGGACCGCTCCTCGGCGGATTCTTCACCGAGCACCTCAGCTGGCGCTGGGTCTTCTACATCAACCTGCCCATCGGCGTCGTCGCCCTGCTCGTCATCGCCGCCGTCCTGCACATCCCGGTCCGGCGCACCAAGCACACCATCGACTACCTGGGCACCTTCCTCATCGCCTCGGTCGCCACCTGCCTGGTCCTCGTCGCCTCCCTGGGAGGCACCACCTGGGCCTGGGACTCCGTACAGATCATCGCCCTCGCCGTCCTCGCCGTGGTGCTCCTCGTGGCGTTCGTCCACACCGAGCGCCGGGCGCCGGAACCCGTGCTGCCGCTCAAGCTGTTCCACATCAGGACGTTCAGCCTCGTCGCCGTCATCAGCTTCATCATCGGGTTCGCGATGTTCGGCGCGATGACCTATCTGCCGACCTTCCTCCAGGTGGTCCACGGCATCACACCGACGATGTCCGGAGTACACATGCTGCCGATGGTGTTCGGCATGCTGATCACCTCCACCGGATCCGGCCAGCTCGTCAGCCGGACGGGCCGCTGGAAGATCTTCCCCGTCGTGGGCACCGCCCTCACCGCGGCCGGCCTGATGCTGTTGCACCAACTGTCGGAGAACAGCTCCACCCTGCAGATGAGCATCTACTTCTTCGTCTTCGGCGCGGGGCTCGGCCTGGTCATGCAGGTACTCGTACTGGTAGCCCAGAACTCCGTCAGCTACGAGGACCTGGGGGTCGCCACATCCGGAGCGACCTTCTTCCGCTCCATCGGCGCGTCCTTCGGCGTGGCTGTCTTCGGCACCATCTTCACCAACCGGCTCACCGGCAAACTCGGCGAGGCACTCGCCGGACGCTCCCTGCCGCCCGGGGTCGACGCCGAGGCCCTCGCCGCGGACCCGCGGGCCATCGACCGGCTCCCCGCGGACCTGCGGCCCTCGGTGCTCAGCGCGTACTCGACCTCGATCACCGACGTCTTCCTCTACGCGGCCCCCGTCGTCGTGGTCGCCTTCGCCTTCGCCTGGTTCCTCAGGGAGGACCCCCTGCGGGGTTCGGTGACCGCCCCCGACACCAGCGAGACCCTCGCGTCGAACCCGGTCCAGCGGTCCTCGTACGACGAGTGCGCACGCGCCCTGTCCGTGCTGGCCACCCGTGAGGGACGCCGGGAGATCTACGAGAAGATCACCGCCAGGGCCGGGTACGACCTGCTCCCGGCGGCCAGCTGGCTGCTGCTGCGCATCAAACGGCACGGCACCGTCGAACCGGCCATGCTCGCCGACGTCGCCCCCGTGCCGCTGAAGGTGATCACCGAGGCGGCCCGGCAGGTGGAGGGGCGCGGCCTGGCCCGTCGCGAGGGGCTGCAGCTGGTGCTCACCGACCGGGGCGCCGAGGCCGTGGTCAAGCTCTCGCAGGCCCGCGAGGAGTCCCTGGCCGAGATGCTGGGCGACTGGTGGGGCCCGGACCGGCCCACCGATCTGGTCCGCCTCGTGACGGAACTGACCGCCGAGGTGAGCGGATCGAGCAAGGAGCGCCCGCACATGCCCGAACCGCGGCGCGACCACTCGGCCTGACCGCGGCGTACGCCTCAGCGGGCCCGCGCGGACCGGAAGACCGCCGGGGCTCACAGCTCCTTGGCGAACCAGTGTTCCGCGTACGGCCCCTGGTTGTACGCCGGGACCTCCCGGTATCCGTGCTTGGCGTAGAGCCCGCGCGCCTCCACCAAATCGTTGCGGGTGTCCAGCCGGATCCGCCGCACCCCGAAGGACCGTGCCGCCCGCTCGGCGGCCGCGAGCAGCAGACCCCCGCCCCCCGTGGCGCGGAACGCCGGGCGCACGAACACCCGGGTCAGCTCGGCGGTGTCCGCGTCGACCAGCAGCACCCCCGCGCAGCTCGCCGGCTCACCCCCGTGGCGCCCGACCAGGAACTCGCCGGTGGGCCGGCCGAGACGCTCGACGCCGTCTCCGGCCAGGCCCTCGTCGATCTCCCCGGCGGTGGCGGGACGGCCCCAGTAGCGGCTCGCCACCTCGTCGTAGTAGTCGCGCCGCAGCAGCGCGGCATCGGGGGTATCGAATCGTTCGGGGGCCACGGTCCACGTCATTGGTTCATCCTGGCTCCGGTACGACCGGATGACGAACCATTTACATGCAGGGAGCAGCGATGGTGGGGGAGACCGGCACGGCGACCCGGGACGCGGCGGTCCGGCGGCTCGGCGAGCGGTGGATACGGGAGCTGGCGCGCGAGGGCGAGGGAAGTTTCGTGTGCTCACCGGCGGGGCTCTGGCTGGCGCTGACCGCCGTCGCGGCAGGCGCCCGCCAGGAGACGGCCGCCGAACTCCGCGCCCTGCTCGGGGTCGCGGACCAGGAGGCCGCGGCCGTCGTCACCGGCGCGGCGCGGGACTGGGAGCGGACCGGGGCGCTGTGCGTGGCCACCCGGGTGTGGTCCAGGGTGCCCGTACTCCCCGAGTTCGAACAGGCCCTGCCCGGCATTCCCTTCGGGCCGATGGACCCGGACGGGATCGACGCCTGGGTGTGCGGGCGGACCGGCGGCCTGATCGAGCGGCTGCCGCTGGAGCTGGACGACGACGTCGCCCTCGCCCTGGTCAACGCCCTGGCCCTGAAGGCGCTCTGGGAGACCCCGTTCGCCGCGGACCGCACCGTGGGGCTGCCGTTCACCGACGCGGCGGGCACGACCCGCCCGGCGGCGACCATGCACGCGGCCGTCCCGGTGCGGGACGGCTGGACGGTGGCGGGCGCGGACGTCGTGGAGCTGCGCTGCCGCAGGGAGGCGGACGGTGCCGCCCCGGCACGGATCAGGCTCGTCCTGGGGGAGCCGGGCGCGGGGCCGGACCGGGTCCTGCCCGCTGCGTGGGCGCCTTTTGGGGAGCGTGCCCCGCTGGACGCGGACCGGGTGACCATCGCGGTTCCACGCTTCACCCTGCGTACAAGGATCCAGGTCACCGGCCAACTGGCCGCGCTCGGGGTACGGCTCGCGAACAGCGCGTTCGCAGCGGACTTCTCCGGGCTCTCGCCCCGGCGCCTCCATGTCTCCGACGTAGTGCAGGAAGCCGTGCTGAAGATCGCGGAGGAAGGTGTGGAGGCCGCGGCGGTCACGGTCGTGACCCCGCGCGGACTGGCCGCACCCCGCCCGCAGGTGGTGCGGCACATCGCCTTCGACCGCCCCTTCGGCGTCGTCGTCCTGGACGGAACCTCGGACGTCCCCCTGTTCGCGGGGTGGCAGGCGGACGCCCCGGCGTACGAGGACTGAGGTCAGGGGAGCGGCGGCGGCAGCGGTCGCCGCCGCGCCCGAAGGAGGAACGGTACGGCCACGGCGAGGAGAAGCACCGGGGCGAGCACCGTCAGCAGCCAGACAGGGAAACCGCCCACCGTCAGCAGCCGGTCGACGTGGTGGACGGTCCGGTACGGGGGGTCGGCGCCGGCCGCGCGCAGTTCGTGGTCGCCGTCGATCCGTTCCGGCTCCGGGAAGGACTGGGTGATCGCGGTCAGGAACGCGGGTCCGTCCGCCACGAGTTCACCGAGCGCGCCGCCGTCCGCGGTCCGCCCCAGCCGACCGGCGTACGTCACCTCCGGCTCCCGCCCGCCGATGCTTCCGGCCGGCTCCATCCGGTGCTCCGCGATCACGTACAGGCCCAGGGACTGCCCGTCGCGGGCGAGCCGCGAGAGCCGCATCGGGTACACGAGCCGGTCGCTGGCGAAGCTCAGCCGCAGCGGTTCGAGCGCGCCGCCGAGGGCGGCCCCGTCCTCCTCGGGTGCCAGGCGCACCGCGACGTACTCCCACTCCTGCGCGACGTACGGGCGCAGGGCGGACGCCAGCCGGTCGGGCAGCTCGAAGCCGTTCGACTCCAGCCAGCCGCGCAGCGCCTCCGGGTCCGTCGCGGTCAGCCGGGCCACGTCGAACGGCCCCAGCCGCTCCCGGCCCACCACGCCGACGTCCGGAGCCCCGGCCGCACCTGGCGCCGGGGCACCGGCACCGTCCGTCCCCTCCAGCGGCCAGTCGCCCTCGCGCGGCCAGAAGTAGTGCCGGTCCCGGTACACCGGAGCGGTGATCTCCGCGAGTTCGTCGAACAGGCCCGGATCCCCCAGTTCCACGGTGGCCCGGTGCGGCACGGGCATGATCCAGGCAGCCTCCGGGGCGTCGCCGTCGACCGTGAGCCGCATGACGATCTGCTCGGTCCGCCCGTCCCAGTGGACGACGGAGGTCTCCCGGCCCACCGAGAGCCGCGCATCGTCGGCCGTGACCATCGCCCCGCATCCGCAGGCGTACGCCGGGGCGATCAGCGAGCCGAACTGCAGGGCCGCCAGCACCAGCAGCAGCGACAGCACCCGTCGGTACGTGCCGCCCGGCGTCCGTCCGTGACGCATGATCCATCTCCCCCGGAAGTCCGGCGCACCTACGGCCGGTCAGATGATCGGACGAGTGGCCGGATCGATCCGGTTCCGGCCGGCGCGGGGGAGCGGCATTCACGTTCTGGGAATTCTTTCGGGCAAAAGCGTGGTGACAGTCAGGCGAAGAGGGGGTTGATTGGGTCTACCTCACAGGGCAATGCGAGGCTTCATCCGCACATACCCGGGCCTACGGGACAGTGCACGAACGGTGGGAGGGTCGGCGCGGCGTGGCAGATGCGGAGCGCAGTGTGCGGGGGAACGTGGCGGCGGACCCGGGAGCGAGGGCCGGGGCGGCCCGGATCGCCCTCTGGATGGTCGTCGCCGTCCTGGCGGTACGGCAGATGGCGGTGGTGCTGCGGGAGCAGCCCGGTGAACGCCTCGCCGACCTGGCGGCCTGGACGGGCGGTGACGGGGTGCTGCGTGCCGTGGGCTCCCTGTACGACCCCGGCAGGTTCACCGGCACGCCGTTCGCGGGGCTGGTGCTGAAGCCGCTGACCACCTCGGCCGAACAGGCCCTCGGCGTGGCATGGACCTTCGGCACGCTGCTGCTCGTCGTTGCACTCGGCCTCGTCGCGGCCCGCGCCCTGCCCGGCCCCGTCAGCCGCCGCACCGCGTTCCTCGCGGCCCCCGTGGCGATCACCCTGCTCATGGTGTCGCTGCCCGTGCGCAACACCCTGTACCTGGGCCAGACCAGCGTCCTGCCCGTCCTGCTGGTCGTCCTCGCCTGCTTCGTGGTGCGCGGCGAGCGCCTGCCGGGCGTGCTGACCGGCGTCGCCGCCGCCCTGCAGCCCACCGTCCTGCTCTTCGCCGTTCTGTTCTGGCTCACCGGCCGGCGACGGGCCGCGGCGGCCGGCGGCGCGGCCTTCGCCGTCTGCACGGCGCTGGCCTGGGCGGCGATGCCGCACGACTCGTGGACGTACTGGGTGGGCCACCTCGCGGGCGCCGGACTCGGCGACAGCCCGGCCGGCCTGGCCAACCAGTCCCTGCACGGCGCACTGCTCCGCCTGGGGTTCGAAGGGCCCCTGGAGATCGCGCTGTTCCTGGCGCTGGCCGCCGCCGTCGCCTTCGTCGGGCTGCGGCGCGCGGCCCGCTACGCGCGGGACGGGCAGCTCCTCCTGGCGGTCGCCGTCACCGGCTGCGTGGCCGCCGCCGTCTCGCCCACCGCCTGGCAGCACCAGCTCCTCTGGGTGCTGCTCGCCGTCGTGGGCCGGGTCGGCACCCGTGCCTCGGACCGGCTGGTGTGGCCGGCCGTCGTGGTGCTCGTCGTCACCCTGCCGGGGAAGATGCTGTTCCCGAACGTCGGGGTGCTCCTGCCCGTACGCGACAACGTGCTGCTCGTCGCGGCCCTCGGCGCGGCCTGCGTGGCGCCGTTCCTGTTCCGTACGTCGCCGTACTGGCAGCGCCCCGTTCCCACGGACCACGCCCGGCCGGTCGCGTCCCGCTTCGCCCGGGTGCCGTTGGTGCCCTTCTGGAGACGGGTGCTGGGCCGCCCCAACCTGCTGCTGGAACTCCTGCTGATCCGGGTCGTCTACTCCGCGTACGCGCAGGTCCGGCTGGCGGCGACCGCGGGCCGTGCCACCGCCGAGGAGCACGGCCGGCAGATCCACTCCGTCGAGCAGTGGCTGCACATCGACATCGAGCACCGGATCAACCACGCGGTCGTCGGCATCACCTGGCTGCGGGAGTTCTTCGACTACTACTACTCGACGTTCCACTTCATCGTGCCGCTCGCCATCCTCGGGGTGCTGTACGTGCGCCGGCCCCCGGACTACCGCTGGGCCCGCAGCTCCATCGGCTTCGCCACGGTCCTGGCCCTGGTCGGCTTCTGGCTCTACCCGCTGGCCCCGCCACGCCTGATGCCGGGCCTCGGCTTCATCGACACGGTCCACGGGGTGCAGGACCTGTCGAGCCCCGACTTCGGGGCGCTGACCGAGATGACCAACCAGTACGCGGCGATGCCTTCGCTGCACTTCGGCTGGTCGCTGTGGTGCGGGGTGGTGATCGTGCTCCTCGCGCCCAGGACGTGGATGAAGGTCCTCGGGCTGCTCCACCCGCTGTTCACGGTCTCCGCCATCGTGGCCACGGGCAACCACTGGGTGCTGGACGCGGTCGGCGGAGCGCTGGTCGTCGCCCTGGGCTTCGGGCTCACCCATGTGCTGTCCGGGCCCCGGAAGCTGCTGCCCAGGACCGACGACGAGGCGCGCCCGGCGTCCGGGCGTACGGCGGACGAGGACGACGGGGACGGGAACGGGAACGGCGACAGGGAGGACGACGGGGCGCCGGTGGCCGGGACCACGGCCGGGAAGCGGTAGGGCCCGCGCGCACGATCGCCGCGTCGGACCGGCGCCGGCACGGAAACACGGATCCGCCACCGGAAGGGCTCAGCCGCGCGACGGTCCCAGCGCCCAGGCGGTCAGGGACAGCGTGGCCATCGACACGAGCGTGGACGCGACCACGGCGTCGCGGGCGAGCGTGGTGTCCAGACCGTACTCACGGGCGTAGACGAACGCGTTCTGGGCGGTCGGCAGTGCCGAGCACAGCACCACCGCGAGGAGCTGACCGTCCGGCAGGTCCAGGAGCAGCGGACCGCCGATGACCAGGGCGACCAGGGGGTGGACGACCGTCTTGAGGGCCACCACCACCGCCACCTCCGCCCGGCTGCCCGGTGCGGCGACCGGGTCCGCCGGATCCGGCCGGCCGTGCAGCGACAGGCCGAGCGTGATCAGGGCGGCGGGTACGGCGGCGGCCCCCAGCAGGTCTCCGCTGCGGGCGAGCGCGTCGGGCAGGCGCAGCCCGGCCGCGGACACGGCCACACCGAGCACGGACGCCACGATGACGGGATTGCGGACCGGCATGGTCCCCATGCGGCGCAGACCCGCCCGCCAGTGGGCGCTGCCCCGGTCGGTGCCGGTGTCCAGCAGGGTCAGGACCACCGGGGACATCAACAGCACCTGGAACAGGATGACCTGGGCGACGAACGACGCGTCGCCCAGCACCTGGACGGTCACCGGTATGCCGAGGTTGGCGGAGTTGACGTACCCCGACGCCATGCCGCCGATCGCCCCGTCCGCCGTCTTGCGGCCGAAGAAGCGCCGGACCACCAGCAGACCGAGACCCGACACGAGGACCGATCCGGCGCCGAACACGATCAGTGACGCGTTCACGAAGGAGCCCAGGTCGGCGCGCGAGACCATCATGAACAGGGCCGCGGGCATGGCCACATGGAAGACGAACCGGCCGAGCACCGCCTCCGCCTGCTCCCCCAGCAGCCGCCCCCGCCCGGCCGCGTAACCGATGGCGGTCAGGGTCCAGACGGGGGCGAAGCCGGTGAGCAGGGCGTTCATGCGTCTCATGATCCCCGGAGGGGCACGGCGGCCCTGCGGGGGGCCGTACGGTCCCTGGGTCACCGGGCCGGGATCAGACCCCGAGCGGCGTCCCGGTCCCCGAGGCCACCGGCTCGTCCCGCTCCCCGAGGCGTTCCGTCTCCACGTGCGCGGTCTCGCGTGCCGTGAACGCCGCGACGACGGGCGGCAGGCAGAGCGCGGCGGCGAACAGCGCGACCCCGGTCCAGTCGTCCCCGTCGGGGCCGGCGATCTGCGAGGCGAAGGCCACGGCGAAACCGGCGACGGCGAAGCCGGTCTGGGTGCCGATGGCCATGCCCGAGAGCCTGACCCTGGTGGGGAACATCTCCCCGTAGAAAGAGGGCCAGACGCCGTTGGCGGCACTGTAGACGACACCGAAGACGAGAAGCCCCAGGGCGAGCACCAAGGGGTAGCTGCCGGTGGAGATCGCCCACAGGTAGAGCGGCATCACCACCGCGCTGCCGACGGCGCCCATCAGGAAGACCGGCCGGCGTCCGACGCGGTCGGAGAGCCGGGCCCACAGCGGGATGGTGAACAGGGCGACCAGATTGGCCAGGGCGCCGACCCACAGCATGCCGGTGCGGCTCATGCCCACGGCGTCGCTCGTCGCGTACGACAGCGCCCAGACGGTGAATATCGTGCTGACCGTCGCGATCACGGCGGCGGCGACGACCCGCAGCACATCGGCCCAGTGGTCGCGGAGCAGCACGGTCAGCGGCATCTTCGCCACGCCCCCGGTGGCCACCTGCTTCGCGAAGACGGGAGTCTCCTCCAGGGTGCGCCGGATGACGTATCCGGCGACGGCGACGGCGACGCTCAGCCAGAACGGAATGCGCCAGCCCCAGGAGAGGAGCTGCTCCTCGGGGAGGGCGGCGACCGGGATGAAGGCCAGGGTCGCGAGCAGCTGGCCGGCCTGGGTCCCGTTGATGGTGAAGCTGGTGAAGTAGCCGCGCCGGTGCGCAGGCGCGTGCTCCAGGCTCATCGAGTTGGCGCTGGCCTGCTCGCCCGCGGCGGAGATGCCCTGCAGGACGCGCAGGAGGACGAGCAGGGCGGGTGCGGCGCCGCCGATCTGTTCCCGGGTGGGCAGACAGCCGATGAGGAAGGTCGAGAGGCCCATCAGCATCAGGGTGAAGACCATGATCTTCTTTCGGCCGAGCCGGTCCCCGAAGTGGCCGAGGAAGAGCGCGCCGATGGGACGGGCCGCGTAGGCGACACCGAAGGTGGCAAGCGACAGGAGTGTCGCGTTCGCGGGATCGGACTCGTCGAAGAAGACCTTCGGGAAGATCAGCGCCGCCGCGCTGCCGTAGATGAAGAAGTCGTAGTACTCCAGCGCACTGCCGATCCAGGCGGCGAGTGCGGCCTTGCGGGGCTGGGGCTGCGGCAGCGGGGGACCGGCGGCGGGGTCGTGAACGGTCACGTCGTACTCCTTCGGGGACGTTCCGTGCGGGGAGGCGAGCGGCCCGGGCGTTAATTAACGCACTAGTTAGTTAGTTGCGGGTGGCTACGGATGCTGCGAGGAGGAGGCGTCCCTGTCAAGAGTTCGCGCACGAACCGTTCCGCCGGGTCCTTGGGCGGCGCCGGAAGTTCCCGGCGGCGGGATCAGGCCGCCCGGTCGGCCGTCAGGTAGGCGATGATCATGTCGCCCAGCATCGTCCGGTAGTGCTCCCGCCGGCCGGCGGCGACCAGGTCCCGGCCGAACAGTGCTCCGAAGGTGTGGCGGTTGGCGATGCGGAAGAAGCAGAACGAGCTGATCATCGCGTGCAGGTCCACGGCGTCCACGTCCGCCGTGAAGAGTCCCGACGCGCGGCCCGTGTCGAGGATGCGGGTGAGTACGTCGATCGCGGGTGAGCTGATACGGCTCAACTCGGCCGAGGCCGCGATGTGTTCGGCCTCGTGGATGTTCTCGATGCTGACCAGCCGGATGAAGTCCGGATGGTCCTCGTGGTGGTCGAAGGTCAGCTCGGCCAGCCGGCGCACCGCGGCGACGGGGTCCAGATGCTCCACGTCCAGCAGTTGTTCGGCCTCTCGGATCCGGGTGTACGCCCGCTCCAGCACCGCGGTGAACAACTGCTCCTTGCCGCCGAAGTAGTAGTAGATCATCCGCTTCGTGGTGCGGGTGCGGGCGGCGATCTCGTCGACCCGTGCTCCCGCGTAGCCGAGGCGTGCGAACTCCCGCGTCGCCACGGTGAGGATCTCGGCCCGCGTGCGTGCCGCGTCGCGGGTGCGCCCGGCGGGTTCTGCGGGTCCTTCGGTGCTGGTCATCCGGATCCTTCACGGGCAGTCGGTCGCGTGCCCGCGATTCTAGGAGCCGGGATCCCGGGCGGCCGACGCGGCCCGCGCCCGGCGGCCGGGCGGCGGGTCCGCGGTCTTCGGGGGTCTTCCCAGGGCGCCCGCCTTTGGGTATGACTGTTGGGTGCGACTAACTAACCAGTCCGTACATTAACGGGAAGTGAGCGATGCCGAACCACGCCGACACTCTCCGGGGTGCCCCGGTCCTCGTACCGAAAGGGCCCGATCTCGGCCTGTTCGGTCCGCTCGGTCTGCGCGAGCCCGCCGTTTACGGCACGGGCACCCTCGCCGACATCGAGGAGCTCCGCCGGACCGTGGCCGCGGCCCGCGGGCTCCACGCCGACTGTCGGCAGAGCAACCACGAGGGCGTGCTGACCGACGCCGTCCATGAGGCCCGCACCGTCCACCGCGGCATCGTGATCAACCCTGCGGGATACAGCCACACCTCGGTCGCCCTGCGCGACGCGCTCGCGGCCGCCGGGCTGCCCGTCGTCGAGGTACACCTGTCGGACATCCACCGGCGGGAGGCGTTCCGCCACCACAGTCATGTCCCGGCCGTCGCGGACACCGTCATCTGTGGTGCGGGTGCCCACGGGGACGCCATGGCCCTCACCCACCTCGCCCAGCTCCTGGAGGAGAACCGTTGAGTCCGGACTCGTTCCTCGTCGGCCTCATCGGCTCCGGCATCGGCCCCTCGCTCAGCCCCGCCCTCCACGAGCGGGAGGCGGACCGGCAGGGGCTGCGCTACCTCTACCGCCTCATCGACATCGGCACGCTCGGTGTCCCGCCGGAGCGGACCGGTGAACTCGTCCGCGGCGCGCGCGACATGGGCTACGACGGGCTCAACGTCACCCACCCCTGCAAACAGCAGGTCCTCGCCCACCTCGACGCGCTCTCCCCGCAGGCTGAGGCGCTCGGTGCCGTCAACACCGTGGTCTTCGACGGCAGCCGGGCGATCGGACACAACACCGACGCCACCGGTTTCGCCGCCTCCTTCGCCCGCGGCCTGCCCGACGTACCCCTGGACCGGGTCGTACAGCTGGGCGCGGGCGGGGCGGGAGCCGCCGTCGCCCACGCCCTGCTCGCCCTCGGCACGGGACGGCTCACGGTGCTGGACGCCGTGCCGGAGCGTGCGGACTCCCTCGCGGACTCCCTGAACCGGCACTTCGGCCCGGGGCGGGCCGCCGCCTCGGACCTCCTCGACATCGCCGCGCGGACGGCCGTGGCCGACGGGCTGGTCAACGCCACCCCCGTCGGGATGGCGGCCCATCCCGGACTGCCGCTCCCGGCGGAGCTGTTGCGTCCCGCGCAGTGGGTCGCCGAGGTCGTCTACCGGCCGCTGGAGACCGCCCTCGTACGCACCGCACGCGCGCTCGGCTGCGCCACCCTCGACGGCGGAGGAATGGCGGCCTACCAGGCCGCCGACTCCTTCCGGCTCTTCACCGGCCGCGAACCCGACACCGCACGCATGCTCGCCGATATCGCCGACCTCACGTCCACCCGCTGAAGCCGCCCACCGAAGCCGCGCGGGTCCACCGCAGCCCGCCGAAGCCCGCCGACCCCACCGCGGCCCGCGAAATCACCGAAGCCCGCCGATGCCCTCAGGAGGGCCGACATGCGCACGTCCATCGCCACCGTCTCGCTCAGCGGAACCCTCACCGAGAAGCTCACCGCCGCGGCGCGCGCGGGTTTCGACGGCGTCGAGATCTTCGAGAACGACCTGATCGGCAGTCCGCTCACCCCCGAGGAGGTCAGGGACCGGGCAGCCGACCTCGGCCTGACGATCGATCTCTACCAGCCGGTGCGCGACATGGAGGCAGTTCCCGAGGACGAGTTCGCCCGCAACCTGCGCCGCGCCGCGCACAAGTTCCGGCTCATGCGGCGGCTCGGCGCCGACACCGTGCTGGTCTGCTCCACCGTGTCGCCACACGCCGTCGACGACGACGCGCTGGCCGCCGAACAGCTCGGCCGACTGGCCGGCCTCGCCCAGGAATCCGGTGTCCGTGTGGCGTACGAGGCGCTGGCCTGGGGCCGCCACGTCAACACGTACGACCACGCCTGGCGCATCGTCGAAGCCGCGGACCATCCGGCCCTCGGTATCTGCCTGGACAGCTTCCACATCCTCGCCCGGGGCTCCGACCCCACCGGCATCGAGGCCATCCCCGGCGACAGGATCTTCTTCCTCCAGCTCGCCGACGCCCCGCTGATGGCCCTGGACGTCCTCCAGTGGAGCCGCCACTACCGCTGTTTCCCGGGGCAGGGGGACCTCGACGTCCCCGGACTGGTCCGGGCGGCGGTCCGGGCCGGATACGACGGGCCGCTCTCCCTCGAAATCTTCAACGACGTCTTCCGCCAGGCCGAGGCCGGCCGCACCGCCGTGGACGGCCGGCGTTCCCTCGCGCTGCTCCAGGAATCGGCGGGACTGACCGCGCCCCCGGCACCGGTGGTTCCCACCGGATTCGCGTTCGTCGAGATCGCCACCGCGGACACGGCCAGGATCGCCCCCGTGCTGACCGCGCTCGGCTTCTCCCGTACGGCCAGGCACTCGGGAAAGCCGGTGGACCTCTGGGAGCAGGGCGAGGCCCGCATCCTGCTCAACACCGACACCGGTGGTTACCGGCCGGATCCCTCGCTCACCGCCGTCGGCCTGGAGAGCCCCGACCCGGAGGCGGCGTCCGCCCGGGCCGAATCGCTGCTCGCCCCCGTCCTGCCCAGGCGCCGTGCTCCGGGGGACGCCCCGCTGGACGCGGTGGCCGCGCCCGACGGCACCGAGTTCTTCTTCTGCGCCACGGGCCGCCCCGGACACTCCAGCTGGACCGGGGACTTCGCACCCGCCCCGCACACCCCCGGCGGCATCGGGGTCACGCGCGTCGACCACGTCGCGCTGACCCAGCCCTGGCACCAGTTCGACGAAGCCGCCCTCTTCCACCGCAGCGTCCTCGGCCTCCGGCCGCACGCGAGTGTCGACCTGGCGGACCCGTACGGTCTGCTCCGCAGCCGCGCCGCCAGCAACGCCGAGGGAACGGTCCGCATCGCCCTCGGGGCGGGCGCCTCCCCCACGGACGACCCCGCCCGCCCCCAGCACGTGGCCTTCGCCACCGACGATCTCGTCGGCGCGGTCCGCCGGGCGCTCGGGGCCGGGGCCCGGTTGCTGCCCGTCCCGGCGAACTACTACGACGACCTGGCCGCGTGCCACGCGTTCGCCCCCGGAGAGCTGGAGACGTACCGCGAGCTCGGCATCCTCTACGACCGGGACGAGAAGGGGGAGTTCCGGCACTGCTACACCGTGACGACCGGCCGCCTCTTCTTCGAACTCGTCGAGCGCACCGGCGGTTACGACGGCTACGGCGCCCGGAACGCCCCCGTCAGACTCGCCGCCCAGCGGGCGTGAACAGGTCCGGACGCACCGCGGGCTTCCGGCAGTCCAACGGCCGGTACTGATCCACCGCACCCACGCACGCCGCGGGCCCCGACCGGTTCACCGGCCGGCACCCTCACCCCTTCGGGACCTCGAATGTGACCTGTGCCTCGAAGGCGGCGCGCCGGGTGGCCCGGCGCAGGGCCTTCAGCAGGGTGGGGCCGACAGCGAGCGTCAGGACCACGGTGAGGGCGGCGCGGCCCAGGTCCCAGCCGAGCGAGGTCGCCAGGCAGTACGCGAGGAAGCGGACCAGGTTCTCGTGCGGCGGGCCGCCCTCGACGAAGGAGATCCCGGAACCGAACCCCGACACGAGCGTCCAGCCCTGCAGATTCATCACCGTGCCGTACGCGAACGCCGCCACGAAGCCGTACGCCGCGAGCATCAGCACCTCTCCCCGGCCGCGCAGCCGCTCCGGGCCGGGCAGCAGGCCCGCGCCCATCGCGAACCAGCCCATCGCCAGCATCTGGAACGGCATCCACGGCCCCACCCCGCCGGTGAGCAGCGCGGAGGTGAACAGCGTCACGGAGCCGAGGACGAAGCCGAAGCCGGGCCCCAGGACCCGGCCGCTCAGCACCATCAGGAAGAACATGGGCTCCAGGCCCGCCGTACCCGCGCCCAGCGGACGCAGCGCGGCGCCCACCGCCGCGAGGACGCCGAGCATCGCGACGGCCTTCGCGTCCAGGCCGCCGTCCGCGACCGTGGCCACGACCACACCGACGAGCAGGACGAGCAGCGCGGCGAACAGCCACGGCGCGCCCTCGGCGTGGGCGGTGACACCGGACGCCTCGCCGGCCAGCAGGGGCCAGCCGAAGGCCATCACCCCGACCGTGCTGACCAGGACGAGCGCGGCAGCGGCCCGCGGGCCGATCCGGACCGGGCGTGCCTGGCGGGAGCCGGTCATACGAAGGACTCCCCGGGAGCGTGCGCCTCCAGCGCCGTGCGCACCTGCGCCACGGTCAGCCACTGCCGCGGGGCGAGGACCTTCGCGGTCTGCGGGGCGAAGGCGGGGGAGGAGACGACGACCTGCCGGGTCGGCCCGTCGGCGACGACCTCGCCGTCGGCGAGGATCACCACCCGGTGGGCCAGTTCCGCCGTCAGCTCCACGTCGTGCGTGGCGAGGACGATCGCGTGTCCCTTCGCGGTCAGCCTCCGCAGCACCCCGACGAGCCGGGCCTTCGCCGCGTAGTCGAGGCCGCGCGTCGGTTCGTCCAGGAGGAGCAGCGGGGGGCGGGCGGTGAGGACCAGGGCGAGCGCGAGGGCGAGCCGCTGCCCCTCGGACAGATCGCGCGGGTGGGTGTCGTCCCGCACACCGGGCAGCAGCTCGGAGACCAGGGCCCGGCAGCTGCCCGGGGGCGCGCCCGCGTCGGAGTCGGCGGCGGCGCACTCGGCGGCGACCGTGTCCGCGTACAGCAGGTCGCGCGGCTCCTGGGGTACGAGTCCGACCCGGCGCGCCATGACGCCCGGCGGTGTACGGGACGGGTGCAGACCGCCGACGAGGACCGAGCCCGTGGTGGGTTCGATCATCCCGACGAGCGTGGTCAGCAGGGTCGACTTGCCCGCGCCGTTGCGGCCCATCAGGGCCACGATCTCCCCGGGCGCGACGGACAGCGTCACCCGGCGCAGCGCCTCGACGCGCCCGCGCCGCACCCCGAGGCCCTCGATCCGGGTGATGCCGTCGCCCGGTTCGGGCTCGGGCGCCGGGCGCGGACGGCGGCCGAGCAGCCGGTCGAGGAATCCGGGGGGCACGGCGGCGGGAGCGGGGAGGGGGGTCGGGGCGGCCGGCCGGGACGACCCCTCGGGCGCCGGGAGCGGCACGGACACCAGCCGTTCGCGCAGGCCCACCGCCCGCTTCCGCGCGTCGCGCACCGACAGCGGCAGCGGCTCCCACCCGGCGAGCCGGCCCAGGTCGACGACCGGCGGGCGTACGGGCGAGACGGCCATGACGTCCGCGGGCGCGCCCGTCACCGGGGCGGCGCCCGGCGACGGCAGCAGGACGACCTGGTCGGCGTACTGCACCACGCGCTCCAGCCGGTGTTCGGCCATCAGCACGGTCGTGCCCAGGTCGTGCACCAGCCGCTGGAGCACCGCCAGGACGTCCTCGGCGGCGGCCGGGTCCAGGGCGGACGTCGGCTCGTCCAGGACCAGGACCTTCGGGTGCGGGGTGAGGACCGACCCGATCGCGACCCGCTGCCGCTGGCCGCCGGACAGCGTGGCGATCGGCCGGTCGCGCAGCTCCGCCAGGCCCAGCAGGTCCAGCGTCTCCTCGACCCGCCGCCGCATCACGTCGGGGGCCAGGCCCAGCGACTCCATGCCGTACGCCAGCTCGTCCTCGACGGTGTCGGTGACGAAGTGCGCGAGCGGGTCCTGGCCCACCGTGCCCACCAGATCGGCGAGTTCGCGGGGCTTGTGGGTACGGGTGTCCCGGCCGTCGACCGTGACCCTGCCGGTCAGCACACCGCCGGTGAAGTGCGGTACGAGACCGGAGACGGCACCCAGCAGAGTCGACTTGCCGACCCCGGACGGTCCGACGAGCAGCACCAGCTCACCCTCGGGGACCGTGAGATCGACCCCCGAGAGCGTGGGACGGTCCGCTCCCTCGTACCGCACCGAAACCTGTTCGAACCGGATCACGCCTGCTCCTGGGGGTTCTTGGGGGAAGCCGACGGCGGGACGGGCGCCACGGCGGCGGGCAGCAGCCCGATCAGCACCGCGGCGGCGGGCCACAGCGGCAGTACGGGAGCGGTCAGCGGTACGACACCGGGGTACAGCGCCGCCGGGTCGGCGGCGGCCGCCCAGAACATCGCCCCGGCCACGGCGGCACCCGAGCCCGCGACCAGCCAGGCGCGCGCGCCCCACCGGTCGGGCCGGTAGCGGGTGCGGACCGTGCGCCGGCCGCCCAGTCCGAGACCCGCCAGGGCTGCGGCCAGTCCGGCCAGCAGCAGCGGCAGCCCGTACACCGCGCCCTGCGCGGACAGCAGCGCGTACGTTCCCGCGCACACGCCCAGCAGCCCGCCGAGCGTCAGCGCGTTCGTGGTGCGGCGGACGGAGACCGGGACCCGGGCCGTGCGCCCGTACCCCCGCGCGTCCATCGACGCCGCCACCGCCACCGAACGCTCCAGGGCGCCCTCCAGCACCGGCAGACCGATCTGGAGCACCGCCCCGACCCCGCCGGTCGGCCGGCCGCGCAGCCTGCGGGCGGTCCGCAGCCGCACCACGTCGGCCACCAGATTCGGTGCGAACGTCATCGCGACGACGACGGCCACCCCCACCTCGTACAGCGCTCCCGGCAGTGACTTCAGCAGCCGCGCGGGGTTGGCGAGCGAGTTCGCCGCACCGATACAGATCAGCAGCGTCGCCAGCTTCGCCCCGTCGTACAGGGCGAACACGACCTGCTCGGCCGTGACCCGGCCGCCGATCCTGACGCCCTGCGCCCAGTCGGGCAACGGCAGTTCGGGGAGCGTGAACAGCGTGTGCGTACCCGGCACCGGCGAGCCGAGGAACACGGAGAACACCAGCCGCACACCGACGACGAACAGCCCCAGCCTGATGAACGCCCCGTACGAACGGGCCCACGGCGCGTCCGTACGGCGCGCCGCCACCACATAGCCCGCCACGCCCACCAGCAGCCCGAGCAGCAGCGGATTGGCCGTACGGGACGCGGCCGTGGCCAGACCGAGCGCCCACAGCCACCAGGCCCCGGCCGGCAGCGCGTTGCCGCGGGTCGCCTCGGGAGCGCGCAGGGCATGACGCGGCCGGGCCGCGCCGGCTTCGCGGGTCATCGGCGGCGACGGGCCTGCAGCACCGCGGCGACACCCAGCAGGAGCACCGCACCGACCCCGGCGAGCACACCGGCCGACGGACCGCCGCCATCCGGGCCGTCGGCGGTATCCCCGGCGTCCGCGGCGGTCGCCGGGGACGGGCCGCCGGACTTGGCGGCACCGGAGTCCCCGCCGACCTGCTCACCGCAGCCCGACGCGGGATAGCCCGAGATCGCGCAGAGCATCGCCGCACTGTCGTACCGCAGCGGCTTCGCCACCGAGGCGAGCGCCTCCGCGGTGCTCGCGTCCGGCGCCACCCGCGCACACGCGGTGCGCGGCGCGGGCGGTGTCCCGCCCTGCGGGGCGTCCGCCGCCGTGCCCGCGTCGATGACCAGCGCGATCCGCTTGAGGCCGTCCTTCGCCGGGGTGCCCGCGCAGATCGCCCCGAAGTCCGGGGCGCGGCGCGGCTGCGCCGAGTCCGAGGAGTCCTCGCTCACCGAGAAGCGGAAGCCCTGCACGGCGCCGTCGTCGGGCCGCACCAGGGACGGGCCCTGCGTGGCGTACGTCCAGTTCTTCCCGCCGTCGCCCTCCCAGAACGACCAGTAGCGGTAGCCCGCCGCCCGCGCGCTCCCCGCGGCCGCCACGACCAGCAGGGCGCCGACGAGGAGAAGCAGTGCCGCGGTGCCCGGCGGGCGCCTCACAGCTGCTGGTTCTTCCGGCGTCCGCTGAGCAGGAACCCGATGCCCGCGCCGAAGGCGAGGCCGATGCCGACCAGCCACCAGACGCCGAGCCCGCCGTCGTCGCTGCTGGTGTCCTTCGGCTCCTGCGCGGTCGCGGTCGGCGAGGGCACGGCGGTCGCGGCGGGCGCCGGGCCCGTCGCGTTGAGCTGCTCGACGAGGTCGACGCCCCCGAAGTCACGGGCGTCGGTCCCGGTCGCGTGCGCGGCGAGTACCAGTTGCGCGGTGGCGGCGGGGCCGCCCTCCTTCGCCCAGTCCCGCGCGTTCTTCTCCAGGTAGGTGACCGCTCCGGCCGCCTTGTCCTTGTGACCCGACGCCGCCAGCGCGACGACGGCGTCGGCGGTGTTGCCGAAGTCCGGCTGCGGCTCGGTGTCCTCGGCGCCCGGCATCGGCGGCAGCTCCAGATGACCGGAGCCGGCCAGGGCGCCCGCGAGGTGGAAGGCGCCGTTCTGCGCGGACTGCTCCGGGGTCAGGTCCGTGCCCTCGGCGCAGGAGGGCGCCTTCGCCGCGTTGGAGGTGCCGGCCGCCATGCCCTTGCCCATCGCGCCGAGCACCGCCGCCGCCGTGGCGTCCGCGTTGGCCGTGAGCTTGCCGTTCTTGTCCGGCTGGTAGGCGAACGCCCCGCCGTCCTTCCCCCCGCACGGCAGGGCGAACGACCGCAGCGCCGTGTACGGCGTGCCGCCGCCCGCCTTCGTGACCGCGGCCAGCGGTACGCCCGCCCGGGCCAGTGCCCCGATCACGACGGCGGTGGAGTTGGCGTCGCTCGGGCTGCCCGGGTTGTAGCCCCAGCCGCCGTCCTCGTTCTGGACGGACTTCAGCCAGGTGACGCCCTTGTCCACGACCTCGCGGTGCACGGCCAGCTCGACCATGGCCTGGACCGCCGCCGCGGTCGCGTTGGTGTCCGCCACCGTCTTGTCGTCACAGGGCACGGAGGCGTCGCGGTACGAGGTGAAGGCCCCGTCGGCGCACTGCTGGCCGACGAGCCAGTCCACCGACTGCGTGGCGGGCGTGACGAGCTCGATCTTCTGCGCCAGGAAGGCCACCGACTGGCGCCACACGCCGTCGTACGTGGGGTCCTTCGTCCCGTACAGACCCGGCGGCAGCGCCGCCGACGGAGAGGGGGACGGGCTCGGGGCGGCGACCGCCGCGGGGGCGGCGGCGGCACAGAGCACGGCGGTGATCGCGAGCGCTGCCGCGCGGCGGCGTACGGTCATGGCGGGATGGGCCTCTCCTGCGAGGACCGGGCTCGGGCACACGGATGCACCGGGCTCCGGCCCCGTATACCTCGACGGTGCCGGCCACCGGGGTTCCGGTGGCACGAGCCGGTCACGCTCACACACGGGGCATTCCGGCTGACCGTCCCTGGGGACGGATGACGGCTGCGGGCCAGCGCCGGATTCGCACCGGCTTCCCCCCGTACGGGCATGATGACGACCCGCTCACTCTACCGGGGCGCTCCGCGCCCTCCCCGGGCGCACGGCCCACGGGACCGGCCGCGATCCCGGGGAAAGGGCTTCCCAGCAGGTCAAAGCCCGTGCGAAACTCCGGCGGGGGTCAACGGGCGGGCGCCCGTGGACAGGATCGACCGGGGCGGGAAGCACCAGTGCGTACAAGAGGAACGGCGGCCGTGGCCGCCGCGGTGAGTGCATTCATGACGGTGACCGCGGGCTGCGGTCTCGTCGGCGAGGAGGGGGCCGCGCCGAAACCGTCGCCCGTGCCCACCGTGCCGTTCACCAAGGAGACGGTGACCGGCGAGATAGCCGCCGTCGCCGGGACCGCGGGACTTCCCGCCGGTGACACCTCCACGGCCGGTCTGCCCGCGGGCGACTGGCAGGAGTGCATCGCGCCCTGGATGGGCGACGCACCGGCCGCGGGGGCGGCCGACGCCTTCGAGGCGGCCGTGCGGCAGCTGCGCCAGCAGGACTGGGAGATCGTCTCCAGCCACGCGGAGCAGGACGTCACCTTCCGCACCCTCGCCAAGCGGGGCTGGAAGGTGTACGCCCGGCACTACGCGATGGCCGGCTTCGGCACGGAGCAGATCGTGTCGCTCACCGCGGTCGAGGACGGCTGCGAACTGCCCGAGGAGATCAGGGGCGACTACGAGGACCCGGCCTGACAGCCGGAGTGGGCGATCACGAAGTGGCCCGTCGGTGACTTTCTGAGCGTGTGCGTGACGAACACGTTGTACAGGCCCATGTGCTGCCCGGAGCCGTTCGCGTGGACGTACCCGCCCGGGGTGCGGGCCCGTCCCGCCGCCACGTGCGCGACCTACCGGCCGGAAACTATGGGCCGGGGAGCGCCCCGCCCGTGTGGCGGACGGACATCCGCCGATTCCCGTTGGGTGCGGCGCCCCTCTTGCGCCCGCCGCGGGCCGCGGAGAACGGCGGGGACCGCCCGCCCGCCGCCCGCCCCGCACCATGTACGCCGCCACCATGGCCCCGCCCGAGGGTGTGTGCACCGACCCCGTGTGATGCGGGCGGTGACGTCCTTACGGTGACGCCCATGCAGACTTCCCGGACCCCGGACCACGCACCCCCCACACCGCCCGCAGACCGGTTCCTGGCCGGACGCACCGCCCTGGTCACCGGTGCGGCGAGCGGCATCGGACTGGCCTGTGCCCAGGTGCTCGCCGCCGCGGGCGCCCATGTCCACGTGGTGGACAAGGCCGCGGAGGCGGCGAAGGACCTGGCCGAGCGGATCGGCGGAACGGCCTGGGTGGCCGATCTCTCCGTGGCCGAGGCGGTGGACGCGCTGCCCGCGGACGCGGACATCGTGGTCAACAACGCCGGGCTGCAGCATGTGGCACCGGTGCACGACTTCCCGCCCGAGCGCTTCACACTGATCCACCGGGTGATGGTGGAAGCGCCGTTCCGCATCTTGCGCCGGACGCTCCCCGGCATGTACGAACGCGGCTGGGGGCGTGTCGTCAACATCTCGTCCGTGCACGGGCTGCGCGCAAGCCCCTACAAGTCGGCCTACGTCTCGGCCAAGCACGCACTGGAGGGACTCAGCAAGGTGGTCGCACTCGAAGCGGCGGAGCACGGGGTGACGAGCAACTGCGTCAGCCCCGGCTACGTCCGCACCCCTCTGGTCGAGAACCAGATCGCCGACCAGGCCCGCAGCCACGGCATCTCGGAACAGGACGTGGTCGGCCGGGTGATGCTGGAGCGCAGCGCCGTCAAGCGGCTGATCGAACCCGGTGACGTGGCCGGGGCCGTCCTGTGGCTGTGCGGTCCCGGCACGGGACACATCACCGGAACCTCCCTCGCGATGGACGGCGGCTGGACCGCCAACTGACCCTCCGCCCGCTCCCCGAAGAACGATGGCCGCCCATGTCTGAACCGTCCCCCGCCGCCGCTCCTCTCCTGGCGCGCCTCCTCGACCTGCTGGCCGACGACGCCCCCGCCGAGGCGCTCGGCGCCGTCACCTCGGAGGCCAGGGCCGCCGGGGTGCCCGCCGCCGACCTGGCCGAGGTGGAGCGGGCGGCCGCCACCGCCCTGCGGATCAGGGGCGCCCTGCGCCAGCACCGGCGCCGCGAGCTGCAGCTCACCGCCCTCTTCGACACCGCGGGCGACCTGGCGGCCTCCCGGGACCTGGACGACGTCCTGAAGGCCATCGTGCGCCGGGCCAGGATGCTGCTCGGCACCGACACCGCCTACCTCACGCTCCCCGACGAGGAGGCCGGGGACACCTACATGCGGGTCACCGACGGGTCGGTCTCCGTGCTCTTCCAGCGGCTGCGCCTCGAACTGGGCGAAGGGCTCGGCGGACTGGTGGCACAGACCGCGAGCCCGTACGCGACCCCCGACTACCGCACCGACGACCGCTTCCGCCACACCCGCAACATCAACGCCGGTGTACTGGACGAGGGGCTCGTCGCGATCCTCGGCGTCCCCCTCCTCCTCGGCTCCAGCCGCGGCGGTACGGGAAAGGTCATCGGCGTCCTCTTCGCGGCCGACCGCGCCCCGCGCGTCTTCAGCCCCGACGAAGTCGCCCTGCTCTGTTCCCTCGCCGCGCACGCCGCGATCGCGATCGACACCGCCCGGGCCCTGGACGACACCCGGTCGGCCCTCGCGGAACTGGCCGGGGCGAACGCCGAACTGGCCGAGGCCAACGCCGCCGTACGTGCCCACTCGGCCGCCATGCAGCGGGCCGAGGAGGCCCACGACCGGCTCACCGACCTGGTACTGCGCGGCGGTGATGTGCAGGATGTCGCCGTGTCCGTCGCCGGGCTGCTCGACAGCCCCCTGACCGTCCATGACCCGGGAGGGCGCCTGCTGGCCGCCGTACGGCCGGACGGCTCCGGATTCGCCGCCGACAGCGTGGACGCCGGCTGGCTCGCCGAGACCGCCGACGAGTCCCGCCACGCGGCCCGCGCCGTACACCGCGGCGGCCGGTGGATCTGCGCCGTGCTCGCGGGCCAGGAACTCCTCGCCAGCCTGGTCCTGCACCGGGCCGAACGGCTCGACGACTCCGACCGGCGGCTCTTCGAACGCGCCGGGGTCGTCACCGGTCTGCTCCTGCTGCTGCGCCGCACGGTCGCCGAGACCGAGAACCGGATCCGGGGCGAGCTGATCAGCGATCTGCTCGGCGACCCGGAACGCGACCCGGCCGGACTCGCCGAGCGGGGGCGGCGCCTGGGCGTCGACCTGGACCGGCCGCATCTGCTGCTGGTGGCGGAGGCGGCGGCCCGGGAGAAGCTCGGCGGCGCGGCGATGCGCTACCTCTTCGGCGGGGACACCCACGGGGTCAGCGCCGAACACGCGGGCACCATCGTGCTGTTGATCGACTGCGGTGACGGCGCCGCGCCCGTCGCCGAGGCAGCCCGGGCGGCGGCCGCACAGCTGGGCCACCTCGTCCAGGCACCCGTCACCGTCGCCGGGACGGGCCCCGCCCGGGGCGCCCGCGAACTCGCCGCCGCCTACGGGGAGGCGGCACGCTGTCTGCGCGCGATGCGGGTCCTGGGGCGCGCGGGCGAGGGTGCCTGCGTCGACGAACTCGGCTTCCTCGGTGTGGTGCTGGGCAACGCCAAGGACGTGGACGGCTTCGTCACCGCGGTCCTCGGCCCGCTCCTGCGCTACGACGAACGACGTGGCACGCACCTGGTCCGCACGCTCCGGGCGTACTTCGGGGCGGGCGGCAGCCTGATCCGGGCCAAGGACGAACTCCACGTCCACGTGAACACGGTGGTGCAGCGCCTGGACCGGATCCAGGTGCTGCTGGGCCGTGACTGGAACGAGCCGGACCGGGCCCTGGAACTGCAACTGGCCCTGCGGCTCCAGCTGTTGTCGGGCGGCCGGGAGGACTAGGACACCGGAAGGCCGGAAGACCCCGGGGACCCGGCCGCACACGGCCCCTCAGGGGCGGCCGGAGTGCTCCAGCAGGCTGTCGGCGACCAGGGCGGAGCCCCGTTCGCCCGTGAGCGCCGTGTCGTGGTTGACGCCACCGACCCGGACCGCCCGGACCTTCGTGCCGTGTGAGCCGCCGCACATGGGCCCCGGGTCCCGCCCTCTCAGATCGCCGGCGCGTCCACGGATCCGTCCGTGTCCCCGCCCCCGCTCCCGTGCGCCGGGCCGATCAGGCCGCAGACCGTCTCGATGTCCCGCTCCACCTGTCCGATCGACTCCCGCCCCGACAGCCAGGTGATCAGCGCCGAATGCCAGGTGTGCTCGATGACGCGGACCACGGACAACTGCTCCTGGGTGGGGTCCTCCAGCTCCATCGCGTCCAGGATGATCGCCGTCGTGAGCCGGGAGACGGCGTCCACCTCGGGGCTCACCCCGCGGTCCGCGAACGTCAGCGCCCGCACCATCGCGTCCGCCAGGTGCGGTTCCCGCTGGAGCGCCCGGAAGGCCCGCAGCAGTGTCTCGGCGACCCGCCGGGCGGCGACGTCCCCGGAGGGCGGACGTCTGCGGAGCGTGAGCTGCAGATGCTGGAGCTGGTCCTGCATGACGGCCACCAGCAGATGGATCTTGGAGGGGAAGTAGCGGTACAGCGTGCCCAGGGCGACCCCGGCGGCGTCCGCCACCTCGCGCATCTGCACGGCCTCGAAGCCGCCCCGGCCGGCCAGCTGGGCACCGGCCCGCAGGATGCGGTGACGACGGGCCTCCTGACGTTCCGTCAGGGGGGATGCCGCCGCTCTGGCTTCCGCTGTCATCTGTCCCCGTCCAAGGCTTCCGTCCGCACCGGTGTCCGGCCGGTGTCCGCACCGGTGTCCGCGTCGCGGTCCGTGCCGAAGAAGGGGAACCCGTTCCCTGTCCGGCCGGGTGCCGTCCCCCGGGCGGGCACAGCATGCCAGGGGGCCCGTCGTGGCGCGAATCACCTGATCCGGCTGTCACCACCGACCTACCTGCCGGTAGATTCGATGCTTGCTGAATGAACAAGTCTGAAACTTGTTCTAGATTAGCGCGACCGGTTACGCTCCGGCGAACACGCAGTGAGAAGGGGGCCGAGTGTGACCGCTGAGGCCATAGAGACAGGCCCCTTCGCGGGCGGCGGCGCGTCGGGCACCGGCGGTGACCGGCCGTTGCGCATCGCGCTCCTCACCTACAAGGGCAACCCCTTCTGCGGCGGCCAGGGCGTCTACGTGCGCCACCTCGGCCGCGAGCTGGCCCGGCTGGGCCACAGCGTCGAGGTGATAGGAGCCCAGCCCTACCCCGTACTCGACGAGGGCGTCCCGCTCACCGAGCTGCCCAGCCTCGACCTGTACCGGCAGCCCGACCCGTTCCGCACCCCCGGCCGCGGCGAGTACCGCGACTGGATCGACCTCGCCGAGGTCGCCACGATGTGGACCGGCGGTTTCCCCGAGCCCCTCACCTTCAGCCTGCGGGCCCGGCGCCATCTCCTCGCCCGACGCGGCGACTTCGACGTGGTGCACGACAACCAGACGCTCGGCTACGGCCTGCTCGGCGACCTCGGCGCACCCCTCGTCACCACGGTCCACCACCCCATCACCGTCGACCGGCAACTGGACCTGGACGCCGCGGAGTCCGCCCGCCGCCGCCTCTCCGTACGCCGCTGGTACGGCTTCACCCGCATGCAGAAGCGCGTCGCCCGCCGGCTGCCGTCCGTCCTCACCGTCTCCGCCTCCTCGCAGCAGGAGATCGTCGAACACCTCGGCGTACGCCCGGACCGTGTCCGGGTCGTGCACATCGGGGCCGACACCGACCTGTGGTCGCCCGACCCCTCCGTCGCCGAGGTGCCCGGCCGCATCGTCACCACCTCCAGCGCCGACGTCCCGCTGAAGGGCCTGGTCCACCTCGTGGAGGCCCTCGCCAAGCTCCGTACGGAGAACCCGCGGGCGCACCTCGTCGTCGTCGGCAAGCGGGCCGAGGACGGGCCCGTCGCCCAGGCCATCGAACGGCACGGGCTCCAGGACGCCGTCGAGTTCGTCAAGGGCATCAGCGACGCCGAACTCGTCGACCTGGTCCGCAGTGCCCAGATCTCCTGCGTCCCCTCGCTCTACGAGGGATTCTCGCTGCCCGCCGCCGAGGCGATGGCCACCGGCACACCGCTCGTGGCCACCACCGGCGGCGCGATCCCCGAGGTCACCGGCCCCGACGGCGAGACCTGCCTCGCCGTCCCGCCCGGCGACGCCGACGCCCTGGCCGCCGCGCTCGGCCGGCTGCTCGGCGACGCCGGCCTGCGCGCCCGCCTCGGCTCGGCGGGCCGCGACCGGGTGCTGGCCCGATTCACCTGGGCCAGGGCGGCCGTCGGTACCGTCGAGCTGTACCGTCAGGCGATCGCCGCCCGGGGCGTACGCAGGTGACCGCCCCCGTCGCTCCCTGAACCCGCACCTCCCGAACCCGTACCTCCGACCTCGAAGGCAGGCCCCCGTGCTGACCGTCGACTTCACCCGCTTCCCGCTCGCCGCAGGCGACCGGGTGCTCGATCTGGGCTGCGGCGCCGGCCGTCACGCGTTCGAGTGCTACCGGCGCGGCGCCCAGGTGGTGGCACTCGACCGGAACGCCGAGGAGATCCGCGAGGTCGCGAAGTGGTTCGCCGCGATGAAGGAGGCCGGAGAGGCCCCCGAGGGCGCGACCGCCACCGCCATGGAGGGCGACGCGCTCAACCTGCCGTTCCCCGACGAGTCGTTCGACGTCGTCATCATCTCCGAGGTCATGGAGCACATCCCCGACGACAAGGGTGTGCTCGCCGAGATGGTCCGCGTGCTCAGGCCCGGCGGCCGGATCGCGATCACCGTGCCCCGCTACGGCCCCGAGAAGGTCTGCTGGACGCTCTCCGACGCGTACCACGAGGTCGAGGGCGGGCACATCCGGATCTACAAGGCCGACGAGCTCCTCGGCAAGATCCGCGGTGCCGGACTCAAGCCCTACGGCACCCACCACGCGCACGCCCTGCACAGCCCCTACTGGTGGCTCAAGTGCGCCTTCGGCGTCGACAACGACACAGCGCTGCCGGTGCGCGCCTACCACAAGCTGCTGGTCTGGGACATCATGAAGAAGCCCATGGCCACCCGGGTCGCCGAGCAGCTGCTCAACCCGGTCGTAGGCAAGAGTTTCGTGGCGTACGCGACCAAGCCGCACCTCCCCAGGGCCCAGGCGTGAGTACCCCCGAGCGGACCGAGCACCTCGTCCTGCCCGGCGTCCTCACCGCCGAGCAGGCCGCCGAGACCGTGGCCGCGCTGCGCGGCGTGCAGCGTGAGGACGGGGCACTGCCCTGGTTCCGCGGCCACCACCTCGACCCGTGGGACCACACCGAGGCCGCCATGGCCCTGGACGCGGCCGGCGAACACGAGGCCGCCGCCCGCGCCTACGCCTGGCTGGCCCGCCACCAGAACGAGGACGGCTCCTGGTACGCCGCCTACCACGACGGCGACGCCGAGCGGCCCACCGACCTCGGCCGCGAGACCAACTTCTGCGCCTACGTGGCCGTCGGCGTCTGGCACCACTACCTCGCCACCGGCGACGACGCGTTCGCCGACCGCATGTGGCCGACCGTCCACGCCGCGATCGAGTTCGTGCTGCGGCTCCAGCAGCCCGGCGGCGAGATCGGCTGGAAGCGCGAGGCCGACGGAACCCCCGTCACCGACGCCCTGCTGACGGGCTCCTCCTCCGTCCACCACGCCCTGCGCTGCGCCCTGGCCCTGGCGGAGGAACGAGAGGAACCGCAGCCCGACTGGGAACTCGCGACCGGAGCACTCGGCCACGCGATCCGCAGCCACCCCGAACGCTTCCTGGACAAGAGCCGCTACTCGATGGACTGGTACTACCCGGTCCTGGGCGGCGCGGTCACCGGGCCGGCCGCCACCAAGCGCATCGAGGAGGGCTGGGACAGCTTCGTCGTCCCCGGCCTGGGTGTGCGCTGCGTGCTGCCCAACCCCTGGGTCACGGGCGGCGAGAGCTGCGAACTGGCCCTGGCCCTCTGGGTGACGGGGGAGTCCGACCGGGCCCTGGAGATCCTGCAGTCCGTCCAGCACCTGCGCGCCGACGGCGGCATGTACTGGACGGGATACGTCTTCGAGGGCGAGCGGGCCTTCTGGCCTGAGGAGCTCACCACCTGGACGGCGGGTTCGCTGCTGCTCGCGGTGGCCGCGCTCGGGGGGGACGAGGCGACCACCGCGGTCTTCGGAGGCGAACGGCTGCCGGCCGGTCTGGAACCGGACTGCTGCCGCGAGAGGGACGTCCGCTAGAAGCGGCGGACCCGGCCGGCCACGGCGTGACCGATGAACAGGTAGACGACCGCGGCCAGACCGTAGCCGGCGACGACCCGCGCCCACGCTTCGTCGAACGTGAACAGGTCGTACGACCAGCCGGCCAGCCAGTGGGCCGAGTCCTGGACGAACTGGACCAGGTCGTTGGCCCGGTTGGCGTCGAGCAGGTACATCAGGATCCACAGGATGATGATGAACGCCATGATGTCCGCGACGACGGCTATGACACGTGCGGCGGTACTGCTTCCTGAGCCTGTTCTGGGAGACATGTTCTACGGATTGCCGCTTTACGGTGGGTGAAACCCGTACGGGGTCGCCGTGTGGCGACCCGGCCCCGCGCGGGGCCGGGCCCGGCGGCGAGTGACGTGGCCGACGCGGGGCTCGCGGGCGCGCTCGCGTCAGGGCGAGGCGGGCGCCGGGGACTTCGGTGCGTCCGACAGGGTCGAGGACGCCGGGAAGAGCGCGGACGCCGAGGTCAAGGACAGGGTCCGCGGTGGACGGTCCCTGCACCTGCACGCCACGGACGTACCGGGCGCGGAACGGCTGATCGAGTTCGGCGAGGACGGCTTCACCTGGCGCCACGCGCACGAGAAGGCGACGGTGGCGCCGCGCGGCCCGCTGACCGGACCGATGCCGGCCTTCAACCGCCGGCAGAAGCCGGACGAGGGCGGGCTGGAGGTGCTGGGGGACCGGGGCCTGCTGGACTTCTGGCCGGAGCGCGCCGCTTTCGCCTGAGCACCCGCCGACGACGACGGCCCCCGCCCAGCAGGGCGGGGGCCGTCACGCGTACGGGAGGTGTCAGCCGCGCTGGATGCCCGTGGTGTCCTGCAGCACACCACGACGGCCGTCCTGCGTCTGGGCGATCAGCCCGGCACCGCGCTGCTCGACCGCGAGGTACCACGTACCCGGCGCGAGCTCCGCGATCGGGGCCGGGGTGCCGTCCTCGCCGTACAGCGGACGCGCGACCGGCACCGCGAACCAGAACGGCGTGAAGTCACCGGCCGGTGCCGCGCCGCCGCCCTGCGAGGCCTGCTGAGCGGCCTGCGGGGGCTCGGCCTGCGCGGGCTGCTGACCGGGCTGGCCCGACTGGCCCGGCTGACCGGGCTGTGCGCCGTACGGCTGGGGCTGGCCCGGCTGCGCACCGTAGGGCTGCTGCTGGGCGCCGGGATAGCCGTAACCCTGGCCGGGCTGCTGGCCGTACGGCGACTGCACCGCCTGCGCGGGACGTGGGGCGCCGACGAGCGGGGCCTTGAGCGCGGGAACCAGCGGGGTGGCCACCGCACCGCCTGCCAGCACGATGGTGGCGAGCAGGCCGAGGATCAGACCGGCACCCGCCTCGCTGGCGTCGATGATCGTCCAGAACATGGTCCACAGCGCGAACACGGTGAACGCGGCGCCGAACTGGCCCAGTTCGAAACCAGCGACCTTGCGGCCCGGCATGACACGGCTCACGATCAGCAGCGCCGCACCGATGATGCCGGCCAGGTAGATGCTCATCAGGAGTGAGAGCGAGTCCCAGGCGTTCGCGCTGTAGCCGGAGCAGTCGACGCCCGAGGGGCAGTCGAAGCCGGAGAGGTCGAGGAAAGAGGCGATGAACAGCACGACCGCTGCTCCGATCACCACGCCGTCGCCTCGAGTGAGGGAGCGGATATTCACGTCAAGGTCCTTAGTCGGTCGTCTCGTCGGGGCGGTCGTCGATGCCGCCTGTACGGCGGGTACGGCGCGAAGCTCGGGGCGGCTCCCCATCGTACGGATGAATCTATCGTCTGCCCGGGCGGGTTGTGATCCTGCCCGGACCTCGGACGGTCATCTTTCCGATGTCGCCACTGTCACCGCAGAACTATCTCTTCAGATAACCGCTGACGCCCTCGGCGATGCCCAGGGCCGCCTTCTGACGCCAGCCCGCGCTCGTGAGCAGGGCGGCGTCCTTCGGATCACGCATATTGCCGCATTCGATGAACACTTTGGGCACGGTCGACAGATTCAGGCCGCCGAGATCCTCGCGGGTGTCCAACCCGGTATTGCCACCGATGTAATTGGAAGGAGCGCTTCCGGTAGCGCGTACGAAATTGCCCGCGATCCGTTCGCCGAGATCACGGGAAGGCGCCACGATGTCCGCGGTGTCCGCGGCACCTCCGCGCACCGCCGCCGGAAGGATCACGTGGAAGCCGCGGTTGCCCACAGCGGAACCGTCCGCGTGGACCGAGACGACGGCGTCGGCACCGGCCTCGTTGCCGATCCGGGCACGCTCGTCGACGCACGGGCCGAAGGGACGGTCGTCGTCCTGCGTGAGGACGACCTTCGCGCCCTCGGCCTCCAGCAGCGTCCGCAGCCGGCGCGACACGTCGAGGGTGAACCGGGCCTCCGCGTAACCGGAGTCGGTGGCGGTGCCCGTGGTGTCGCACTCCTTGCGCCCGGTACCGATGTCCACCTGGCTGTTGATCTCCCGGGTGTGGTCGCGGTTGCGCGGGTTGTGCCCCGGATCGATCACCACGGTCCGGCCCGTCAACGGCCCCTCGGGCAGCGGCTTCCCGGATGTGGGCGCGGGGGACGGGCTCTTCGAGGGGGACGGCGGCGACGGTGTCCCGGCCGGGTCGGACGAGGCGGACGGGGACGGTGTGGCCGCGCCGCTGCCGGGGCGCGGTCCGGCCCCGCCGGTCACGCCACCGCCCCCGCAACCGGCCACGGTCAGGCACACGGATGCCAGGGCCGCCGCGGTGATCAGCGGCCGAAGGCGCGGCGCCGGGCGCGAAGTGGGGGGAGGGCTCTCGTCGTCACGCACGCCGCGATGCTATCCGTGGTCCCCGGCCCCCGGCCCGGTACGCCGGAGAACGCGCAGCGAGTCCGTCACCGAGATCTCGGTGAACTCGCCTGAAGCCAGGGCTCGTTGGTGGACGCGGTACGGGGCCTGGCCGCCGTCCGCCGGGTCGGGGAACACGTCGTGGATGACGAGCAGCCCGCCGTCGGCGACCTTCGGGGCCCAGCCCTCGTAGTCGCCGGCCGCGTGCTCGTCGGTGTGCCCGCCGTCGATGAAGACGAAGCCGAGCCGTCCGCCCCAGACGGCCGCGACCTGCGGGGACCGGCCGACGAGCGCCACCACGTGTTCCTCCAGACCCGCCGCGTGCAGGGTCCGGCGGAAGGCCGGCAGCGTGTCCATCAGGCCGACCTCGGGATCCACCACGGACGGGTCGTGGTACTCCCAGCCGGGCTGCTGCTCCTCGCTGCCCCGGTGGTGGTCGACGGTCAGCGCCGTCAGGCCGGCCGCGCGGGCGGCGGCGGCCAGCAGGATCGTGGACCGCCCGCAGTAGGTGCCCACCTCCAGCAGCGGAAGCCCGAGCGCGGTGGCCTCGACGGCAGCGGCGTACAGGGCGAGCCCCTCGCGCAGCGGCATGAAGCCCTTGGCGGCCTCGAAGGCGGCGAGGACCTCCGGCTCGGGTGCGACGGCGGGCTCGGCGGTCACGGATTCCTCCAGGTGGTACGGGCGGCGATCGGCTACGGGCGTCGACCGGCGCCCATCGTGCCGTACGCCCCCGCCGGGGATCCCGGCGGGGGCGTACGGTGCCGCAGCCCGGACCCGCACGTCAGCGCCGTACGGGCGCCTCGGCCGGTAGGGGCGTCTCGGCCGGTACGGGGGCGGAGGCCGGTGCGGAGGCGGAGGCCGGTGCGGAGGCGGAGGCCGGTTCGGGGGCGGAGGCCGCGGCCCGGGCCGCGGCCTCCGCGTCGCCCGCGCTGCTCGCCAGCAGGACCGGGCGCGCGGGCCGCTGGGCCGGCAGGAACGCCGCCAGCACCAGACCGACGAGCACCGCACCCGTCGCGATCACGAACGAGGTCCGGAAGCCGTCCATGGTGGGTACGTCCACCGACCCCATCCGCACCGAGGTGTTCGCGAGGACCATGCCGATCACCGCGCTCGACAGCGAGGTCCCGATCGACCGCATCAGCGTGTTCAGGCCGTTGGCCGCGCCCGTCTCGGACGCGTCGACGGCTCCGACGATGAGCGCGGGCAGCGAGGAGTAGGCGAGCCCGATCCCCGCCCCGAGCACCACCGCGATCACCACGGTCTGCCAGGCGGCGCTCATCAGGCCCAGCCCCGCCCCGTAGCCGATCGCGATGACCAGCATGCCGAGCATCAGGGTGGCCTTCGGGCCGCGGCGGGCCGAGAGGCGGGCGTACAGCGGGGCCACGAACATCATGGTCAGGCCCAGCGGTGCCACGCACAGCCCGGCGACCACCATCGACTGCCCCAGCCCGTATCCGGTCGACGCCGGCAGCTGGAGCAGCTGCGGCAGGACCAGCGAGACGGCGTAGAAGGCGACCCCGACCATGATCGACACGAGGTTGGTGAGCAGCACCTCGCGGCGGACGCTGGTGCGCAGGTCGACCAGCGGAGCCGGGCTGCGCAGTTCGAACAGCCCCCACAGCACCAGGATCACCAGGGACGCGCCGATCAGCCCGAGCGTGGTGGGCGAGGTCCAGCCCCAGTCGCCGCCCTTGGTGACGGGCAGCAGCAGGCAGACGAGCCCGAGCGACAGGCCCAGCGCGCCGACGAGGTCGAAGCGGCCGGGGGCGCGCAGAGAGGACTCCGGAACGACGAGGACGGTCAGCGCCATGGCCAGTACCCCGAGGACCGCCGAGCCGATGAAGAGCGCGTGCCAGTCCGCGTGCTGGGCGACTAGCGCGGCGGCGGGCAGGGCGAGTCCGCCGCCGACGCCTATCGAGGAACTCATCAGGGCCATCGCCGAGCCGAGCTTCTCGCGCGGCAGGACGTCACGCATGATGCCGATGCCGAGCGGGATCGCGCCCATGGCGAAGCCCTGGAGCGCCCGGCCGACGATCATGATCACGAGATCGTCGGTGGAGGCGCAGACCAGCGAGCCGAACACCATCACGGCGAGGCTGGCGAGCAGCATCCGCCGCTTGCCGTACAGATCACCGAGCCGCCCCATGATCGGGGTCGAGACGGCACCGGCGAGCAGTGTGGCGGTCATCACCCACGTCGCGTCGGCCGGGTCGGTGTCCAGGAGGACCGGCAGGTCCTTGATGACGGGGATGAGCAGGGTCTGCATCACCGCGACGGTGATTCCCGCGAACGCGAGCACGGGGACGACACCACCGGCCCGGCCCGGCCCGCGCGGATTGGAGAGCTCCCCGGGCTGCTGTTCGTTCGTCGTCCGTCGCATACGTGGGGCCTCCGGGCAGGGCAGAGAGGAAGGGGAAACGAGCGGGGCGGAGCATGCGGGGGCGCGCCCAAAGGGCGCGCCGACCGCCAAGTGTGTGCACACTGAACGATTTCGTGCGCGCGAGGTATTCCGGCGGAACGTCGGTGGTCCGGAACAGGGTCCTACGCCCCTGGACCGAGACCCGGTCGCGACCCCAAACCGATGTACGGGGCACAGGGTGCCTGCGAGTATGACACCCATGGTTGACGCCCCCACGCCCAAGCGGCTGCCCGCCCGATCGAGGACCCGCACCTGGGCGGTGGTCGCGGCGGCCTGTACCGGCCAGTTCCTGGTCGTCCTCGATGTGTCCGTCGTCAATGTGGCGCTGCCGTCCATGCGCACCGACCTCGCTCTGAGCGGCCCCGGACTGCAATGGGTCGTCAACGCCTACTCCATCGCCTTCGCCGGATTCATGCTGCTCGGCGGGCGGGCCGCCGACATATACGGCCGCAAGAGGATGTTCCTGACAGGGCTGGGCCTCTTCACCGTGGCCTCACTGGCCGGCGGACTCGCCCAGGAGGGCTGGCAGCTGCTCGCCGCCCGCGCCGCCCAGGGGCTCGGTGCCGCCGTTCTCTCCCCGGCGACCCTCACCATCCTCACCGCGGCCGTCCCCGAAGGCCCCGCCCGCACCAAGGCGATCAGCACCTGGATGGCGGTCGGCGCCGGTGGCGGGGCGGCCGGCGGACTCATCGGCGGGGTACTCACCGACGCTTTCTCCTGGCGGTGGGTCCTGCTCATCAACGTACCCGTCGGCGCGCTCGTCCTGGCCGGTGCCGCACTGTGGCTGGCCGAGGGCCGGGCCGGCGACCGGCGCCGGGTCGACCTGCCGGGGGCGGTGCTCGTCACGGCGGGCCTCGCCGCGGTGGCGTACGGCATCGTGCAGACCGAGGCCTCGGGCTGGGCCGCCTCCGCCACACTCGTCCCGCTGCTCGCCGGTTTGGCGCTGCTGGGCGTCTTCGTCCTGGTGGAGTCGCGGACGGCGGCCCCGCTGATGCCGCTGCGGGTGCTCGGTGTACGGGCCGTCTCGTCGGCGAACGTGTCGATGCTGCTCATGGGATCCGCGACGTTCTCCATGTGGTACTTCATGACCGTCTACGCCCAGAACGTGCTGGGCTACACGCCGTTGCAGGCCGGCCTCGCCCTGATGCCTACCTCCGCCGCCGTCGTCCTCGGCTCCAAGGCGGCGCCCCGGATCATGGCGCGGACCGGTGCCAGGACCCTGGCCGTCCTCGGCGTGCTCGTCGCCGCCGCCGGCTTCGGCTGGCAGTCGACGATGGGGGTGCACGGCTCGTACCTCACCGCCGTCTGCCTGCCCGGCATCCTGATGATGGCCGGCGCCGGACTCGCCTCCACCCCGCTGGCCGCGCTCGCGACGTCCGGTGCGGCACCGGGCGACGCCGGCCTCGTCTCCGGACTGGTCAACAGCTCCCGCACGATGGGCGGTGCGCTGGGCCTCTCGGTGCTCTCCACGGTCGCGGCGGCCCGCACCGGCGGGTCCACCGGGGCGGCGGAGCTCACCGCCGGCTACGCGCTGGCCTTCCGTACCGCCACCGTGGTGCTGCTGGGCGCGGCGGTGCTGATGCTGCTCTGGCTGCCGGGGCGTCCCCGCAGGAGCCCGCAGGAGCCGACCGCGACGCCGGTCCTCGCGCAGCCCGAGGCGCAGTCGGCCGTGGGAAGGGACGCGTAGGGGGCGTGCGCGGCGCGGGGGCGACCGTGGCCCGCGCGCCCACATGTCCTGGGTGCGGGCCGAGTCCGGGAAGGGCCGGGCGCGTCCACGGCCGGGAGCCGTCACGGCCTGGTGGCTGTGACGGCCCCCGGTGTGCGCGGCGCGGTTCAGGCCGCCGCTCTGCCACTCCCTTCGGAGGTACGGCGGTGGCGGCCGTGCGGCTGCGCGGTCGTCCTCTCCGCCGACTCGCCCCCTCGGTGTTTTCCGGAGCCGGCCGCGTCCCTGTCCGCCCCCGGCGGACGTGTCTGGGTCGTGTCGGTTCGGGTTTCAGACATGTGGGAAGTCACCCCGTTGAAATCGCGTACGTGTGAGTCGCAAGCCCCGCCACCGCAACCCGACGCGGTCACCGTCGGTACCCGTGCGGGACGACTGCGTGGCCTGGTCCCGAGTTTATCCAGGTGCCGTGCGGCCGGTGAGGGGCGCCTGGCCGAGTGGAACGGGCCTGCACACACCAGGAGGCAGGGCCGCCCCGGATGGTTCCGTTCCGTTCGTGGCAGGTCCGTGTTCCTCGTCCACCGGGGCTTCCACCAGGGCCACGGCGCACGGTGTACCCGCCTGCTCGTACGGCAGGTGCAGGACCCCTTCCCGGGTCCAGAAACCCGCCCCGGCCAGCCAGCCCGCAGGCGCCGCGACCTGGTGCAGGCGACGTCCCTCCGGACGCCACAGCCCCACCCAGCTGCCCGCCGCCCCGTCGATCCGCAGCGCCACGGCGCAGCTCTCCGGCATGAGCATCTGGCCCGGCTGCACGGCGAACGGCGTCACGGCCACGTCCGCGGGGCGCAGGCACTCCGGGAAGCGCACCGGCAGACAACTGCCGAGCACCCCCCAGCCGAGCCGGTCGTGGCCGGGGGCGTCGGAGCGGATCAGCAGCAGCCCGCTGTCGGCGTCGGCCAGCAGCAGCCGGTCGTCGCTGTCCGGCGCGATCTGCAGCAGCGGTGTCACCTCACCGCCCCGCACCAGGTCCACGGCGACCGCCTTCACCGGGCCGCCATCCGGCAACTGCCGGTCCAGGGCGAGCAGTCGCCCCTCACGGTCCAGCCAGACACCGCCCGAACACCGCCCCGGTACGTCCGCGACGTGCTCGGGCCCGAAGGCGCCGCCCGCGACCAGCCAGACGGCGGTGGAGCGTGCACCGGGGAGCAGGGCGTAGGCGCTCATGCCGTCCGGGGGCGGCGGGAGGAGGGTCAGGTCCGTGCATTCGAGTGCGCCCAGAGGCAGTTCACCCGTACCGGGCCCGGTCGGATAGAGCAGCGAGAAGGTATGCCGGTCGGCCACCCGCCGCCGGATCAGCACCCGCCCGTCGGAGAGCGGCAGCACATCGGAGTCGGCCTCCTCCGGCTGGTCGAGGGGGAGGGGCACGGCGTACGGCTCGGGGCCGTCGAGCGTCCAGCGCTCCGGGAACCAGGCGGGATCGGCTCCGGCGGCGGTGGTCAGCCGGGCCGCGTACGAGTGGTCGGCGGCGATGGTGAGCACGGGCGGCGCCGGACGCGGCGGCGCGTCGGACGCGGCGGCGCGTCGGACGGGACCAGGAGTCGGGGCGGTGGGGCGGGGCCGGGCGGTGCGGTCGAACCCGTTGTACGGGCCGGCCGGGCCGAGCCCGCGGTGGGGGGCGGGCCGCTCGAACCCGTCGTACGGGCCGGATGGGGCGAACTCACCGTGGGGGGTGGGCTGCTCGAACCCGTCGTACGGGCCGGTTCGGTCGAACTCACGGTGGTGGGCCGACCGGTCGGACTCGTCGGGCCGGCCTACCGGGCCGAACTCCCCGTGCCGGGTCGGGGAGTCGGGCCTCCCGTGCCGATGCCGACCGGCTCGGTCGAACTCCCCGTGCGGGATGGGCACCTCGTCCCCGGCGGCTTCGGGCGGCGCGACGGCTCGCGGCTGCTCGCCGCTCCGGGCGGGCGGTGTGATCCCGCCGGGCTCCGCCGCGCCCACGGCCGGGGTGCGCCCGCCGGCCGCGCGGGCCGGGGCCGTTCCACGGATCGGGGCGCCGGTCTTGGCCACGCGGGTCCAGCCGGCCCCGAGCACCCCGGTGGACGTGGCCGCTCCAGGGGTGCCGGCACCGGGCGACCTCGCGCCCACGGGCACCTCGGCCCCGGGCACGGCGGCCACGGACACGGCGACCACGGGCGCGACGGCTCCGCCGCGCCCTGCGGGCTCCGTGAGGCGGCCGGTCCCGCCGGCACCCGCGACCCCCTCCCCGTCCACGGTCGCGCGCGGTTCCTCCGGCTCCCCGGACCCGTCCGGTCTCGCGGGTTCGGGTTCGGGCGTCGTGGCACCCGCCGCCGCTCCGGCGGTCCCGTTCTCGATGGCACAGGCAGTCATGGTGCGATCACCTCCGGCAACCGAAGCTAGTTTTCGCACTTCCTGCCGAACAACACCAGCCACCGCACTTCACACATAAGGGTGGCGATGTCCGGATTCGCCTGTGGGGAGGGGGGTGACTGTGCTGCCGCCGATATCCCTGACTAAGGTGAGGCAATCCTAAGAGTTTCCTGTGCAGGTCCCGAACTGGAGTAAAAGATGTCCCTTCGTCGCCGCGGTACCGCCGCAGTCGGCCTGGCAGTGGCCGCCGCACTCTCCCTCTCGGCGTGCGGCGGCGACGACGCCTCGGGCGGCAAGGCCGACGTGGGCGCCGACCGGAAGGCGGCCGTCGCCACGGGCGGCAAGGACTTCGGCGACGCGGCGAAGAAGACCGCGGCGTACGGCACGGACGCGAAGGCCGGCCAGTTCCCCCGTACGCTCACCCACGCCATGGGCAGCACCGAGATCAAGGCCGCGCCCAGGCGTGTCGTCGTCCTGGACGTCGGCGAGTTCGACAACGTCGTCTCGCTCGGCGTGAAGCCCGTCGGTTACGCCCCCTCCGAGGGTGACGCGGCCATCCCCTCGTACCTGGCGAAGGACGCCGGTGAGCCGAAGAACGTCGGCACGATCAACAGCCTGAACCTGGAGGCGATCGCCGGCCTGAAGCCCGACCTCATCCTCGGCAGCCAGCTGCGCGCCGCCGACAAGTACGACGAGCTCTCCAAGATCGCGCCGACCGTGTTCTCCATCCGTCCGGGCTTCACCTGGAAGGAGAACTACCTCCTCAACGCCGCCGCGCTGGACAGGACGGCCCGGGCCGAGACCGCTCTCGACGCGTACGAGGCGAAGGCGAAGAAGCTCGGCGAGGACATCGGCCCGGACAAGCCGACCATCTCCATGGTCCGCTACCTCCCCGACCGCATCCGCCTGTACGCCAAGGCTTCCTTCATCGGCACGATCCTCCAGGACGCCGGACTGCCGCGGCCCGGGAACCAGCGGATCGACGACCTCGCCGCCGAGATCAGCCCCGAGAACATCGATGAGGCCGACGCCGACTGGATCTTCACCGGCGTCTACGGCGACCCGAAGGCCACCGAGCGCGACACCGCCCGGGCCAACCCGCTGTGGAAGAACCTCAAGGCGGTCAAGGCAGGTCAGGCCAAGGACGTCTCGGACGAGACCTGGTACCTCGGCCTCGGCGTCACCTCCGCGGACCTGGTCCTGGACGACCTCCGCGCCGACCTCGTGAAGTAGCGGGAAGTAACGATTCGTGACCGGCTGCGGGTCCGCCCGTACGGGTGCCCGCAGCCAGGGCCGACGGGGCGCGCCGGACAGGTAGCCTTTCCTCCGTGCCCCGTCTGTCTGAAGTCATCGCCGAGCTCGACGCCCTCTGGCCGCCCGAGCGGGCCGAAGGTTGGGACGCGGTCGGCACGGTCTGCGGCGACCCCGAGGCGGAGGTCGACCGGGTCCTCTTCGCCGTCGACCCCGTCCAGCAGATCGCCGACGAGGCCCGCACCCTCGGTGCCCAGCTGATCATCACCCACCACCCGCTCTACCTGCGCGGTACGACGACGGTCGCGGCGTCCACCTTCAAGGGCCGCGTCGTGCACGGGCTCATCAAGCACGACATCGCCCTGCACGTGGCGCACACCAACGCCGACAGCGCCGACCCGGGTGTCTCCGACGCCCTCGCCGCCGCCCTCGACCTGCGGGTCACCGGCCCCCTCGTGCCCGACCCCACCGATGCCGGGGGGCGCCGCGGCCTGGGCCGGATCTGCGAGCTCGACCACCCCGAGACCCTCCGCGACCTCGCCGCCCGCGCCGCGGCCCGGCTGCCCGCCACCGCGCAGGGCATCAGGCTCGCGGGTGACCCGGACGCCGTGGTGCGGCGGGTCGCGGTGAGCGGCGGCTCCGGCGACAGCCTCTTCGACGCCGTGCGGGCGGCGGGCGTCGACGCCTTCCTCACCGCCGACCTGCGCCACCACCCGGCCTCCGAGGCCGTCCAGCACTCGCCGCTCGGCCTGGTCGATGCCGCACACTGGGCCACCGAGTGGCCCTGGTGCGAGCAGGCCGCCGCGCAGCTCGACGCAATTTCCGACCGCCACGGATGGGACCTGCGGGTCCATGTCTCGAAGCGGGTCACCGACCCCTGGACCACCCACCACTCTTCTGGAGCCCCCAACTGAACGCCGCGCCCGCCGACCAGATCCGACTCCTCGAAGTCCAGGCCCTCGACGTACGTCTGTCGCAGCTCTCCCACAAGCGGACGTCCCTGCCCGAGCACGCGGAGATCGACGCGCTCAACAGTGACCTCGCCCAGCTGCGCGACCTGCTGGTCGCCTCGCAGACCGAGGAGAGCGACACCACCCGCGAGCAGACCAAGGCGGAGCAGGACGTCGACCAGGTGCGCCAGCGCGCCGCCCGCGACCAGCAGCGGCTCGACTCCGGCGCGGTCTCCTCGCCGAAGGACCTGGAGAGCCTGCAGCGCGAGATCACCTCGCTGGCCAAGCGCCAGGGCGACCTCGAGGACGTCGTCCTGGAGATCATGGAGCGCCGCGAGTCCGCCCAGGAGCGCGTCACCGAGCTGACCGCGCGCGTCAGCGCCGTCCAGGCCAAGGTCGACGACGCGACCGCCCGCCGGGACGCGGCGACCCACGAGCTCGACACCGAGGCGGCAGGCGTCACCAAGAACCGCGAGGTCGTCGCGGGTTCCGTCCCCGCCGACCTGCTGAAGCTCTACGACAAGCTGCGCGTCCAGCAGGGCGGTGTCGGTGCCGCCCGGCTCTACCAGCGCCGCTGCGAGGGCTGCCGCCTGGAGCTGAACATCACCGAGGTCAACGACGTGAAGGCGGCGTCCCCCGACACCGTGCTGCGCTGCGAGAACTGCCACCGCATCCTGGTCCGCACCTCGGAGTCGGGCCTGTAATGCCCGCACCCCGCCAGCTGGTCGTCGAGGCGGACGGAGGCTCCCGGGGCAACCCGGGGCCCGCCGGATACGGCGCGGCCGTCATCGACCCGGTCACCGGCGAGACGCTCGCCGAGGCCGCCGAGTACATCGGCGTCGCGACGAACAACGTCGCCGAGTACAGGGGCCTGATCGCCGGCCTGAAGGCGGCGAAGGCGCTGTTCCCGGAGGCGGACGCGGACGTGCGAGTGCGCGTCCGGATGGACTCCAAACTAGTGGTCGAACAGATGTCTGGGCGTTGGAAGATCAAGCACCCCGACATGAAACCGCTCGCGGCCCAGGCCGCGAGCATCCTGCCGGTCTCCTCCGTCACGTACGAGTGGATCCCGCGCAACGAGAACAAGCACGCCGACCGGCTCGCCAACGAGGCGATGGACGCGGGCAAGCGGGGCAGGCAGTGGGAGCCGTCGTCCTCGACGGCCGCCCTGGACGCCCCGCCGCGCACGCCCGCCCCTGACCCGGTCCAGGACGGTCCGCCCGGGGACGCGGTCGCGGGCGCGGCGAAGGTCCGCGCCGCCCTGGCCGCCGCCGCCCGCCCCGCGCCGGCCGCCCCGCACGTGGGCTGGGGCACCCCCGACCTGGGGGCGCCCGCCACCTTCGTCCTGCTCCGGCACGGCGAGACGGCGCTCACCCCCGAGAAGCGGTTCTCCGGCAGCGGCGGCAGCGACCCCGAGCTCTCCGCCACGGGCCGCGACCAGGCCGCCCGCGCCGCCGGGGCGTTCGCCGCCCTCGGCACGGTCCAGGAGATCGTCAGCTCCCCGCTGCGCCGCTGCCGCGAGACGGCGGCAGTCGTCGCCGCCCGGCTCGGCCTGGAGGTCCGCATCGAGGACGGCCTGCGCGAGACGGACTTCGGCGCCTGGGAGGGCCTCACCTTCGCCGAGGTGCGGGAGCGCCACGGCGCTGACCTGACCGCCTGGCTGGCGTCCGCCGACGCGGCCCCCACGGGCGGCGGCGAGAGCTTCGCCGAGGTGACCGACCGGGTGTCCGCGTCGCGCGACCGCCTGATCTCCCGCCACGCGGGACGCACGGTACTCCTGGTCACCCACGTCACCCCGATCAAGACCCTGGTCAGGCTCGCACTGGGCGCCCCGCCCGAGTCCCTGTTCCGCATGGAGCTCTCACCCGCCTCCGTCTCTACGGTGGCGTACTACGCGGACGGCAATCCCTCGTTGAGGGTCCTCAACGACACCTCGCACCTGCGGTAGCGGGCGGGTGAGCTGGCCCACGGGGCTGCTCGGCTTCCTCGCCGGGCTGCTGATCTCGGCCGCGACCGCACCCGTGGGCGTGTCCGGCGCGGTGTTCCTGCTGCCGGTGCAGCTCAGCGTGCTCGGTGTGCCGAGCCCCGCGGTGACACCCACCAACCTGCTGTACAACGTGGTGTCGTGCCCCGGAGCCCTCCTGCGCTACCGCAACAGCGGCGGACTGCGCGGCCCGCTCACCCGGCTGCTCGTCCTGGGCGCGGTGCCCGGGGTGGTGGCCGGAGCGGTGATCAGGGTCTTCGCCGTGCCGGGCCCCGCGGTCTTCCGGCTGTTCATCGCCGTCCTGCTGCTCCCGCTGGGCGCATGGCTGTGCGCCCGCACCCTGCGCCCCTCACGCAGCGGCGCCGTCGCCCCGGAACCGTCCCCCCGCGCCACCACCGGACTGGCCCTGGCCGTCGGCGTCGCGGGAGGGATCTACGGGATCGGCGGGGGTTCGCTCCTCGGGCCGATCCTCGTGGGGCGCGGGGTCCCGGTCGCGAAGGTCGCGCCCGCCGCCCTCGCCTGCACGTTCGTGACCTCCCTCGCGGGAGCGGGTGCGTACGCCCTGCTGTCCCTGACCGCCACGGGCGACATCGCGCCCGACTGGGCACTCGGCCTGACCTGCGGCCTCGGCGGTCTCTGCGGCGGCTACCTCGGAGCCCGCCTCCAGCCCCGCCTGCCCGAAACGGCGCTACGGCTCCTGCTGGGCACCCTCGCCCTGGGCATCGGCACGCTGTACGCGGTCCAGACGCTGCGCTGACCGCCCGCCGGACTCCGGGCACGGAACCACGGCCCGGCCGCGCGGCGTGGGCCCGCCCCCGACCCCGTACCGACGGGCCGGTGTTCAGCCCCGCAGGACGGATGCCTCACGCGCCAGCCGTTCCACCCGCACCCAGTCCTTCGCCGCCACCGCGTCACCGGGAACCATCCAACTGCCTCCCACGCAACCGACGTTGGGCAGCGCCAGATACGTCGGCGCGGAGGCGGGCGAGATGCCGCCGGTCGGGCAGAACCGGGCCTGGGGCAGAGGGGCGGACAGGGCCTTGAGATAGGCGGTGCCGCCGGCCGCCTCGGCCGGGAAGAACTTCATCTCGGTGACCCCGCGCTCCAGCAGCGCGACCACCTCGGACGTCGTGGAGACCCCCGGCAGGAACGGCACGCCCGACGCCTTCATCGCGTCCAGCAGGGTGTCCGTCCAGCCCGGGCTGACCAGGAAACGCGCCCCGGCGGAGACCGTCTCGGTCACGTTCCGTACGGAGATCACGGTGCCGGCGCCCACCACGGCCCCCGGCACCTCGGCGGCGATCGCCCGGATCGCGTCGAGCGCGGCGGCGGTCCGCAGCGTCACCTCGATCGCCGGGAGTCCGCCCGCCACGAGCGCCCGGGCCAGGGGCACCGCGTCGGCCGCGTCCTCCAGCACGACGACGGGGACGACGGGCGCGAGGTCCAGGACGGAGGCGGACGCGGGCAGGGCGGCGGGCGCGGAGGAGGTCATGAGCACATCCTGCCGCGCGAACCGCATCCTACGCAATGAGCGTTGCATAGGATGCAACGAGCGTCAGTGGATCTCCGTGACCACCACATCGAGCGCCCACGCCCGCCCGGCCCGCTCCGGGGCCTGCGCCTCGACCGTGTAACCGAGGTCCCGCAACACCCCCACCAGCTCGGCGGGCCCCTTCGGCTTCGCCCCGGCGACCAGCAGATCGCGGACCATCCGGCCCTTGGTCGCCTTGTTGAAGTGGCTGACCACCGACCGCTTCTCCACCCCGTTCACCCTCTGCGACTGCAGCACCCGCACGCTCGCGGTGCGCTCAGCCACCGCGCCCGCCGGTTTCCACGCCCCGGTGTACGCCGACGACCGCAGATCCAGCACGAGCCCGTCCCCGGCGGCCTCCGGCAGGACGGACGCCATCGGCGCGCGCCAGTAAGCGCCGAGCGCGCCCAGCCCCGGCAGCTTCACGCCCATCGAGCAGCGGTACGACGGAATCCGGTCGCCCACCCGGACCGCGCCCCACAGACCGGAGAAGACCAGCAGCGACTTCCCGGCCCTCCGCCTCGCCGCCGTGTCCAGCGAGGCCAGACCGAGGGCGTCGTACAGCACCCCGGTGTAGATCTCCCCGGCCGGCCTGGTCCCGGCCGTGCGCAGTTCCGCGTTCTTCGCGATCTCGCCGCGCAGCCCCTCGCTCAGGCCGAGCACCACCCGGGCCTTGTCCTCGTCCGCCAGGCACAGCTCGACCAGCTCGTCGAGGATCGCCGCCCGCGCCCCGGCGAGGCCGGGCAGGGACAAGGACTCCTGCTTCAGGGGCGCTCCACGCCCCGAGGCGGCCTTTCCCTCGGAGGGCGGCAACAGGACGAGCACGGGTGTCTCCTTCGTACGTGACAGAGGGGCCCCCGGCGGCGCGGGAACCCCTGGACAAGGGTACGGGTCACGGGCGCCGTGCCCCCGGTGCCTGCCCGCGTCGGGGGCGCCACGGACCGGGGACGGCGACCACAGGCCAGGTGCTCCAGGCGCTGCCCGGCCTGCCCGGGGGGATGGCGGAGGGCACGCGTCGCGCCGACACCGTGGAGCGCGAGTGCGTCGACCCCGTCGAGGCGGCTGCGCTCAAGGACCGGGTGGGCTCGGTCTTCGACGGCTACGCGATCGACGTCGAGGACGACCGCCCGGCCGTCGGCACCGTCCACATCGAGGACCCCGGCGATCGTCGCCCGGATGGAATTCCGACACCCCGCTCCCGCTCGGCGAACGCCTGCGGATGCGGCTCACCCAGGCCGGTCCGGGCTCGGCGGAGGCGCGGTTCGCACGCGTGTGAGCGCGGCGACGGCGGCACGGGGGTCGTCCGCGTGGAAGCGGACGGTGTGCGCCGTACCGGGCTCACCCATCGGCCGTACGAAAGCGACCGGACCCGTGAGCTCCACGGTCACCGTGGTCTGGTTGCCCACGGACAGGTCGAGTACGCCGTCGGGGTGCAGCAGGACCGACCGGCCCTCCGGGTAGCGCCGGTCCACCCGGACGCCGGCGACCGCCGACGCGGGAATCCGCAGATCGAGCAGCCCGCCGTGGCGCAGGCGCAGCGAACCGTCCGCGCCCACCACGTGCGGCCGGGTCACGCAGGCCGCGTGCAGGGCCAGGAGGAGCACCACCCCGTACACGTCGACCACGAGCACCACACGGTGCACGACCGGCCAGGGGATCAGCAGGGCCAGCATCACCGTCTCCACGAGGGAGACGAAGACCAGCCCGTACATCATCGCCGTCTGCGGCCCGGTGTACGGGACGGCCACCGCACCCTCCGGAACGCCGTGGCGACGGCGCAGCAGCCACAGCCCGAGACTGTGCAGGGCCCGCACCTCGTGCGCCACCAGCCGCCGGACCGGCACCGGGACCGACGTCCGCAGGGCCGCCCGCAGCGCGTTCCGGCGTCCCGCCCCCGCCCGTCTCCCCGCCGCGTACAGGGGCCACAGCGTCACGGCCTCCACCACCAGTACGGCGAGCACGAGGGCCTCGGCGCCGAGGAGGAGGGCGACGGGTATCCGCACACCCGCCACCAGACAGACCACCAGGGCCAGTTCGGCGGGCAGAACCCCCCACGCCGCCGCGCGCGCGATCCGCGCACTCATCGCGTCCCCCCGGCCGGTCGTGAAGCCATCGCGGCCATCATCCGGCGCACCACCTCGGCCTGAGCCGGTGCGTAGTCGGCCAGCAGCGCCTCCCCGAAACCCGACCGGACCGGCCCGCCGGACGGAAGCGCGTCGAGCAGGCCGGCGGGTACCGCTGCGACCAGGTCGGCGACCAGCGGGGCGATCCGGGGATCGTCCACGGTCGCCGTGGCCAGCTCGTCCAGCCGCTCGTACAGGACCAGGACGGCAGGGTCCCCGGCCATCGGCCGCAACGCGGCGTACACCTCGGCGGCGCCGTCCGCACCCTCCAGCAGCGACAGGTGCTCCAGGTCCTTGGCAGCGGTGGGGGAGTCGGTGGCGGGCACCGCTCCCAGCAGCTCGGCAAGGGCCGGGGACACCGGCTCCCGGCCGCTCACCGGCCTGTCCATCAGCCGGGCCAACTGCCGCCGCCGCTCCCCGATCTCCCGCTCCTGGCGGGCCAGATCGGCGTCCAGCTCGCCCAGCACCTCGACGAGTCCACGCCCGGCGTCGTCGGCCACCACGTCGCGCACCTCGTCCAGACCGAGACCGAGCTCGGTGAGCCGCCGGATCCGGGCCAGCAGGACCGCGTCCCGGACGCTGTACGCCCGGTAGCCGTTGGCCCGGCGCCCGGGCTCGGGCAGCAGACCGACATGGTGGTAGTGCCGGATCGCCCGGGAGGTGACTCCGACGAGCGCGGCGATCTCTCCGATACGCATGGGGCCAGTAGAAACCCTGACGCTGCGGCAGGGTCAAGGTCCCCCGGCGACCGGCTTGTCCCTCTCTCGTACGATCACCCCTTCGGATACGGACCGCGTACCGACGTCGTCCCGGCACCGTCCCGACTCCGTTCCGCCCTCGCCCGAAGGAGGCTCACGCATGAGTGACCTCGCCACCGTCCCGCCCACGGGCCGGCCCCGGCAGATCGTCGCCGCCGCACGCACGCTCCTTGAGGAGGAGGGCGCCGAGGCGCTCACCATGCGCCGGCTGGCCGACCGGGTGGGAGTCAAGGCACCGACGCTCTACAAGTACTTCCCGGACAAGTCGTCCGTGGTGACGGCGCTGGCCGGCGAGATGCTTCGCGAGACCGCGGAGATGCTCCAGGCCGCGGAACACGAGGCCCCCGGCTCCTTCGCGGGCCTCGCCACCGCCTACCGCGCCCACGCCCTGGCCCACCCGCACCTCTACCTCCTCACCATGGGCCGCGCGGTCCTGCCCGTGGGCGCGGTGTACGCCGCGGCGGCCCCGCTGTTCCGGGCGGCGGGCGGCGACGAGAACCGGGCCCGGGCCGCTTGGGCCTTCGCCCACGGAATGGTGACCCTGGAACTGAACGACCGCTTCCTTCCGGGCGCCGACCTCGCGGCGGCCTGGGAGGCGGGCATCGCGGCCTTCGCGGTCCGGGGCCGGGAAGGCGCCGGGTAGCATGGACGACACGGCAGACGAGCCGGGCGGACGGCCGCGTGAGGATCCCCGGATCCTCCCGAGGAACGTCCGGGCTCCACAGGGCAGGGTGGTGGCTAACGGCCACCCGGGGTGACTCGCGGGACAGTGCCACAGAAAACAGACCGCCCGGGACCTCGGTCCCGGGTAAGGGTGAAACGGTGGTGTAAGAGACCACCAGCGCCTGAGGTGACTCAGGCGGCTAGGTAAACCCCACCCGGAGCAAGGTCAAGAGGGGCCGTCGCAAGACGGTCCTGCGCGAACGTCCGAGGGCTGCTCGCCCGAGTTCGCGGGTAGACCGCACGAGACCGGCAGCAATGCCGGTCCTAGATGGATGGCCGTCTCCCCGGCCGCCGCGAGGCGACCGGGCGACAGAACCCGGCGTACAGCCCGACTCGTCTGCCCCCCAGGGCTTCTGGCCAGTGGAAACACAGGACAGCCACTTTCGTGGATTGAAGGGCTTCGCCTGAACCCGGTCCACACCTGTTCGAACCGGACCCCGTGGCTACGTACGTGGCGCTGCTGTCGACGGAACTCCTGGCAGGCCGGCCGATTGGCCGAGTGGAGCAGGCGACGCGCATTCCGGCGTGTTGCGATTTTCGCATCTTGCCCTTACGGTGAACCTATGGCTGCGACTGTGACTGATCGTGTACGCATCGTCATGGGGGCGGCTTCGGCCAGTCAGGCGGCGTTCGCCGAGACCATCGGGCTGACCCCTGACAAGTTGTCGAAGTCTCTCGGCGGCATCCGCAGGTTCACGTCTCTCGACCTCGCCCGCATCGCCGAGTTCGGCAGCACCACGGTGGACTGGCTGCTGACCGGAAGAGAACCGCTGCGCCCTGCCTTTGCTGCCCGTACCAGCGCACCGGCAGTCGACGAGCACGGTCGAGGAAGACTCGAGGACCTTGTCGAAAGGTTCACCACGGCACACGAGGTGATCGACCTCCTGGGCCTTTCGCCCGAGCTGCCGGAGCTGCCCCCTGTCCGCTCGGACCTCAAGCGCTACGTCGACCAGGGCGTGGCTCTCGCGGAGGACGCACTCGCCCGACTCACCGCCGCGGGCTCGTCCACCGTCGGCGGCCTGGACACCGCCGAGCTGCTCCAGGTAATGGAGCACACCTTCGGCGTCGACGTGGCGAAGGTCGGACTGCCGGAGGGGATTGACGGGGCTGCCTGGCAGGCGGACGGATTCCGGCTGGTCATGATCGCCCGGACCGGCGTGCCGACGCGTCAGCGCTTCACCCTCGCCCACGAGCTCGGACACATTCTGGCCAGGGATGCCCAGGACCTGCTGACGGAAACTCATCTGTCCCCGGGACACCAGAAGGATCTGACGGAAGTGCGCGCCAACGTGTTCGCCGCCAACCTTCTGATGCCCCGGAGCGAGATCAGTTCAGCGGTAGGGGAAGACGACCTCACGGACGAGCAACTCACCATGCTGGTCGTGCGCTTCCAGGTGTCACCGAGCGCACTCGCGGCACGGCTCGCCCAGTTGGGTGTCATCGCACCGGAGACGGCTGACAGACTGCGCGGCCTCACGACCCAGACCTGCCACTGGCTCACCGGACAGAGCGACCTCTTCGAGGCCCGCAAGACATGGGCGCTGGCCAGACGACTACCGTTCCGTCCCGCGCAGTTGCTGTACGAGGCGTACCTCGCCGGCGACACCACCCTGCGCCCGCTGGCCGCGTACACGGGCGTGGACGTGGACAGCATGCGCAGTCTGCTCGAACCCGAACCGGTTCCACCGGATCGCGCACCATCCACTACGGATACGGACGTGGGCGAAGGGGACCTGGTCTTCCAGCCATGACGCGCCACTGCTGGTTCCCCGACAACACCGTGCTGTGCAACTTCTCCTCCGTCGACCGTCTGAGCCTTCTGGAGAAGGTTCTTGACGGCCGCGGCCGTTGGACGCAGGCTGTCGCGGCTGAGGCCGAGCAGTCGCAACGGTATTGGCCTAAGCTGAGCCAGGTATTCGCCGGCGGATGGCTCGGCGACCCCATCGAGATCGACTCCCCGGCCGAAACCGCCCTGGTGGATCGTATTCGCCGCGCCGTCTTCGCGGGCTCCCCGTTCCGGCCCCTGCAGCACCTGGGTGAGGCGGAGACGCTGGTCGTCATCGAGCATCGCAGGGGGTTCGAAACCTCCGTGTGGATCACTGACGACGGTGAAGCGGGCCACTACGCGCGTCGCAAGGGCATCTGCGTCAAGGACACCGTCGACATCATGCGCGAGGCCGTCGTGAGCGGCCTCGTCATGGCCGACGACGGCCACCGCCTCCTCCTGGGAATGAAACATGCGGGACGTCACCTGCGGGGTGTTCCGCGCGGGGGAAGCGACCTGTTGCGCTGAGGCAGGCCTGCGGGGATACCTACCGGCTCTCTCGCCCCTCCCCTGGTGCCGCCGAGCACAGTGCGTCGGCCGTCATGCGGCAGGGCCCTTTTCGGACGGTCAGGGGCGATACATGACACCGTGCGCCCCTGCTGGAACGGTCGCCCCGCGCGCCGGGGGATGGCTCGAACACCTCTGCCCGGCTCATCGTTCGCGCCCTGACGCAGCGTCTATTGTTGCTCACCACAACAGCACAAACAGGGGGTCGGATGGACAGCGACGGCATGCGCATCGGTCCGGACACAGTGATCGCCGACCGCTACAGGCTGCAGAGTCAGCTCGGGCGTGGCGGGATGGGAGTGGTCTGGGAGGCCCTCGATACACGGCTCGACCGGAAGGTCGCGGTGAAGGGGCTGCTGTACCCCGGGGCCGTGACGCCGGATGCCCAGGCGCAGTGGGTGAACCGGGCGCGGCGCGAGGCCCAGGCCATCGCCAGGATCGGGCATCAGAACGTGGTCGCCGTGCACGACGTGATCGAGGACGGCAACCAGGTCTGGATCGTGATGGAGCTGCTCAACTCGCGCTCCCTGGCCGACCTCCTGCGCGAGCAGCAGCAGTTGTCCGTGCCACACGCCGCGCGCATAGGGCTCCAGGTGCTGCGCGGACTGACCGCCGTGCACGAGGCCGGGGTACTGCACCGGGACGTGAAGCCCCACAACATCCTCTTCCGGCCCGACGGGCGCGCGCTCCTCATGGACTTCGGGATCGCCACCTTCGAGGGGGCCGTGCAGGTGACCCGGGCGCACGAGATCATCGGGACACCGCAGTACCTCGCGCCCGAACTCCTCAGCCGCAGCGCCGCGCAGCCGCACCCCGCGACGGCCGCGTCCGACCTGTGGGCGCTCGGCGTCACGCTCTACGAGATGGTCGAGGGCAGGCGTCCCTTCGACGGGACGACCGGTTACGAGGTGTTCATCGCCGTACGCGAGTCGCCCGTGCCGCCCATGAAGTACGCCGGGCCGCTCGCCGCACTGGTCGAGGCACTGCTGCGGAAGGACCCCCTGCTCCGCCCCGACGCCGCCGAGGCGGAGCGCATGCTGCAGGCCGTCACCCGGGACGTGCTCACGCTCGACACGCCGGCCACCCAGCGGCCGGCGGAACCCGCCCGGCAGGACCCGCCTCCCGCGGCCGTCCGCCCGGAGACGCCCGGTCGTGGGCGCCGGGGCAGGTGGACGGTGCCGGTCGCCGTGCTCTGTACGGCGCTGCTCGCGGGCGGGGCATGGTTCGTCTGGGGGCAGAACGGGACCGGCACGAAGGGCGACGCGGAGTCAGGAGAGGGGACGACTGGCGGGAGCGAGGCGCCGCCCCTGTTCCGGGACACGCACGCCGTGCTGCGGATCGGCGTCAAGTCCGACCAGCCCGGACTGAGTGTGGAGACCAAGGGAACGTTCAAGGGCTTCGAGGTCGACATGGGCATGGAGATCGCCCGGCACCTGGGCTTCGACGACGACCAGGTGACCTTCGTACGCGTCAACTCCGGTAACCGGAGCGACTATCTGGGGAAGGCCGACCGGGTGGACATCGTGCTGGCCTCGTACAGCATCAACGCGGAACGCGAGAAGAGGGACGGCGTCATCTTCGCCGGTCCCTACTACCAGGCCCTCAAGGGGCTCCTGGTGCGCAAGAACAGGCCCTACAACGACATCAGCGACCTGCAGAAGGATTCCAGCGCGAAGGTCTGCACCGCCAGGAAGTCGGTCTACGAGGCCTGGATCAAGAACGAGGGCATGGCCGACCAGCAGGTGCTCCGGCCCGGTTTCGAGGACTGCGTCAAGGCGTTGCTGGACCCCAGGACCCCGGTGTACGCGGTGGCCACGGACGACGTCATCGTCGCGGGTCTCGCCGACAAGTACTCCGACGAGACGAAGGCACTCGACAACATCGAGGGTGACACGGAGGGCTACGGTGTCGCGATGGACGCGACCGAGACCGGCCTGCACGCCGAGGTGTGCGGCGCGCTGGGAGAGATCATGAAGTCGTCCGGCGGGAGCCGTTCGCGGTGGGCCGGGTTGTACGACCTGCATCTGAAGCCCGTCATGAAACAGCCCGCGCCGGGCGAACCGAAGCCGGCGAAGTGCTAGAACCCGAGGCCGGAGCCGGCGTACGGCTGCGCACCGCGACGCCCGGGGACGCGGAGGCCGTCACCCGGGTCTTCCTGGCCTCGCGCGCGGCGGTCCTGCCCTACCTCCCCCGTGTGCACGACGACGAGGACACACAGGCCTGGATCACCCACACCCTGCTGCCCGGCAGCAGGGTGTGGGTGGCCGAGGACGCGGAGGGGGAGCTGCTGGGGTTCGCCGCCCTGGACGGTGACGAGCTCGACCAGCTCTACCTGCGGCCCGACGCGCTGCGGCGCGGCATCGGGTCGCGGCTGCTGGGCCTGGTCAAGGAGGCCTCGCGCGGGGAGCTGAGCCTGTACACGTTCCGCCGCAACACCGCCGCGCGCGCCTTCTACGAGCGGCACGGGTTCGTCGCGGTCGCGTACGACGACGGCAGCCGCAACGAGGAGAAGGAACCCGACGTGCTGTACCGGTGGACGTCGGACCGCTGCCGGCAGGCCGGTGCGCCGGGGCCGCTGACGTGAGGCCGGTGCGCCGGGGCCCGCGGGCTCAACCGAACCCGGCCGTCGGGCGGCTCTCGTCGAGCCGTGCGTACATCACCATGTCCCGGCGCCGGTCGCCGATCCTCTGCCAGCCGCGCAGCAGCCCCTCGCTGACGTACCCGGCGCTCTCGGCGGTCCGCGCCGACGCGGTGTTCCACGGTTCGACGAGGAGCTGGACGCGGGGGATGCCCAGCTCGTGCAGGGCCCAGGTGGTGACCGTACGGAGTGCCGCTCCCGACACCCCCTGCCGCCGGGCCGGGCCGGTCATCCAGTAACCGACCGTCGCCCGGCCCTCCGCCGCGTCCCTCAGCCAGAGTCCGATGGAGCCGACCGGTCGCCGGTCCCGGGTGCGGACGATGGCGAACGGGTATCCGGCACCGGTCTCCGCCCTCTCCCACTGGCGCCGGACGAACGCCTCGGCCGCCTCGTCCGAGTAGGGCGAGGGAATGCTGGTGATCAGCGGGATGTAGTCGTCCGCCGCCGCCTCGCGTACGAGGGGCAGGTCGCTCATCTCCCAGGGGCGCAGGACGAAATCGGGTCCGGCGGTCATGCTGGGGACGGTCAGGGGTTGTGCCATGGCCGTCATCCTGTCGCGGACGGGTCACGGAACCGGGCCCGACTCACCCGGCGGAGGTCCGTCGGCCGGGCCGGCCGAGGAAGGCTCCCGCGAGCAGGGCACCGGCCAGCACGAGTGCCGAGTTGACGAGGACCGCGGCCGAGACGCCGGACAGCACCGCGTCGGGACCGGTCGCCGTGCCCATCCGCGCGGTGACGACCGCGCTCATCACCGGGATGCCCATCGTGATGCCGACCTGCTGCGTCATCGTGGCGAGCCCGGTGGCCAGGCCCTGCTCCTCGTCGGGGAGCCCCGAGGTGGCGGTGACCATGAAGCCCACGATCATCAGCATGTTGCCGACGCCACCGACGAAGGTCGCGGCCAGCAGGAGCTGGATCCAGCCGCCGGACGTACCGAGCGCCACCAGCGAGAGGGTGGCGGCGGCCTGGACGACACCGCCCAGGACGATCGTGCGCCGGTTCCCGAAGCGGCCCACCGCACGGCCGCCGAGCATGCCGCCGATGACGGTCCCGACCCCCAGGACACCGAAGGCGAGGCCGGTGGCGAGCGGCGAGTAGCCCAGGACCTCCTGGAGGTAGAGCGTGAGCAGGAAGACCAGGGAGGTCTCGGTGACGAAGGCGATCAGTCCGGTGGCGTTGCCCCAGATGACGCTGCGCCGCTTCAGGATGTGCACCGGGATCAGGGGGGCCGCCGCTCGCTTCTCGACGAACCAGAAGGCGACGAGGAGGGCCCCGCCCGCGAGCAGCGCGGCCAGGGTCGTGGGCGCCAGCCAGCCGGACTCGCCGGCCTGCGTCAGCCCGAACACGAGGAGCAGCAGACCGCCGGTGACGGTCGCCGCGCCCGGCACGTCGAGCTTCGGGCGGGCGGCGGGCCGGGAGTCGGCGATCACGGACGGGGCGAGGGCCACGACGAGTGCGGCGACGGGGACGTTGACGAAGAAGGCCCAGCGCCAGGAGAGCAGATCGGTCAGCAGCCCGCCGAGGATCGCCCCGGCGGTGAAACCGGCCGACATCAGGGCGCCGTTGAGGCCGAGGGCGCGTTCGCGCAGCGGGCCCTCCTTGAACGCCGTGGTGAGCAGCGCGAGACCGGCCGGGGTGACGGCCGCGGTGGCCAGGCCCTGCAGCACCCGCGCGGTGAGCAGCACCTCGGGGGAGGTGGCGAGGCCGCCGAGCACCGAGGAAAGCCCGAGTACGACCATGCCGCCGATGAACAGGCGCTTGCGGCCGACGAGATCGGCGATGCGGCCGAACAGCAGCGTGAATCCCGCGGCGGCCAGCGCGAAGGAGGTGGCGATCCACTGGAGGTGCGAGAGGGAGAAGCCGAGCCCCTCGCCGACGGCGGGCAACGCGACGTTCAGGATGGAGAAGTCCACGGCGATCATGAACTGTGCGCCGAGGAGGAGTACGAGGACGAGCTTCTGCCGTCCGGTCATGCGCGGGAGGGGAGAGACCGGGGCCGGGGGAGCGGCCGGGGGCGCCGTGCGGGACGTGGACATGGTGGGCCCTTTCCTGAAGGTGAAGGCGCTAACGGGTCCGTGGTTCCGTTAGGGTGGAGTCACCGTAGCAGGATTGAGTCGATTAATGGAACTGGAGACCCGTTATGGATATCGAGGGAGCGGAGCCGGGCATGGTCCGGCCCGGTGGTCGCACGGCCCGGGTACGCGAATCCGTCCTGCGGGCGGCCGGTGACGCGCTGGTCGAGCACGGATTCGACGGGCTCGACCTCGCCGATGTGGCGCGCCGCGCCGAGGTCGGCAAGACGACGGTCTACCGGCGCTGGGCCGGCACGGGCGGTCTGGTCGCCGACCTGCTCACGGACATGGCGGAGCAGTCCGTACCGCGTACGGACACGGGTTCCCTGGACGAGGACCTGCGGGCCAACGCCCGGCTGGTCGTGCGGACCCTGACCGACCCGCGACAGGGTCCTCTCTTCGCCGCGGTGATCGCCGCGGCCACCTGTGACCCCCGTACGGCCGAGGCGCTGCACCGCTTCTACGCGGTGCGCATCGCGGAGTGGGCGGGCTGTGTCGACGCGGCGGTCGACCGTGGCGAACTGCCCGCGGGCACCGACGCGGGCGAGGTGATCAGGGCCGTCTCGGCCCCCCTCTACTACCGCCTGCTGGCCAGCGGCGACCCACTCGACGAAGCCGCCGCCGACCGCGCGGCGGACGCGGCGGCCGCGGCGGCACGGGCGGGCGTGTACGTGGGCTGAGGGGGTGCCGGGGGTCGCGGGGCCCACGGATGTGGGTGCTCGTGGGGTGGGTGCGCGTGACGAGGGGGATGCCCCTCGCGCCGGTCAGCCGATTCGGGTACCCGTGCCGCTCACCCTGATCCGGGTGTCGTCCGGGCGCAGTTCCACCGTGAGGGTGCCGGGGCGGCCCATGTCCGCCCCCTGGTACAGGGTCAGGACCGCGTCGTCCCGGACGATGCCGCGCTCGCGCGCGTACGCGCCGAAGGCCGCGGCCGCCGCGCCCGTTGCGGGATCCTCGACCACTCCGCCGACCGGGAACGGGTCGCGGACGTGGAAGACGGTCTCCGACTCGCGCCGCACCAACTGGAGCGTGGTCAGGTCCAGGAGGTGCATCAGCGCCTCCAGGCGGGCGAAGTCGTAGTCCAGGTCCGCCAGTCGCTCCCGGGTCGCGGCGGCCAGCACCAGGTGGCGGGCGCCCGCGTAGGCGATGCGGGGCGGCAGCGCGGGATCGAGGTCGGTGGCCTGCCAGTCCAGCGCGGCCAGGGCCTCCGCGAGGTCGTCCGGCGCGATGTCCGTGACGTGCGGTTCGACACTGGTGAGGGTCGCGCGGAGCTCGCCGCCCTCCTGGACGACGGTGACCGGGACCTCGCCCGCGCGGGTGGTGAACACCAGGTCGCCGGGACCGTCGCGTTCGGCGAGGGCGATGGCCGTCGCGACCGTCGCGTGGCCGCAGAACGGGACCTCGGCCTTGGGGCTGAAGTAGCGGATCGTGTACCCGCCCCGGCCGTCCCGCGCGGTGAGGAAGGCCGACTCGCTGTAGCCCAGCCCGGCGGCGACGGCGAGCATCGCCGCGTCGTCCAGCCCGGTGGCGTCCAGGACGACCCCGGCGGGGTTGCCGCCGTCTGGGTCGGCGGAGAAGGCGGTGTAGCGGAGGACCTCGGTACCGGGCAGTCGACTCATGCGCACGTCAACCCGGGCGCCGTCGCGGGCATTCCCCGGCTGGGCCGGGGAAGACTTCCGGGGGTGGGCCGGGGGGCGGTCCCCCCCGGGCCCCCCCCGAACCGAGCCGCGGCCCCCCGGCCCGCGCCGGCCCGTTCGCCGTGGTCAGTGGCAGACCTTGACGCCGGTGCCCTTCGTCCAGGAGCAGGAGTCCCGGAGCGTGCCCGTCGCCTTGTACAGCCGCGCCTTGTCGCCGGTGTTGTTCCACACGTACGAACCGCGGTTCCAGTACACGTGCGACGCGGTGTTCTTGCCCTTGCCGGTGTGCACCCGCACCGTCTTGCCGGCCGCGACGGTGAAGCTGCCGAAGGTGTACGTGTAGCCGGTGTCGTCCTTCAGCTTGTAGCCCTTGAGCTGCAGCTTGGACGTGCCGTTGTTGTGGATGTCCACGTACTCGGCGTTGAGGGACGTGTTCGTCCGGGTGTCCTTGCCGGGGCTGTCGTACTGGATCTTGCCGAGGTGCAGCCCGCTCTGGTGGGAGGCCGCCGATGCCGGGGCCGAGGCGAGGAGTGAGCCGGCCAGAGCGGTGGCGGCGGCCAGGGCGAGGGGCGCGGCGGTGCGTATGCGCATGCGGTGTGGTCCTCCTGTGTGCGTCAGGTGAAGGTCAGCAGCATACGGGCAGCACGCGCTTGCCCAGTCCCAGAAGGTGAAATCGACGAAAGCGTGCAAAATCTGTCATTCAAGGGTCAGTTGCGGGCGAGGATGAAGTGAATCCGTCAGCCTCGACCCACGTACGGCATCGCCGTCGCCAGCACCGTCGCGAACTGCACATTCGCCTCCAGCGGCAGATCCGCCATGTGCAGGACCGTCCGGGCCACGTCGGCCGCCGCCATCACCGGCTCGACCGCCACCTCACCGTTGGCCTGGAGGGTCCCCGTCCGCATCCGCTCCGTCATGTCGGTCGCCGCGTTGCCGATGTCGATCTGCCCGCAGGCGATCCGGTACGGACGCCCGTCCAGCGACAGCGACTTCGTCAGGCCCGTGACGGCGTGCTTCGTCGCCGTGTACGCGATCGAGTGCGGGCGTGGCGCGTGGGCGGAGACCGAACCGTTGTTGATGATCCGGCCGCCCTGCGGGTCCTGCTCCTTCATCAGCCGGAACGCCGCCTGCGCGCACAGGAACGCCCCCGTCAGATTGACGTCCACCACCGCCCGCCAGTCCTCGTACGCGATGTCCTCGACCGGCGCCGGGCGCCCGAACGTCCCCGCGTTGTTGAAGAGCAGCCCGAGATGACCGAAACGGTCCCGTACGGAGGCGAAGAGGGCCGCCACCCCGTCCGGGTCGCTCACATCGGTGGGTACGCACACCGTCCGGCCCGCCGCCGCCGCGGCGGTCTCCTCCAGGGTGGCCGCCCGCCGCCCCGCCAGCACCACCGTCCAGCCCGCACCCGCGAGGGTGAGGGCGACAGCCCTGCCGATGCCCGATCCCGCACCCGTGACGACAGCGATTCTCCGCTCAGCGTTCATGGCCCGGCAGCGTACGGCAGGTTTGGCGGCGGGCGGCATCCGGATCTCATCGCACCGCCATAAGGATGTTGTGTACCCGCCAACGGAACGTCGTCGCCCCGCACTCCAATGCCTCTGACAACATCCGGCACCGGAGGGGCATATGGCAGCCGTACAGATGAGCAGTACGTCCGGTCGGCAGGGGCATTCCGCGGAGCTGCGGGCGGCCGCCCGGCAGCTCGGCGCGGGCGTGGACCGCCGCAGGTTCCTCACCGTCACCGGGGCCGCCGCCGCGCTGGCCTTCGCCGTCAACCTCCCCACCGCGGGAGTCGCGGGCGCCACCGAGCTCGACGCCCGGAAGATCACCGAGGACCCCTTCACCCTCGGTGTGGCCTCCGGCGACCCGCTGCCCGACTCCGTCCTCCTGTGGACGAGACTCGCCCCCCGCCCCTACCAGGCCGACGGCGGACTGCCCGCCACCCGGGTCCAGGTCCGCTGGGAGATCGCCCGCGACGAGCGCTTCACGCGTGTCGTCCGACGCGGATCGGTCACCGCCCACCCGGAGTTCGGCCACAGCGTCCGCGCCGACGTCAAGGGCCTCGAATCCGGCCGTACGTTCTACTACCGCTTCCGCGCGGGCAACTGGACCAGCCCCGCGGGCCGCACCCGCACCGCCCCCGCCCGCGGCGCCCGCACCAGCTCGCTGACCCTGGCCGCCGTCTCCTGCCAGGCCTACCACGACGGCTACTTCACCGCCTACCGGCACCTCGCCGCCGAGGACGTCGACGTGGTCTTCCACCTCGGCGACTACCTCTACGAGTACGCGGTCACCGCCACCGGAGGCGCCCGCAACTACACCGACCGCGTCCTGCCGGACCACTACAACCGCGAGACGGCGACGCTGGAGGACTACCGGATGCGGTACGGCCTCTACAAGTCCGACCCCGACCTGCGCGCCGCCCACGCCGCGCACCCCTTCGTCGTCACCTGGGACGACCACGAGACCGAGAACAACTACGCGGGCGGCATCCCGGAGAACAGCGTCCCGCCGGAGGAGTTCCTGCTGCGCAGGGCCGCCGCCTACCGCGCGTACTGGGAGAACCAGCCGCTGCGCACCCCGCAGCGCCCCACCGGCCCCGACATGCGGCTCTACCGCCGCCTGCGGTTCGGCCGGCTCGCCCAGTTCGACATCCTCGACACCCGCCAGTACCGCAGCAACCAGGCGTACGGCGACGGGTGGAAGGTCCCCGGACCGGAGTCCGAGGACCCGTCGCGCACCATGACGGGGGCCACGCAGGAGCGCTGGCTCCTCGACGGCTGGAAGAACTCGGGCGCCCTCTGGAACGTCGTACCCCAGCAGGTCACCTTCGCCCGGCGACGCGACGTACCGACCGACGCCTTCAAGCTGTCCATGGACTCGTGGGACGGCTACCCGGCCTCCCGGCAGCGGATCCTGGCCGGGGCCGAGGCCGCCGGGGTCGACAACCTGATGGTGCTGACCGGTGACGTGCACGTCGGCTACGGCTTCGACCTGAAGAAGGACTTCGACGACCCGGCCTCCCGGACCGTCGGCACGGAGATCGTCGCCACCTCGATCTCCAGCGGCAAGGACGGTGCCGATAAGCCGGCCAGCTGGACCAACCAGACCCGGGCGAACCCGCACATGAAGTTCTACAACGGCCGCCGCGGCTACGCCCTCGTCACCCTCGGCACGGAGCAGGCGCGCGCCGACTTCCGTACGCTGCCGGCCGTCACCACACCCGGTGCGCCCGTCACCACCGCCGCGTCCTTCGTCACCGAGGCGGGGAACCAGGGGCTCACCCCCGCGTGACGCCGTACGGCCGGACGGTCAGGCGAGGCCGTCCGCCGGATAGCGGACGCCGACACGGTCACGTACCGCGTCGAGCGTCCGCATCACGGCGAGCGAACCGTCCAGCGGCACCAGCGGGGACTCCGTCTCACCCGCGCGCACCGCACGCATCACCTCGGCCGCCTCGTACTGCATGCCCGAAAGGCCCTGCGGGCCCGGGCCCGTGGTGATCTCCTCGGGCTCCCGGCCGGTCCGGTGCAGGATGAAGCGCTCCGGATGGAAGAAGCCCTGCGGGAAGTCGATCCGCCCGGCCGTGCCGGTGACCGAAGCGGTGGTGGGCAGATCCCCGACGATCGAGCAGTTCAGCAGCGCCGTGGCCCCCGACTCCCAGCCCAGCAGCATCCCGGTGTTGAGGTCGACGCCCTCCGGGGACAGCAACGCGTCCGCCTGCACCCGGTCCGGCTCACCCAGCAGCAACTGCGCGAACGCCACCGGATAGACCCCGAGGTCCAGCAGCGCGCCGCCGCCCAGGGCGGGGTCGCGCAGCCGGTGCTCGGCGCCGAACGTGCCCAGAAAACCGAAGTCGGCCTGCACCGTGCGGATCTCGCCGATCGCACCGTCCCGCACGAGCTCCGTCATCCGGCGGATCAGCGGATTGCAGTACGTCCACATGGCCTCCATCAGGAACACCCCGTGCTCCCGGGCCAGGGCCACCAGCTCCCGTGCCTCGCGCGCGTTGAGCGTGAACGCCTTCTCGCACAGCACGTGCTTCCCGGCCTCCAGCGCCAGCCCGGCCGCCTCCCGGTGCGCCGAGTGCGGCGTGGCCACGTACACGACATCGACGTCGTCGTCCGCGACGAGCTCCGCCCAGCTGCCGTACGCCCGCTCGATTCCGAACCGGTCGGCGAACACCTTCGCGGACGCCTCCGAGCGGGAGGCCACCGCCACGACCTCGGCCCCGGAGTCCTTCATCGCCAGGAGGTCCGCGGTGAACGTCGCGGCTATGCCGCCCGTCGCCAGAACACCCCAACGCACAGTCCCGCTCATGCCGCCCGCCTCACAGAAAAGGTATCGACCACTACGACTGACCTGAGAGCATAGATGCGGATTCAACGAAGCGGAGACGATGATGCCGGACAGCGGCGTGAGCCGGGCCCAGCAGGAACGACACGAAGAGCACATAGTCCACACCCACCCACCGACTCTTCCCGGCACCGCCGCCGTTGCCGCGGCCCGGCGTGTCGGGCTCCTGGTCACGCTGGTCCTCGGCGGACTCACCGCCCTGCCGCCGCTGTCCATGGACATGTACCTCCCGGCGCTCCCCGCGGTCACCGACTCGCTGCACGCCCCGGCCTCGACCGTCCAGCTCACCCTGACCGCCTGCCTCACCGGCATGGCGCTCGGCCAGCTCGTCGTGGGGCCCATGAGCGACCGATGGGGCCGGCGCAAGCCCCTGCTCCTCGGCATGATCGTCTACGTGGCCGCCACCGCGATCTGCGCCTTCGCCCCCTCCGCGGAACTCCTCATCGGATTCCGCCTCCTGCAGGGCCTGGCCGGCGCGGCCGGCATCGTCATCTCCCGGGCCGTCGTGCGTGACCTCTACGACGGCGACGAGATGGCCAGGTTCTTCTCCACCCTGATGCTCATCTCGGGAGTCGCCCCCGTCATCGCGCCCGTGATCGGCGGACAGGTCCTCCGGTTCACCGACTGGCGCGGCATCTTCGCCGTCCTCACCGTCGTCGGTGTCCTGCTCACCCTCGTCGTCTGGAAGTGGCTGCACGAGACACTGCCCGAGGCGGACCGGCACACCGGCGGGGTCGGCGACGCGCTGCGCACCATGCGCGGACTGCTGGCCGACCGGGTGTTCACCGGCTACATGGTCGCGGGCAGCCTCGCCTTCGCCGCACTCTTCGCCTACGTGGCCGCGTCACCGTTCGTCGTGCAGGAGATCTACGGGGCCTCGCCGCAGACCTTCAGCCTGCTCTTCGGCGTCAACTCGATCGGCCTGATCGCCGTCGGCCAGATCAACGGCAAGATCCTCGTCGGCCGGGTCAGCCTGGACAAGGCACTCGGCTTCGGCCTCGCGGTCATCTCCCTCGCGGCCGTCGCCCTGCTGCTGATGACCTCCGGGGTCTTCGGCGAGGTCGGCCTCCTGCCCGTCGCCGTCGGACTGTTCGTGCTCATGTCGGCCATGGGCCTGGCCATGCCGAACACCAACACCCAGGCCCTGATGCGGACGAGGCACGCCGCCGGATCCGCCTCCGCCCTGCTCGGCACGTCGTCGTTCCTCATCGGCGCCATCGCCTCACCGCTCGTCGGGATCGCGGGGGAGGACACGGCCGTACCCATGGCCGTCGTACAGGTCGTCTGCGCCCTGTCCGCCGTGGCCTGCTTCCTGGTGCTGTGCAGGCCGTGGCGGAACAAAACCAGGTCGTCGGATCAGCCGGTGCGCGGGTAGCCCAGCAGATGCAGACGGTCCTTGCGGTCCGTCCAGCGGAACACGCCGGTGCCGGACGACTCCACGTCCGGCAGCCGCTCGTTCGGTGACAGCGGGTCGAAGCCCCAGGTCGTGAAGTTCATGACGACCGGGATGCCGCCGCCCTCCAAGGCGTCGGCCGCGTCGCGGGCGTTCCGCGCACCGTACGCCGTGCCGTCGTCCGTGACCGAGGCGAGTGTCAACAGCGGCGCCCCGGCCTTGTCCTCGAAGCAGAACCCCTTCTTCGCCTCCAGGTCGAAGGCCAGGTTCCCCGCCACCAGATATCTGCCCGAGGGTGAGACGAGGGCCTGCGGAGGCCGCCCCGGCGCTATGGCCGGCCGGTGGCACTCCACCGAGACGACGGCTCTGCCCTTCCCCGCTTCGTGCACCGTCCACAGCTCGTGGGTCGCGGCCCGCTTCGCACCCTTGGCGAGCTGCCACTTGGCCAGGACCAGGCCGGAGGTCACGGACGTCGGTACCCCGGAGCGGGGATCGGAGCCCTTGGGCGCCACCTTCCGGCTGAACCAGCCGTCCCGCACCCAGAATTCGCGTGACCCGCTCAGCAGCAGCCCCTGTGTGGTCTGCCCGCGCACCTCGGTGAGCCGCTTGCAGGTCGTGCAGCCCTTCGGATACCTCACCGCCGAGGCGGCGACCTCGGAGACCTTTCCGGTGACCGGGTCCACCACCGCGCTGTTCGCCCGGCCGTCGCTGATCACGATGCCGGGGCCGGTCGCCGTGATCGTCGGCGCACCGGACCACGGCACCTCGACCCGGAGACGTTCGCCGTTCATGGCGTCGTACACGTCGAGGGAGACGAACGTCTCGAGGGGCGCGGGGCCGTCACCGATCTTCCCGAACGCCCAGGTCACGAAGAACTGCCGGTCCCCCTGGGCCATGGTGAGCAGCTTCGGGAAGCGCAGCGGGTCCGGCGGGCGCCATGCCTCACCGCTCCAGCCGTCGCGGCCGGTCTCCAGATCGACGGTCCGCAGCCGGTAGCGCTGCTCGGGTTCCCGGACCAGATAGGCGAGCCGGGCGGCCGGATGGGAGACCGCGTAGTCGGGTCCGGCCCCCACGACCTCCCAGCCACGGGACGTGGTGTACGTGGAGGGAACGGTCAGCCGTGTCGCCGGGCCCGGGTTCTTCGCGGACGCGGCCGGCTTTCGCTGCTTGCCGTCGTCCTCGCCGCCCTCGCTTCCACAGGTCGCCAGCAGGAGCAGAAGCGCCAGGAAGAGCACCCCGCCGACCAGAGTGAGGCGCACGATCCGCTGTCTCATGGTCCCCCCGATGAACAAGTCCCCGAGCAATTCCCGCCGGTCCCGGCCGGGCGCCGGTCAGCATAGCAACAGGCCTGTGGCGAAGAGGAGTTCGGTTCCGCAGCCGTTCCGTGCCGGACCACCGGGCCGCGGAGGGACGGACACCGGCTCGCGGCGGGCCGGAGACCGGGCCGCGCCAGGCCGGACCGCCGGGCCCCGGAGGGTGGGGTCACCGGGCCGCGGGAGCCCGGACCACCGGGCTGCGGGAGCCCGGACCACCGGGCTGCGGGAGGCAGGCCGGCTGCGCCTACAATTCGGCGGTGAACGCCACCCTCCCCACCGCGGAAGCCCTGCGCGCGGCACTGGCCGCGCTGCTCGACGGGCTGCCGCCCACCAAGGCCGCGCAGGCCGTCGACCGGCTCATCGCCAGCTACCGCGGGACCACCCCCACCGACGCGCCGGTCCTGCGGGACCGCTCGGACGTCGCCGCGTACGCCGCGTACCGGATGCCCGCGACCTTCGAGGCCGTACGTGCCTGCCTCGCCGCCCTGCGCGACGCCGCACCGGAGTGGGAGCCGGCCACGCACACCGACGTCGGGGGCGGTACGGGCGCGGCGAGCTGGGCCGTCGCGGGGCAGTGGGACGGGCCGCGGACCACCGTCCTGGACTGGGCCGAGCCCGCCCTCGCGCTCGGCCGCGAGCTGGCCGCGGCCTCCGGTATCCCCGGGCTGCGCGACGCCACCTGGCAGCGGGCCCGGATCGGCTCGGCACTGGAGCTGGCGCCCACGGACTTGGTGACCGTCTCGTACGTACTCAAGGAGCTCACGCCCGCGGACCGGACCACCCTGGTGGACACCGCCGCTGCCGCCGCCCAGGCCGTGGTCGTCGTCGAGCCGGGCACCCCCGACGGTTACGCCCGCGTCATCGAGGCCCGCGACCGGCTCGTCGCCGCCGGGCTGACCGTCGCCGCACCCTGCCCGCACAGCGGAGCCTGCCCCATCGAACCGGGCAAGGACTGGTGCCACTTCTCGGCACGGGTCAGCCGCTCGTCCCTGCACCGCCAGGTCAAGGGCGGCTCGCTGAGCCACGAGGACGAGAAGTTCAGCTACGTCGCGGCGACCCGCTTCCCCACCGTGCCCGTACGCGAACGGGTCACCCGCAGGCCCCAGATCCGCAAGGGCCAGGTGCTGCTGGAGCTCTGCACCCGGGACGAGGGCCTGCGGCGCGCCACGGTCACCAAGCGGCACGGCGAGCTGTACCGCGCCGCCAGGGACACCGCGTGGGGCGACGCCTGGCCGCCCCACGCCGAGCCGGACCTCTAGGGAACCGTCCGGGGCCGCAGCTCCTGGGTGCAGCACTTCACGCTGCCGCCGCCCTTGAGCAGCTCGCCCAGATCCATCGGGACCGGTTCGAAGCCCCGGTCCCGCAACGGATCCAGCAGCCCCACGGCGGCCTGCGGGAGCAGCACATGGCGCCCGTCGCTGACCGCGTTGAGGCCCAGCGCCACGGCGTCCGCCTCCTCGGCGACGAGCGCGTCCGGGAAGAGGCGTGCCAGTACGGCCCGGCTGCCCGGCGAGAACGCCCCCGGGTAGTACATGATCTCGTCGGCCGCGTCGTCCAGGACGCACAGCGCCGTGTCCAGGTGGTAGTAGCGCGGATCCACCAGATCGAGGCCGATCACCGGCCGTCCGAAGAACTCCTGGGCCTCGCCGTGGGACAGCGGACTGGACCGGAAGCCGCGCCCGGCCAGGAGGTACGAGGCGGTGACGGCGAAGTCGCCCTCGCCCTCGTTGACGTGGTCCGGCTCATGGATGTCGGTCCAGCCGTCGGCCCGGAACCACTCCCGGTGCGCCTCGGCCTCCGCGTACCGCTCCCGGTAGGCGAACAGGGCGCCGAGCACACGGCCGTCGACCACGGTGGCGCCGTTCGCGGCGAACACCATGTCCGGCAGGTCGGGGCGGGGGGTGAGCAGCTCGACGGTGTGGCCGAGCGAGCGGTAGCGGTCGCGCAGGTCCTCCCACTGGGTGTTGGCCAGGGGCAGGTCCACGGGTTTAGAGGGGTCCATCCACGGGTTGATGGAGTACGTGACCTCGAAGTGGGCCGGGGCGCACATCAGGTAGCGACGAGGGGTGGCGTCACGAGTCAATGCAGGCTCCTCACGAACGGCAGCCGGAGCTGCGGAACGGTGGGACGCGCACGGTCTGTGCGTGCACTCATGGTGCGCCGCTCGGGGCCGATGCGCAGTGATCCGATCGGGTGGTTCACAGGAGTGACGTCCGGGGGACGCCGACCGGACTCCACAAGGGCCACAAGACGATACGTTTCGGACCGTGAGCTGTAGATTGGGTGGATGTCATCCCACAGAACCCCGGACTCCAGCCGCCGCAGCGACCGCTCCCGCCGCGCGATCTACGACGCGGCCCTCGCCCTCGTCGGCGAGACGGGATACGCGCGGACGACGATCGAGGGTATCGCCGCCCGCGCCGGCGTCGGCAAGCAGACGATCTACCGCTGGTGGCCCTCGAAGGCCGCCGTGCTCATGGAGGCGTTCCTCGACCTGGCGGCCCGGCAGGCCGAGGAGGCCGCCGGCGCGGGGGAGGGCGACGCGGGGGAGGGCGGCGGCGGGCACGGGATCCCGGACACCGGCGACCTGGCGGCGGACCTCAAGTCGGTCCTGAGGGCCACCGTGGACGAACTGAACGACCCCGTCACCGAGGCACCCACCCGTGCGCTCGCCGCCGAAGGCATCGTCGACCCGGTCCTCGGGGCCCAGTTCGTCGAGAGGCTGCTCGATCCGTCGATGCAGTTGTATGTCACACGTCTGCGTGCGGCGCAGGAGGCGGGAGACCTGCGCGCGGACGTCGATCCGCGCGTCGCGCTGGAGCTGCTGATCGCCCCGCTCACCCACCGCTGGCTGCTGAGAACCCTTCCGCTCACCCACGCGTACGCGGACACGATCGTCGACTACGCCCTCGGAGGGCTGTCGCCCAGGCCCTGACCGGGGCCCCTCCGCCGTGACGTTCCGTACGGGTGTGCTCGCCTCTGTGTGGCCACCCGGACACCCGCTTGGCAACTCTGGCCACCCGAGGAGCAGGATGGTGGGACCATGGACAGGTAACCGCTGAGGTGAGGGGATAGATGGGCGCCGATTCCGGCCGCTATCGCGGCACAGAGGGCAGGATTTCCCAGTGGCTGCGCCGGCGGCCGAAACCACAGCCGGAAGCCGACGACGCGGCCCGGCTGGCGCTGCTCCTGGCCGTCGCCGAGGCGGGAATGCCGATCTCACCCGCCGCGCACCCGTCCGGATACCGATGTTCGTGCGATCGCGTCGGCTGCCCCACCCCCGCCCGGCACCCCGTCTCGTTCGCCTGGCAGACGCAGTCCACGACCGACAGCGACCAGATCGAGCGCTGGGCCGCCGGACAGCCGCTGGCCAACTTCATCACCGCGACGGGCATGATCCACGACGTCCTCGACGTCCCCCTCCCGGCCGGCCTCGCCGCCATGGAACGCCTCCTCGAAGCGGGCGTCGACGTCGGCCCCGTGGCCCAGTCCGGCAGCGACCGGATCCTCTTCTTCACCGCCACCCGCGGCACCCCCGAGGACGAGGACGAGTGGTGGCCCTGCGAGCTGGACTGCCACCCCGAGACCATGGACGAGCACCCCGGGCTGCGCTGGCACTGCCGCGGGAGCTACGTCCTGCTGCCGCCCGCCCGGCTCCCCGGTGAGCTGGACGTGCACTGGATCCGGGGCCCGGAGCATCCGCTGCCCGATCCGCTGAACCTCCTGGAGACGCTCACCGACGCCTGTGCGCAGTACGCGGACACGGCCGACGAGAGCGATCTCGACCACGACGCGGTGGCCTGGCCGCTCAGCCGCTGAGGAGAGCCCCCGACGGGCGGTGGCCCGACGGGGGTGGTGGTGCCCGGCCGCGGTCAGGAGCCCTGTGCCGCGATCAGCCCGGGCAGCCTGTTCAGGACGCGCACCTTGCCGGCCGCGTCCCCGGCCCCCCGCTTCGGCACGTACACCAGCTGGCTGGAGACCCGCTCCTTGGTGAGGGTGGTCGTCACCTCGCCGGTCAGCAGGGCCCGCACGTCCGCCGTGACCTCCGGCCGGAGGCCCTTCGCCGCGGTCTGCCGCTCGAAGTGCCTGCTGCTGAAGAAGACCAGCGCCCCGCCGTCCTCCGTCGTCAGGCCCAGGGGCGCGAACGTCCCGCTGTCCAGCGCCTGGTCGACGTACTGGAAAGAGAAGCCCGCCCGCCGGGTGTTCTTGCGCGCGTCCCGCCAGCCCGTGGTCGTCGCACCCGGGGCGAAGACGTCCGGGGTCCCGTCCTTGAGGAAGTCCGTGTACGCCGTACTCAGCTCCGCCGGGCTCGTCGCCAGGGCCGTGTCCGTGTCCCCGGCGGGCACCGGCTGCGCCCAGCCGTCGGCGTCCTTGCGGAACTTCGGCACCTGGGACGGGGTGACGACCGCCAGATAGGCGGCCTTCCACGGGGCGTCCGCCTCCGCGCGGACGAAGACCAGCAGCCAGCGGGTGTCCAGCTTCCCGCCGTCCTCGTCGCGGTTGGAGTCGGTGTCCGCGACGAACCAGCGCGGCCAGCCCGCCTTCTCGGGGATGGTGTACGAGGCGTCGGACAGCTCCAGCGGCTTGTGCGCCGGGTTGCCGTCCGGATTGTTCTTCTGGCGTGCCGTCAGGCCGGCCTGGTTGATCGCGCCGAGCGAACCCGTCACCCGGTCCGCGTCCAGCGCCGGATCGTACGCCTCGTCCGCCTTGTTGTAGGCGACCGTGAAGTCGTCGAGGGCCTGTGCCGCCTCGGACCTCGTCGCGCCCGGCACGACTTCCAGTTCGCCGTGCACCGTCACGCAACCGCTCGCCGTCACGCTCAGCACCGTCGCCGTCGCGAGCCCCGTCGCCAGTCGACCCAGCCTTCTCATCCGTTGCCTTCTGCGCCTTCTGATCCATCGTCCGCACTGACCGTCCGAACCCTACCGGGGCGAGGAACAGCGCGAGTGCGGGGATGAGATACAGCGCCCACACCGTGACCTCACGGCGTCCGGACCGGCCCCCCGGTCCGCGGGTGCGGGAACACCTCCACCGGCTGCCGGTACACCTCGCCGAGCAGCGCCCCGGTGAACACCCCGGCGGGCGGGCCGGCCACCGCGACCCGGGCCCGCTCGCCGCCCGACAGCGCGGAGAACGGGCGGGCGGCGAAGTCCGCCACCTCCGTCGTGGCCGTCGCCGCGACGACGGCGGCGTCGTCCCCGTCCTCCCGGGCCGTTCCCGCCCAGGGCGCCCGCCCCGCCGTACGACGTCCTCGACCGGGAACGGGAAGGGCAGGGCAGGCCGGCGGACTGTGGCAGCACGGCCCGGCGCCGGGCGGGTTCGGACGCGGACCACGCGGAGGCCGGACGTCCGTCGGCGCGCACCTCGCCGCGTCGTGGCGGGCGCGGGCGTCGTGATCGCGGCGCGCCGCCGCACCGGCTGATCCGGACGGCACGGGCCCTGCGGCGTCACGGATCCCCGCACGGTGCTTGAATGCCCAGGTGAACGACTTCGACGTACCCGACGGCATCGACGTACTGCGTGTGTTCTGCGGCCCCGACGGCCGGCACGGCAACGCGCTCGGCGTCGTACGCGACGGGCGCAGGTACCCCGACAACGAGTCCCGGCAGGCGCTCGCCCGGAAACTCGGCTTCAGCGAGACGGTGTTCGTGGACGACCCGGAGCGCGGGACCGTCGACATCCGCACGCCCGGTCTGCGGCTGCCGTTCGCCGGGCATCCACTCGTCGGCGCGGCCTGGCTGCTCGACCTGGAGATCCTGGAACTGACCGTGGGGGACGTGTTCGCCCGCCAGGACGGCGAGTTCACCTGGATCACGGCCCGCCCCGAGTGGGCGCCGCCCAGGGCACTGGAGCGGTACGGGTCGGCCGCCGAGGTCGAGGCGCTGACGGGGCCGCCGCCCGGCGAGGGCTGGCTCTACGTCTGGGCCTGGGAGGACGAGGCGGCCGGACGTGTACGGGCTCGGGCCTTCCCGCGGAGGGACGACGGGATCGACGAGGACGAGGCGACGGGCGCGGCGGCCATGCTGCTGAGCGTCGAGCTCGGCCGCGCCCTCAACATCAGGCAAGGACACGGCTCCCAGATCCTCACCGCACCCGCGCCGGACGGCACGGTGGAGATCGGGGGCCGCGTCGTGTTGGCAGCCAAGGGCGGCTTCGGGGGCCGGGTCCTCACGGCGGCCACGGGCTGACGGGCGACGACCGTGCGCCGGCCGCTACCCGAACGACCGGCCGGCGCACGGAGTGCACGTGCGGACGCGCCGAAGGTGCCGAGGGTGCTGAGGGGAAGGACCGCCCCGAGGTTCACGCGCTGAGCGGGAAGACCTCGCCGAGCTCGCGGAAGACGGCCGTGTTCAGCGCGAACGCGCGCTTGCACTCGTCGATGATGCGCTGCTTCTCCAGGTCGTCGGCGTTCACCGCGTCCAGCAGCTCCCGGTACTCCCGCTTGAACGCGGCCGGGTTGGAGATCTCCTCGAACACGTAGAACCGCACCCCGTCGCCCTTGCGGGCGAAGCCCCAGGTCTTCTCCGCCGTGCCACGGATGATCTGGCCGCCGGAGAGGTCCCCGAGGTAACGGGTGTAGTGGTGCGCTATGTAACCCGCCGGCCAGTCACGGGCGCACTCGGCGACCCGCTCGGCGTACGCGGCGGTCGACGGCAGCGGCTCCAGGCCGTCCTGCCACCCGTCGCCCCGCAGATGTGCCAGATCGCGCTCCAGCTCGGTGCCGCGCATCAGCTCCGGCTGGATGAACGGGCCCGCGACCGGGTCCTCGCGCAGGGCCTCCGCGCCGTCCTCCAGCGCCCGGTAGACGAACCACAGCTGCTCGGTGTACCGCGTGTACGCGTCCACCCCGAGCCGCCCGCCGAGCATGTCGCTCATGAACGACGAGGACTCCGCCTCCGTGTGCTGCTCGTGCGAGGCGGTCCGGATGAGCGTGGAGAAGGGGGTGGGCGTGGTGGTGGCGCTGGCGTCCAAGGCGGGCCTCCGGGGGCCGAGGGGGACGGGAAGTCCGGACAGATGCGTAAATACCGGCAGCGACAGTCGTGTGCGCCATCGCCGCGCCGATACGCCGATCCTCCTGCTTAGGCTTACCTAAGTCAATATGTTCCCGACTGGCTGTCGGTAAACATCCGTGTCCGGCCCGGCCGAGGGGCTGTGTCAGGGGAGGGTCAGGATGTCCGCCCCGGTCTCGGTTACCACCAGTGTGTGCTCGAACTGGGCGGTCCGCCTGCGGTCCTTCGTCACCACGGTCCAGCCGTCGTCCCACATGTCGTACTCATGGGTGCCGAGCGTCAGCATCGGCTCGATGGTGAACGTCATGCCGGGCTGCATCACGGTCGTCGCGTGCGGGCTGTCGTAGTGCGGGACGATGAGCCCGGAGTGGAACGAGGAATTGATGCCGTGGCCGGTGAAGTCCCGCACCACGCCGTACCCGAACCGCTTCGCGTACGACTCGATGACCCGCCCGATCACATTGATCTGCCGGCCCGGACGGACGGCCTTGATCGCACGGTTCAGCGACTCCCGGGTGCGCTCCACGAGCAGCCGCGACTCCTCGTCGACGTCGCCGCAGAGGTAGGTGGCGTTGTTGTCGCCGTGCACGCCGTTGATGTAAGCGGTGACGTCGAGGTTCACGATGTCGCCGTCCCGCAGCACCGTGGAGTCCGGGATGCCGTGGCAGATGACCTCGTTGAGCGACGAACAGAGCGACTTCGGGAAGCCGCGGTAGCCGAGGGTCGACGGGTACGCGCCGTGGTCGACCATGAAGTCGTGGGCGACCCGGTCGAGTTCGTCGGTGGTGACGCCCGGGGCGATGTGCTTCGCGGCCTCCTCCATCGCCCGCGCGGCGATTCGGCCGGCGATCCGCATGCGCTCCACGGTGTCGGAGTCCTGGATCTCCGGCCCGGTGTACGGCGTGGGTGCGGGCTTGCCCACGTACTCGGGGCGCCGGATGTTTCCCGGAACGGAACGGACGGGAGTGATCTCCCCTGGTACGAGAAGCGACTGGCCAGACATGCCAGCGAGTCTAACCAGCGTGTCCGGGGCAGCATGGCAGAGAGGAAAGGATCCGACGATGGCCCTGTTCAAGAAGCGTACGGTCGGCAAACCGGGCGAATGGTACTACTGCCTGGAGCACAAGAAGGTCGAGGAAGGTCCCGAGTGCCCGGCGAAGGACCGCTTCGGTCCGTACACCTCCCGCGAGGAGGCGCAGCACGCGATGGACACGGCGCGTGAGCGGAACCTCGACTGGGAGAACGACCCGAAGTGGCACGACCGCACGGACGAGACGCCCGACTAGGGCCGAGGCCCGGGTCCGGCACCTGCAGGGTCCCGCGCCTGGAAGGTCCTGCGCCCGAGACGCACCCCGCCCCGCCCGCCCGGGCTCCGTCACCAACGGGCGGGCGGGGGTGCCGTCAGCTGGTCCGCCAGCCGGGACAACCGGTCCCGGAACGTGCGGCGACCGCGCGGAGCGGGCGTACCGTTCTCCCCCGCCGCCGCGCTGACCAGGTGCTGCACGGTGTCCAGGTCCACCTCGTCCCCCGCGGTCACCGTCAGTGCCTCATGGGCGAGCCCCCGCACCTCCGCGTCGCCCCCGTCCAGCGTCAGCACCGTCGCCCCCGCCCGGCGCGCGTCGTGCACCCGCTCCAGCAGGCCGCCGTCCGGCCGCTCCGGCGCCACCACGAGCAGAGTCTCGCCCCGCCCGGCCGCCTCGATCCGGCCCAGGCCCACGGCCAGGTGCACCGGATCGGCCGGGTCGACCCGGTGGCGTACGAGCGTGGGGCGCAGCTGCGGCAGCCCGGACCAGGTGGACTCGTCCACGAGGTGCGCCGCCATGTGCCACGGCTCGTACACCTCGGTACCCACCAGCAGCAGCCCACCACCCCGCGGCACGACCGAGGACCGCAGGGTCCGGGCGAACCGGCGGGCCGCCGCGGGCCACTCGGTCCCGGCCAGCACCTCACGCAGCAACGCGACACGCACAGCATCCATGACCCCGCATCATGCCCCCGACCTCCCCCGCAGGACTGCCGGAACGCGGCAGTCCACCCGGACGGGAAATGCCGGGGCCGAACACCGCCGCCCCCTGCGGGGCCGGCACGCGGCCTGACCCTCCGGGCGAGCGCCGTGACGGATGTCGCAGAGCGGCGCAGGGACAGGGCGCCCTTCCCTACCTCGCAGTAGGGTCGGCGCCATGACTACGAATGACAGCGGCAACGCGGCCAAGCCCCCCGCCCGGGACCCCTGGGACCTCCCCGACGTGTCCGGGCTGACCATCGGCGTACTCGGCGGCACCGGCCCCCAGGGCCGCGGTCTCGCCTACCGCTTCGCCCGCGCCGGGCAGAAGGTCGTCATCGGCTCCCGCGCCGCCGACCGGGCCGAGGCCGCCGCCGCCGAACTGGGCCTCGGGGTCGAGGGCACGGACAACGCGGAGTGCGCGCGCCGCAGCGACGTCGTGATCGTCGCGGTGCCGTGGGACGGACACGCCAGGACGCTGGAGTCGCTGCGCGAGGAACTCGCCGGGAAGCTCGTCGTCGACTGCGTCAACCCGCTCGGCTTCGACAAGAAGGGCGCCTACGCCCTGAAGCCCGAGGAGGGCAGCGCCGCGGAGCAGGCCGCCGCACTGCTCCCGGACTCCCGGGTCACCGCCGCCTTCCACCACCTCTCGGCGGTGCTGCTCCAGGACGCGACGATCGACGAGATCGACACCGACGTCATGGTGCTGGGCGAGGCACGCGCCGACACCGACATCGTGCAGGCACTCGCGGGCCGTGTCCCCGGGATGCGGGGCGTCTTCGCCGGCCGGCTGCGCAACGCCCACCAGGTCGAGTCGCTCGTCGCCAACCTGATCTCGGTCAACCGCCGCTACAAGGCACACGCGGGGCTGCGCACCACCGACGTGTGAGCCCGTGCCCGGAGCCGAATCGGGCATGAGGGACACTGGAGGGGACCGCGCACCATCCCCCGACAGGAGCACCAGCCCTCATGCCCCGCCTCGCTCTCTACGCCCTCGCCGTCTGCGTACTCGCCGTCGCCGCCGCCGTGGTCTCCTTCGTCCAGGGCAGCATCCTCCCCGGGATCGTCTGGGTGCTGATCGTCGGTCTCTCCTCGAACATGACGTGGTTCTACTTCCGCAGGCACAAGGCGGAAGCGGCAGCCGCGAGCTGACCGCTCACGCCCCCTGCGGCACCGCGCAGCCCGGGTCCTGGTCGCCGAACCACTCCTGCCAGAAGCGGTACGTGTCGAGCCCGCAGTACGTCTCGATCTCGCTGACGCCCAGCCCCCGCAGCAGTGCGTCGACCGCGTCGAAGAAGACCCCGTTCAGCTCCGGGATCCACAGCAGACCGAAGACCGCGATCAGCCCGAACGGCGCGAACGGCTCCACCTGGCGCCGGACCTTGTACGACAGCCAGGGCTCGATCACCCCGTAGCCGTCGAGCCCCGGGACCGGCAGGGAGTTCAGGATCGCGGCCGTCACCTGGAGCAGCGCGAGGAACGCCAGCGCCAGGCGGAAGGAGAGCGGGACTCCGTCCAGCGCGTCCAGCCAGAACGGCGCCGTGCACACGACCGCGAACAGGACGTTCGTCACAGGGCCCGCCGCCGAGATCAGGCTGTGCTTCCAGCGGCCGGTGATCCGGCCCCGCTCGATGTAGACCGCACCGCCCGGCAGGCCGATGCCGCCCATGATCACGAACAGCACGGGCAGCACGATGCTCAGCAGCGCGTGGGTGTACTTCAGGGGGTTCAGGGTGAGATAGCCCTTCGCCCCGATCGAGATGTCCCCGCTGTGCAGCGCCGTGCGCGCGTGCGCGTACTCGTGGAGGCAGAGCGAGACGATCCAGGCCGCGGTGACGAACAGGAAGACCGCGAATCCGGTCTGCTCCGCGAAGTCCGTCCACACCGCCCAGCCGGAGACGGCCATGACGGCGACGATCCCGAGGAAGATCGGACTGACCCGCCGGTCGCCCCGGCGGACTGCGGTGGTCATCGGCGGACTCCTGGTGGCTGGACGGCGGACGGCGAGCCCCGAACACTACGGGTGGCACGGCGAGAACGTCTCGTGGCCGGGTGGTAGTTCCACGAACCACCCGGCCGTCACGGACAATGGGCGCGTGCACTACGGCATCCTCGGTACCACCCGCGCACTCCGCGACGACGGCACGGCCGCAGCCCTCGGCGGGGCGCGGCTGCGTGCCCTGCTCACCGTGCTCGCCCTGCGCCCCGGGCGTACCGTCCCCGCCGGGGTGCTCGTGGACGAGGTCTGGGACGGAGATCCGCCCGCCGACGCGTCCGGCGCACTGCAGGCACTCGTGGGCCGGCTCCGGCGGGCGCTCGGCCGGGACGCGGTCGACTCCGTGGAGAACGGCTACCGGCTCGCCGTCGGCCCGGACGCCGTGGACCTGTACCGCTTCGAGCGGCTCGCGGGGGAGGGGGCGCGGGCCCTGACGGACGGCGACGCGGCGCGGGCGCTGACCGTCCTCGACGAGGCGCTCGCACTGTGGCGCGGGCCCGCCCTCGCCGATCTGCCCGACCGCGCGGTGGCCGCGGCCCGCTGGGAGGCCCGGCGCCTCGACGCGCGCCGCACCCGGATCACCGCCGCCCTCGCCCTGGGCCGCGCCGACGACGCCCTGCCCGAACTCACCGCGCTCTGCGCCGACCACCCGATCGACGAACCCCTCCAGGCCCTCCGCATCAGGGCGCTGCAGGCCGCCGGGCGCCCCGCGCAGGCCCTCGCGGCGTACGAGGACGCGCGGACGGTACTCGCCGACCGCCTGGGTACCGCCCCCGGCCCCGAGCTGCGCAAGCTGTACGAGGAACTGCTGCACCAGGACCCGCCCCGCCCGGCCCCGGCACCCGGCCGCGTCCGCGTCCGCCAGGGCAACCTGCGGGCCAGGCTCACCAGCTTCGTCGGGCGGGAGACGGACATCGCCGGACTGCGCGAGGACCTGACCCGGGCCCGGCTGGTCACCCTGCTCGGCCCCGGCGGCGCCGGGAAGACCAGACTGTCCCAGGAGGCCGCCGAGACGGTCGCCGCCTCCTGGCCCGACGGGGTCTGGTTCGTGGAGCTCGCCCCCGTCGACGACCCGGGCGCCGTCGCCGAGGCCGTACTGAGCGCCATCGGTGCCCGGGAGACCGTGCTGCGGGGTGCGGGCGCCGAGGAGATCCGCGCCGTCGAACGCGCGGCCGAGCGGGGTTCCGACCGTGCCGGGAGCGCCGTCGTCCAGCTCACCGAACACTGCTCCGGGCGCGGCATGCTCCTGCTGCTCGACAACTGTGAGCACGTGATCGAGGCGGCGGCGGAACTCGCCGACCATCTCCTCGCCCACTGCCCGGGCCTCACCGTCCTCGCCACGAGCCGTGAACCCCTCGGCGTCCCGGGCGAGTTGCTGCACCCCGTGGGCCCGCTGCCGGACCCCATGGCCCTGCGTCTGCTCGCCGACCGAGGCGCCGCCGCCAGGCCCGGCTTCCGCGTCGACGCCGACGAGGAGACCGCGGCGGCCTGCGCGGAGATCTGCCGCCGTCTGGACGGTCTGCCGCTCGCCATCGAACTCGCGGCGGCCCGGCTGCGGATGCTCGGCCCACGCCAGATCGCCGACCGCCTCGACGACCGCTTCCGCCTGCTCACCAGCGGGAGCCGTACGGTGCTGCCGCGCCAGCAGACCCTGCGGGCCGTCGTCGACTGGTCCTGGGACCTCCTCGACACGGCCGAACGCGCGGTGCTCCGGCGGCTGTCGGTGTTCGCCGGCGGGTGTGCGCTGACCGCGGCCGAGGAGGTCTGCTCCGTCGGGGGCGTCGACGCCCGCGACATCGCGGGGATCCTCGGCTCCCTGGTCGACAAGTCCCTCGTCGTCGCGGCCCCGGACAGCGACGACGGGATGCGGTACCGGCTCCTGGAGACCGTCGCCGAGTACGCCTCGGACCGGCTCGACGAGGCCGGCGAGCGGGCCGCCGTCGAGCGGCGCCACCTCGTCCACCACCGGGAGCTCGCCCGCCTCACCGATCCGCTGCTCCGCGGCGCGGGACAGCAGGACGCCCTCGCCCTGCTCCGGCGCGAGTACGAGAACCTGCGCACCGCCCTGCGCCGGGCCGAGGCCGCCCGGGACGAGCAGGAGCTCCTCTGCCTCGTCCTCTCCCTCGGCTGGTACTGGCAGATGCGCGATCTGCGGACCGACGCCCGGCACTGGGCCGACGCGGCGGCGGAGCTCGGCCCCGACCCGTTCGCCGAGCCCGTCGAACCGGCCCCCTCCCTGCTGGAACGGTGCACGGACAGGCCGCCGCCGATGGAGCCCGAGCAGCTCCAGGAGGCCCGGCGCGGTGTGCGGCTGATCCAGCTGGCCAACATGGACCACTCGACCGACGAGTGGACCACCGAGGAGGGCATCGCGCGGCTGAAGGCGATCGCCCGCACCTACCGGGCCGGTCAGCCGCAGACCTGCCGGATGCCGGGATCGCTCTGGCTGTTCGCCGTCCTGTTCACCGGGGATCCCGACCAGCTGCGCGAACTGGTCGACGAGACGGTCCGCACCTGCCGGGAGCTCGGCTACGAGTGGGAGCTCGCCGCCGCCCTGCAGATGCGGGCCAACGTCCTGGCCAACCGCCCCGACTGGGCGGGCGGGGCCCGGCAGGACGCGGACGAGAGCCTCGGCATCTTCGTACGCGTCGGTGACGCCTGGGGCGCCGCCGAGGCGCTCTCCTCCCGGGGCGAGGCCAACGAGCGCACCGGTCGGAGCGCGGCGGCGGCCGAGGACTTCCGTACCGCGGTCACCTATGCCGAGCGGCTCGGTGCCCAGTCCCAGGTCGCGCTGCTGCGCGCCAGATACGCCTCCGCCCTCTGCGAGACGGGCCGGGGCGAGGAGGGGGAGCCCATCCTGCGTGAGGTGCTGGACGCGGGACGGCACGCCGGGCACGAGGCGAGACCCGCCGCCCGGCTCTACCTCGCCATGTATCTGGGCCGGACGGGCCGTACGGCCGAGGCGCGTGAGCAGCTCGAACTCCTGCGTGAGGAGTTCGGATCGGAGACCGTGGCGATCTTCGAGGGCTTCGTGCTGGGGCTGCAGGCCTGGCTGGACAACCTCGACGGGCGGTACGCCAGGGGCCTGGACCGGGCCTCCCGCGCGCTGGAGCGGTCGCAGGGATCGATGTCGCAGATGGTGGCGCCCGACATGCCCTCGCTGCACCTCGTCGTCGTCGCCTGGTCGCTGGGCGGGCTCGGCGGCGAGCGGCGGAGCAGGGACGCGGCGCGGCTGCTCGGTCTGCACGAGGCGCTGCTCCCGGACCGTCACGTACCGACGGTGACTGAGCGGCAGAACCGCGCCCGCGCGGAGGAGATCGCCCGCGCGGGCCTGCCGGACGACGCCACCTTCGACGCCGCGTACGCCGAGGGCGGTGGCCTCACACTCGACGAGGCCACCGCCCTGACGGACGCGTACGCGCGGGAGGCGGACACCGCCCCGTGATCAGGTCCGCTTGCGGAACCTGCTGACCGCGAGCGGGCCGGCCACCACGGTGATGCCCACGGCCCAGGCGAGGGTCACCCACACCGAGTGGGCGACCGGTCCGCCCATCATCAGGCCGCGCACCGCGTCCGCCAGGTTGGACAGCGGGTTGACGTCGGTGAACGTCTGGAGCCAGCCCGGCATCGTCTGGGTCGGCGCGAAGATGGACGAACCGAACTGCAGCGGCATCAGCACCAGGAACCCCACGCCCTGAACCGCCTGGGCCGTCTTCATGGCGAGCCCGAGCAGGATGAAGATCCACATGATCGCGGCGGCGAACACCGCCGAGAGCGCGACGGCCGCGAACAGTCCGGCCACCGAGGTGCCCAGCTCCATCCCGAGCGCGAAACCCATGCCGAGCAGGATGAGGGTGGCGATCATCATCCGGCCGAGCTCGACCACGATCTTCGCGATGAGGACCGAGGAACGGGCGATCGGCATCGTACGGAACCGGTCCATGACACCCTTGCGGAAGTCGTCGTTGACGCCGGTGCCGACCGCGGACGCGATGTTCATCCCCATCATCGCCATCAGGCCGGGGACCAGGTAGTTGAGGTACTCCTGCCGGCCGCCGCCCATGCTCCCGCCGACGGAACCGCCGAAGACGTACACGAAGAGCAGGGTGAAGACGATCGGCATCAGGAGGACGTCGAACATCGACTCCGGATCCTTCTTGATCTGGAGCAGATTGCGCCGCGCCAGCGCGCCGATGTGCCGCAGATTGGCGCGCAGCCCGATCCGGTCCTCGTCGGAGAAGGTCTTCACCGGTGCGGGGCCGGTGGGCGTGGGCGTCAGTGTCGCCGTGCTCATGCCGCGACCTCCTGGGCGATCGTGTCGGTCGGGTGGCCGGACTTCTCGCCCGTGATGGCGAGGAACACCTCGTCCAGGCTGGGCAGGGCGGTGGCGACATGGGCGAGGGAGAAGCCCCGGGTGCCGAGGAGCCCGATCACGGCGGTCAGCTGCTCGTCGCTGAGGATCGGCACGTACAGCAGCCCCTCGTCAGGGACGGCCTGCGCACCGGCGATCCCGTCGAGCCCGGCCTCCCTGAGCGTCTGTGCCATTTCGGCCAGCCGCGCCGGGTCCGAGGGCCGGATCTGCAGGGTGCGGCCACCGACCTTCGCCTTGAGCTCGTCGACCCCGCCGCCGGCGATGATTTTGCCCTTGTCGATGACGGTGAGCTCGTCGGCGAGCCGCTCGGCCTCTTCCATGTACTGGGTGGTGAGCAGCACGGTCGCCCCCTCCGCGACCATGCGCTGCACCTCGTCCCAGACCTCGTTGCGGGTACGGGGGTCGAGTCCGGTCGTCGGCTCGTCCAGATAGAGGACCGACGGGCTGCCGATCATCGAGGCGGCCAGGTCGAGCCGGCGCCGCATACCGCCGGAGTAGTCCATCGCGGGCCGCTTGGCCGCCTCGGTGAGCGAGAACCGCTCCAGCAGCTCGTCGGCGCGGGCCCGCGCGGTCTTCCGCGGCAGATCGAGCAGCCGCCCGATCATGTAGAGGTTCTCCCAGCCGGACAGCTTCTCGTCGACCGAGGCGTACTGCCCGGTCAGACCGATGGTGCGGCGCAGCTGCCGTGGCTGCCTCACCACGTCGAAGCCGGCGACGACGGCATGGCCGGCGTCCGGGACGACCAGGGTGGACAGGCAGCGTACGAGTGTGGTCTTGCCGGCGCCGTTGGGCCCGAGCACACCGAGGACGGTGCCTTCGCGCACATCGAGGTCCACGCCGTCCAGCGCCTTGGTCGAGCCGTAGTGCTTGACCAGCCCCCGTACCTCGACGGCGTTCCCGCCGCTGCTGGGGTTCTTGTCGTTTCGCGTCATGTCCACCATGACATCAGCCCTCACCGACAAGTCGGCGACAAGTCACCGACATGTCGCTGACAGCCGATCGGCCGAAGGGCGACAGCCCGCCGATGGGGGAAGTCGGCGGGCTGTCGGTGGTGCGGCAGTGGTCAGTGGGGCGTCAGTGGAAGGTGTGCTCGGCCTGCGGGAACGATCCGCCGACGACCTCGTCGGCGAACTCCTTCGCGGCGTCCCCGAGCACCCGGCGCAGGTTCGCGTACTGCTTGGTGAAGCGGGGCACCTTGCCGCCGGTCAGTCCGGCCATGTCCGTCCAGACCAGGACCTGGGCGTCCGTGTCAGGGCCGGCGCCGATCCCGATGGTCGGGATGTGCAGGGTGCGGGTCACCTCGGCGGCCAGCTCGGCCGGCACCAGCTCCAGGACGACGGCGAACGCACCCGCGTCCTGCACCGCCTTCGCGTCGCGCAGCAGCTGCTGCGCCGCCTCCTCGCCGCGGCCCTGCACCCGGTAGCCCATGGTGTTGACGGACTGCGGGGTCAGACCGATGTGTCCCATGACCGGGATGCCGGCCTCGACCAGCAGCCGGATCTGCTCGTGTGACCGCTCGCCGCCCTCCAGTTTGACCGCGCCGACCCCGGAGTCCTTGATCAGGCGGGTGGCGTTGCGCAGGGCCTGGACCGGGCTCTCCTGGTACGCGCCGAAGGGCAGGTCGGCGACGATGAGGGCACGCGTGGTGCCCCGCACGACGGCGGCGGAGAGCATGGCCATCTCGTCCATCGTGACGGGCACGGTGGTCTCGTAGCCGAGGTGGCAGTTGCCCATCGAGTCACCGACGAGCATGACCGGGATGCCGGCCTCGTCGAACACGGACGCGGTCATCGCGTCGTATGCGGTGAGCATGGGCCACTTCTCCCCGCGCTCGGTGGCGGCGGCGATGTCGTTGACCGTGATGCGACGGGTGCTCTTTCCCCCGTACAACGCCTTGCCGGCGGCGGGGGAGGAACCTGTGGAGGGTGTGACGGCCTGATTCTGCGCAGCCTGAACAGACATGGCGTACTGCTCCTTCGTCATCTCGAGGCGCCCTGACGGCGTCCCCGGATCCCTTCCATGGTGGCATCCCGGAGCCGTTCCCGGGAAGTGGGCCCCCCGGGGTAAAGACTTTCCAATACGAGACGGTCTCGTATCGAAACAGGGTTAGGCTCGTCCCCATGCCCACGCCCATACCGTCCGGCGCCCCCGCCGCCGAGTCCCGTGTCCCGGAAGCGGTCCACCGCCGCCGATGGGTCATCCTCACCGTCCTCATGTTCAGCCTGCTCATCGTCGTGCTGGACAACTCCATCCTGAACGTGGCGGTCAAGACGATCGCCGGCCCCGCGCCGACCGGCATCGGCGCGACCCAGAGCGAGCTCGAGTGGGCGATCAACTCCTACACGCTCGTCTTCGCCGGACTGCTCTTCACCGCCGGCCTGCTCGGCGACCGGATCGGCCGCAAGAAGGTCCTCCTGGCCGGGATCCTGGTCTTCGGCATCGGCTCCGGCCTCGCCGCGCTCTCCACCACACCCGGCGAACTCATCACCTGGCGCGCCCTGATGGGCTTCGGCGCGGCGTTCGTGATGCCGGCCACGCTCGCGGTCCTGATGAACGTCTTCGAACGTGACGAGCAGCCCAAGGCCATCGGCATCTGGGCCGGCGGCGTCGGCCTCGGCATCGCCATCGGCCCGATCACCGGCGGCCTGCTCCTGGAGCACTTCTGGTGGGGCTCGATCTTCCTCGTCAACGTCCCCGTGGTGATCGTCGCGCTGATCGCCATGGCCGTCCTCGTACCGGACTCCCGGGACCCGAACCCCGGCCGGATCGACCCGCCGGGCGTCCTGCTGTCCGTCGTCGGCCTGGTCCTGCTGGTGTACGGCATCATCCGGGGCGGCGAACTCGCCGACTTCACCGGCCTCACCGTGCTCGCGCCGCTGCTCGGCGGGCTGCTCGTGCTGACACTCTTCGTGCTGCACCAGAAGCGCAGCAGCCACCCGTCGATCGACATCTCCTATTTCCGGAAGCCGGCCTTCTCCGCCGCGGTCGCCGCCATCGCGCTGGTCTTCTTCGCGCTGATGGGCGTCACCTTCTTCTCCGCCTTCTACCTCCAGAGCGTGCGCGGCTACAGCGCCCTGCAGTCGGGGCTGCTCGTCCTGCCGCTCGCCGCCGCGCAGATGATCTTCGCGCCGCGCGCCCGGCTGGTCGTCGACCGGTTCGGCGCGCGTGCGGTCTGCACCGTCGGCATGCTGCTGGTCGCGGGTGGCCTGGCGGCCTTCGCGCTCTTCGGCACGGACACGCCGGTCTGGGTGATGTGCGTGGTCTTCTTCGTCCAGGGCACGGGTATGGCGCACATCATGCCGCCGGTCACCGTCGCCGTGATGCAGGCGCTGCCCCGCGAACGGGCGGGCTCGGGTTCGGCCATCAACAACACGTTCCGCCAGGTCGGCGGGGCGCTCGGCATCGCCGTGCTCGGCTCGGTGCTGTCCACGGTCTACCGGGGTGGCATCGAGGGCCACCTCGCCGGCGTCCCGGCCGCGGCGCGGGACGTCGCGGGCGAGTCGATCGAGGCGACGCTCGGCGTCGCGGCCGGAATGGGCCCGGCGGGCCCGCCGCTGATCGCCGCGGCGAACGACGCGTTCATCTCGGCGATGCACGTCACGGCCCTCGGCTCGGCGGCGGTCGCCCTGATCGGCGCCCTGGTGGTCGGCCTGTTCCTCCCGGGCAGGTCCCCCCACCCGTCCGTCGAGGACCCCCGGCCCACCACCCCGGCACCGGCCCCCGGCAGGACCCTGACCGGAGGCACCAGGAACCCGTAACCGCCCGAACCCCGCCGGGCGAGCCCAGGCGACCTGTGTCAGGGCAGGACGCGAGGGCCCGTGTGGGGGCGGGCAGTCCCCGAGCCCGTCCGGCGTTCGAGGACGATCGGTCACGCCGGGCAGTCCTAGCCCGTCCGGCGTCCGAGGACGAAACGTCACGTCGGACGGGCCCGGCGGGTCTGCGTCAGGGCGGATCGGGAGGGCCGTGTCGGGGGCGGGCAATTCAAGCCCGTCCGGCGTTCGAGGACAACGCGTCACGCCGGGCGGGCCCGGCCCCACCCCCGCCCCGAGCGGCGGTCGCCCCGCCCCCACAGGTCGGCGAGAATCGGAACGAACGGCGGACGGCGACCCGGGAACCGCGAACGGCAACCGCGCCCCGCGACCCGCACAGCGAAAGGACCCACGTGCAGGCGGCACAGGACCAGCCCCAGGACCAGGCCGGGAGCGATCACGAGCCCCGCCGCGGCCGCCCCCGCAGCGCCGCCGCCGAGCGGGCGATCCTCGACGCCGTCGTGGAACTGCTGGAGTCCGGGGAACCCCTGGCCGGCCTGTCCATCGAGCGCATCGCCCGCACCGCGGGCGTCGGCAAGGCCACCATCTACCGCCGCTGGAGCGGTAAGGAGGAGCTCTTCGTCGACGTCCTGCGCGACATCGAGCCCGCCGACCCCACCGTCTCCGGCACCGCCGGCCTCGCCGACCTGCGCCTCCTGCTGGAGTCCGTGCGGACCCGGGGCCTCGCCCAGCGTTCCTCGGTCCTCCTGCACAATGTGTTCGCGCAGATGAAGAGCCACCCCAAGCTGTGGGCCGAGTACCAGGGCACCGTCATCGCACCACGCCGGGTGGCGATGCTGGCCGCCGTCCGGCGCGCGGTGGAAGCGGGCGAGCTCCGCGACGACCTGGACGTGGAACTCATGGACGACATGTTCCTCGGCCCGATGCTCGTACGTACCGTCCACCGCCCCGAGTCCGCCCTGCCCGACGACCTGGTGGACCGCGTCATCCGGGTCCTGCTCCAGGGCCTCGCGCCGAAACCGCAGGTCAACGCGGAGATCCCGGCGTCCGCCCGCGCATGAGCGTTCCGTCACAAGCACCCACAACCGTCCCGCCGACCGGAACCCCCGACACCACTTCCGTCGTCCTGATGCCAGTACGGCCGTCGTCGACGGCAGGAATACCGCCGTTCATCGCCTAGGGTCGTGGGGCGCGGCGATGTGTACGGCAAGGCAGTGAGGACAAGCGCGATGGTGCAGGCGTACAGGGCGGACACCGAGAACACCGACCGAGGTCCGCTCGGACGCGGATCCCGCCTCCAGGCCCTGCGGCACAGACTGACCACGGACCGGGGCATCTGGCGACGCGGCATCCTCCTCGCGATCTGCTCGGTCCTCCTCACCCTGGTGATGGTCTTCCACTCGGAGATCCCCAACGCCATCGGCAACACCGGCAGCCTCATCGAGACCTTCCTGCCGTGGTTCGGCCTGCTCGTGGCGCCGCTGCTGATCCTCGGCCTCCTCCGGCGTTCGGCGACCGCGCTGATCGCGCTGCTCCTGCCGGTCGTCGTCTGGCTGAACCTCTTCGGCGGTCTGCTGTTCGCCGACAAGTCCGGCACCGGCGGCAACCTCACCGTCGCCACGCACAACGTCAACGCGGGCAACCCCGACCCCACGGGCACCGCCCAGCAGGTCGCGGGCTCCGGCGCGGACGTGGTGGCCCTCCAGGAACTGCCCGCCGGCAAGGTGGCCACGTACGAGAAGGCACTCGCCGCCCGCTACCCGCACCATTCGGTGCAGGGCACGGTCGGCCTGTGGAGCAAGTACCCGCTGACCGGCTCCCGCCCCGTCGACATCAAGCTGGGCTGGACCCGCGCGATGCGCGCCACGGTCACCACACCGGACGGCTCGATCGCGGTGTACGTCGCCCACCTCCCCTCCGTACGGGTCAAGCTCCACGCGGGCTTCACCGCCAACCAGCGGGACAAGAGCGCCGACGCCCTGGGCGAGGCGATCGGCGACGAGCGGCTCGACCGGGTGGCCCTGCTCGGCGACCTGAACGGCACGATGAACGACCGTTCCCTGAACGCGGTCACGGCCCAGATGCGGTCCACCCAGGGCGCGGCGGGCGACGGCTTCGGGTTCAGCTGGCCGGCGTCGCTCCCGATGGCGCGGATCGACCAGATCATGGTCCGGGGCGTCGAACCCCTCTCCTCCTGGACCCTCCCGGCCACGGACAGCGACCACCTCCCGATCGCGGCCCGCATCCGACTCTGACCGACCGGGGCGCAATCGGTTGTCGGCCGATGCCCAGGACGTCGCCGACCTGATGGACGGCGAGCGGGAGGTCGGGACCGTGGCGCAGGACGGCCTTCGCCGACCCGCGCGTCGCGACCACCCGTGATCTTCGCCACCGGGCAGGCCGGGCGGCCGCCTTCCTGCCCGGCTCCGGCGTACCGCCGAATCCGTTCCGACCAGCGGTCCCGGCATCCTCGCGCCGCCGGAGCAGGCACAGGCCACATCTGGGCGCAACGGTGTGTTCACCTCCGGGCATGAATCGTCTGCGACACTTTGTTCCGGATGAATACATAGTCCCGGACCGGCAACGAAGCCGACGCTCCCACCACCACCTCCCGCCACCCGGCTCCACAGGCCGGGCCGCGCGCCTGCCCGAAAGGTCACCTCCATGCCCCTGGCCCTGCTCGCCCTCGCTGTGAGCGCCTTCGGCATCGGCACCACCGAGTTCGTGATGATGGGCCTGCTGCCCAACGTCGCGGACGATCTGGGAACGTCCGTGCCGACCGCCGGCTACCTCGTCTCCGCCTACGCGATCGGCGTCGTCCTCGGCGCCCCGCTGCTCACCGCCCTCGGCTCACGGGTGCCGCGCAAGCGGATGCTCCTGCTGCTGATGGCCCTCTTCACCGTCGGCAACCTCGCCTCGGCGTTCGCCCCCGACTTCGGCTGGCTGCTCGCGGGCCGCTTCCTGGCCGGGCTGCCGCACGGGGCGTTCTTCGGGGTCGGCGCCGTCGTCGCCGCCCGGCTGGTCCCGGACGGCCGGCAGGCCCGCGCCGTGGCGACCATGTTCCTCGGACTGACCGTCGCCAACATCGTCGGCGTACCCGCCGCCACCCTGCTCGGCCAGCACCTCGGCTGGCGCGCCACGTTCGTCGTCGTCTCGGTGATCGGGGTCGTCGCCATGGCGGCGCTCGCCCGGCTCGTACCGCAGATGCCCACCGAGGCGCACCAGAACGTACGACGTGAGATGCGGGCGCTCGGCAACCGGCAGGTGCTGCTCGGGCTGCTCACCGCGGTGCTCGGCTTCGCCGGTGTCTTCGCCGTCTACTCCTACCTCTCCGCCATGACGACCGAGGCCATGGGTTTCGGCGAGTCCTCGGTGACACTCGTCCTGGCACTGTTCGGCATCGGGATGACCCTGGGCGCTCTGGCGGCCGGACCACTGACGGACCGCGCGCTGCGCCCCACGCTCTACGGATCGCTGGCCGCGCTGGCCGTCGTCCTCGTGGTCTTCCCGTTCACCGTGCACGTGCAGTGGGCGGCACTCGTGATGGTGGTCCTGCTGGGCGGGATCGGATTCATGACCACCACGCCGCTGCAGATGCTCGTGATGAACAAGGCCAAGGACGCCCCCACCCTCGCGTCCGCCTCCAACCACTCCGCGTTCAACCTGGCCAACGCGGGCGGCGCCTGGCTCGGCGGCGTGGCCATCGCGGCGGGCTGGGGCTGGACGTCACCGGCCCTGGTCGGCGCGGTACTCGCGGTCGCCGGCCTCGCGGTGGCGGTCACGGCCGGCTTCCTGGACCGGACCCCGGGAACCTCACGGGTGGTGGCGGGGGCGAGTGCGACCACGGCTGAGGTGCACCGCAAGCAGGAGGCCGGGGCGCGCTGACCGCGCACCCCGGCCCGAGGAGGCGTACGCCGGACGGTCCCGGCGTACGCCTCCCGCGCGTCAGCTCGACTCGCGCCACCGGTTCGTGATCGGCAGACGGCGGTCCTTGCCGAAGCCCTTCGGCGAGATCTTCGTGCCCGGCGGGTACTGCCGGCGCTTGTACTCCGCCGTGTCCACCATCCGCAGCGTCTTCGCCACCAGTTCCCCGTCGAAGCCCGCCGCGACGATCGCGTCGAGCCCCTGGTCCCGGTCGACGTACATCTCCAGGATCCGGTCCAGCACGTCGTAGTCCGGCAGTGAGTCCGTGTCCACCTGGTCCGGGCGCAGTTCGGCGCTCGGCGGCTTGGTGATGGAGGCCTCCGGGATCGGCGGGGTCTGCCCACGCTCCTCGGCGGCACGGTTGCGCCACTTCGCGAGGCGGAACACCGACGTCTTGTACACGTCCTTGATCGGCCCGTACGCGCCGACGGAGTCGCCGTACAGCGTGGAGTAACCGACGGCCAGCTCCGACTTGTTGCCCGGCGCGAGGACGATCTGGCCCTCCTGGTTGGAGATGGCCATCAGCATCGTGCCGCGCAGCCGCGACTGGAGGTTCTCCTCGGCGAGACCGGTGAGCCCCAGCGATCCCATGTACGCGTCGAACATCGGCTCGATCGGCACGGTGCGGAAGTTCAGCCCGGTACGCCGGGCCAGCTCGGCCGCGTCACCCTTGGAGTGGTCCGAGGAGTACTTCGACGGCATCGAGACGCCGTACACGTTCGCGGCCCCCAGGGCGTCGCAGGCGATGGCCGCGACCAGTGCCGAGTCGATGCCGCCCGAGAGTCCGATCAGCACACTGCTGAAACCGTTCTTCGCGGCGTACGCGCGCAGGCCCACGACCAGCGCCGAGTACAGCTCCTCGTCGTCGTCGAGCCGCTCCGCGTAGCCGCCGGCCAGCTCCGGCTCGTACGCGGGGAGGGGCTCCTCGGAGATCACCACGTGGTCGACGCGCAGCCCGTCGTTCACGACCCCGGACGGGGCCTCGGACGCGGCGGCCGGCAGATCCAGGTCCAGGATCACGCTGCCCTCGGCGAACTGCGGGGCACGGGCGATCACCTCGCCGTCCTTGTCGACGACGATCGAGTCACCGTCGAAGACCAGCTCGTCCTGGCCGCCGATCATCGCCAGGTAGGCGGTCGTGCAACCGGCCTCCTGCGCGCGCTTGCGGACCAGTTCGAGCCGGCTGTCGTCCTTGTCACGCTCGTACGGCGACGCGTTGATCGACAGCAGCAGCCCGGCCCCGGCGGCACGGGCGGCCGGGACCCGGCCGCCGTCCTGCCAGAGGTCCTCACAGATCGCGAGCGCCACATCGATGCCGCGCACCCGCACGACGGGCATCGAGTCGCCCGGCACGAAGTACCGGAACTCGTCGAACACGCCGTAGTTGGGCAGGTGGTGCTTGGCGAAGTTCAGCGCGACCTGCCCGCGGTGCAGGACCGCCGCGGCGTTGCGCGGGGAACCGGCGGGCTGCCCGTAGCGCGCCGCCGCGTGCTCGGAGCGGTCGAGGTAGCCGACGACCACCGGCAGCTCGCCGAAGCCCTCGTCGACGAGGCGGACGGCGAGCGCGCGCAGCGCCGCCCGGGAGGCCTCGACGAAGGACGACCGCAGGGCCAGGTCCTCGACGGGGTATCCGGTCAGCACCATCTCGGGGAACGCCACCAGATGGGCGCCCTGCTCGGCGGCGTGCCGGGTCCAGTGGACGACGGACTCGGAGTTGGCGGCGATGTCACCGACGGTCGAGTCGATCTGATTCAGTGCGAGACGTAGTTGAGGCACGCGGCCCAGTGTAATCGTCTTTCTGACGCGATGTCCTGGCGGGCCCGCGGAATTCCGGCCGGGGGCGGGCGGGCGCGGGTCCGGGGCCGCTGCCGACGGGGCCGGACGGGCCGTCGCGACAGCGGGGGAGGGGGCGCAGCGCGGGGCGCCGCGAAGGGAGGACCGTGGCGGGGCGCGGCGCCCCCGGACGTCCGGGGGCGCGTGCGCGCTCCGGCGGGCCGGTTCCCGCAGTCCGGCACCCCGCGCACGCGCGGTGGCGCCGGGCCGGTTCCCGCAGTCCGGCACCCCGCGCACGCGCGGTGGCGCCGGGCCGGTTCCCGCAGTCCGGCACCCCGCGCACGCGCGGTGGCGCCGGGC
>NZ_JBHXRD010000001.1:0-49471 GCF_042717325.1 Streptomyces sp. NPDC058637 | reverse complement strand
GGCCGGGAGCGTGTCAGGAGCGGGAGTAGACCTTTTCCGCCCACCCCGCGACCTGCTCGTCCGAGAGGTGGAGCGCCAGATCGGCCTCGCTGATCATGCCGATGAGCCTCTTGTTCTCGACCACGGGCAGCCGGCGGATCCGGTGGCTCTGCATCTCCTCCAGCACCGCGTCGACATCGGCGGTCGCCTCGATCCAGCGCGGCGTTCCGTCACAGAGCTCGCCCGCCGTGACCTTCGACGGATCGTGCCCCGACGCCACACACCTGATCACGATGTCGCGGTCGGTGATGATGCCGACCATCTTGTCCCGCTCACCGTTGGCGGAGACGGGCAGCGCTCCCACCTTGTGGTCCCGCATCATCTGCGCGGCACGGTCCAGCGTTTCGTGGGCCGGGATCCAGTGGGCCCCGGTGTGCATGATGTCCTTGGCGGTCGTCATGGGGATTCCTCCTGCGTGCCGGTGGGCACAGCCGTACGGTCCCGAGCGCAACCCATGGTCCTCGGGACCGTACGGAGCAGCGACCGCTGTCACCCGTTCGGGTGTACGTGGTCAGGGCCGGCCCCTCAGGGGCGGGGTTGCGCACCCCTCGCCGCGAGCATGTCGGCCATCAGGTCCAGCTCGGACCGCTGCCCCTCGACCATGCCCCGGGCGAGCCGCTTCTCCACCCTCACCGCACACCGCTCGGCGCAGCCGCGCGCCATCTCGACGCCGCCCTCGTGGTGGTCGGTCATCAGTTGCAGGAAGAGGATCTCGGCCCGCTTCCCCTCGGCGTCGCCGAGCCGCGCGAGCTCCGTCCTGGTGGCCATGCCCGGCATGAGGGCCCCGTCGTGGGCCTCGAATCCGGCCACCCCGTGCTCCGTACCCCCGCCCGCCGCCCCGGCCGTGTCCCGCATGCCCTCCGTGTCGTGCGAGCCGTGCGAGCCGTGCCCGTCGCCGTTGCTGCCGGACATCCACGCCATCGGCCCCTGCCCGTCGGGCGCCGTCTTCGGCAGCTCCCACAGGTCCAGCCAGCCGAGCAGCATGCCCCGCTGGTTGGCCTGCGTGTTGGCGATGTCGTACGCCAGCCGCCGTACGTCCTCGTCCCGCGTGCGGTCCCGCACCAGGAAGGACATCTCCACGGCCTGCTGATGGTGGACGGCCATGTCCCGGGCGAATCCCGCGTCCGCGGACTCCGCCGAGGGGGTACGGGGCGCGGGAGCCGCCGCGTCACCCCGCGCGGAGGCGATCGCCGCCGCCCCCGCGAACAGCAGGGCGAGCGCCACCGCGGAGCCCGCCACCCACCGCGTACGCCGGGTGCGCGAGGCGCTCACCCGTCGATCCCGCCCGTGCAGGGCGCACCCGGCTCGGGTGTCTGCGCGCCCTGGACGTACTTCGCCAGGAACTGGGCCACCCGCCGGTCGTCCGCGCTGTCCACCGTGACCTGCTTGCCCCAGGCGGTCAGCATGATCGCCCCGTCCTGGCCCGGGTACGGGCTCATCAGCGTGTACGGGGTGCTCCCGACCCGCGACGCGAGCTCGCGCACCTCCGCGTCGGCCGCCCGGTCGTTGTACGTGACCCACACCGCCCCGTGTTCCAGTGCGTGTACGGCGTTGACGTCACGGACGGCCTTCTCGTATACGACGCCGTCGCAGTTCAGCCATGCCTGCGCGTGGTTCCCGCCGACCGGCGGCTCCATGGGGTACGTGACGTCGGTCGCGACGTGGTCGCGGGTCAGCTTCTTCGCGTCCCACGTCTTCTCGCCCTCGACGGGCCCGGCGGCCGACTCCTGCTTCTCCTGCCCGGTCTGCCCGGTCGGCTCGCCCTGCTTGGCGTCCTGCGTCCCGGAGGCCGCACCCGAATCCTTCGACGCGGTCCTCTCCAGCAGCGTGTACGTGCCGAAACCGAGCAGTCCGGCGACCACGACGGCACCCAGGCCTATGGCGACGACGCGGTTGCGGCGGGTTCGCGCACCGTCGGCGCCGTGCGTCTGGTCCACGGGGGTCCTGCTGTCGAAGCTCATGTCGTCGGGTCCTTCTGCCAAGGAGTAGGGAGGGACGGAACGGGCCGGAAGCGGGTGCGCGCGGGGCCTCGGGACCGCCGTCCCGCCCCTTGCACACCATGGGCGCCGATCGTAGTGGGTGGCCGCGTGCTCTCTCTCACACCGAGTGCGTAATCTGGGTGAAATCCCGGGTCGTGATACTGAGGTGTCTCCCCTACTCCGGGCGGTGGTGCACGGACCGTCTGAACTGCAAGGATGTGGCTCTATGGACAAGCAGCAGGAATTCGTCCTCAGGACGCTTGAGGAGCGCGACATCCGCTTCGTACGGCTGTGGTTCACCGATGTTCTCGGTTACCTCAAGTCCGTCGCCGTGGCCCCCGCCGAGCTCGAACAGGCTTTTGACGAGGGCATCGGCTTCGACGGCTCGGCCATCGAGGGCTTCGCCCGCGTATACGAATCGGACATGATCGCCAAGCCCGACCCGGCCACGTTCCAGATCCTGCCGTGGCGTGCGGAGGCCCCGGGGACCGCCCGGATGTTCTGCGACATCCTCATGCCGGACGGTTCGCCGTCCTTCGCCGACCCGCGTTACGTGCTGAAGCGCATCCTCGCCAAGACCTCCGACCTGGGCTTCACCTTCTACACCCACCCGGAGATCGAGTTCTTCCTGCTGAAGAACAAGCCGGTCGACGGCACCCGCCCCACCCCGGCGGACAGCTCCGGCTACTTCGACCACACGCCGCAGAACGTCGGCATGGACTTCCGCCGCCAGGCGATCACCATGCTCGAATCGATGGGCATCTCGGTCGAGTTCAGCCACCACGAGGGTGCGCCCGGCCAGCAGGAGATCGACCTGCGGTACGCGGACGCGCTCTCCACCGCCGACAACATCATGACGTTCCGGCTGGTCATGAAGCAGGTCGCGCTGGAACAGGGCGTCCAGGCGACCTTCATGCCCAAGCCGTTCTCGGAGTACCCGGGCTCGGGCATGCACACCCACCTCTCCCTCTTCGAGGGCGACCGCAACGCGTTCTACGAGTCCGGCGCCGAGTACCAGCTCTCCAAGGTCGGCCGCTCGTTCATCGCGGGCCTCCTGAAGCACGCGGCGGAGATCTCCGCCGTGACCAACCAGTGGGTCAACTCCTACAAGCGCATCTGGGGCGGCTCCTCCCGCTCCGCCGGTGCCGGCGGCGAGGCCCCCTCGTACATCTGCTGGGGCCACAACAACCGCTCCGCGCTGATCCGCGTCCCGATGTACAAGCCGGGCAAGACCGGCTCGGCCCGCGTCGAGGTCCGCTCCATCGACTCCGGCGCCAACCCCTACCTGACGTACGCGGTGCTGCTCGCCGCGGGCCTCAAGGGCATCGAGGAGGGCTACGAACTCCCGGCCGGCGCGGACGACGACGTCTGGGCGCTCTCCGACGCGGAGCGCCGCGCGATGGGCATCGAGCCGCTGCCGCAGAACCTCGGCGAGGCGATCGCGCTGATGGAGAAGAGCGAGCTCGTGGCGGAGACGCTGGGCGAGCACGTCTTCGACTTCTTCCTGCGCAACAAGAAGCAGGAGTGGGAGGAGTACCGCAGCGAGGTCACCGCCTTCGAGCTGAAGGCGCTCCTGCCGGTGCTGTAGGCGCAGGCTCCCGTACACGCGCGCGGCTTCGGGCCGACGGTCACACGCCGTCGGCCCGAAGCCGTTTCGCGGGGTGGGCCGGTGAGGGACCGGGTGCCGGGTTCCGGCAACGAGGGGTGGGCCAAGGGTGCGTGGGTGCTCCGTGGACCTCGGGAGGCCCGCCGCCGCACAATGCGTCGGTGATCGCCGAGAAGACCGATGTGACCCGCCCGGGAAACCGCGTGGCGAAGACCGTCAGCGCCCTTACCGGCTGCGGGTTGCTGCTGGGGGGTGTGCTCCTGTTGCTGATCCCCATGGGCGGAGCCCTCGACGCCGAACGGGACTTCCGGGCCGCCGCTGTCTGCGCTCCCGGCGATGACCCGGCGGCCGGCCGAGACGAGGACTGCCTCCGGACCACGGCGGCGCGGATCGACCGCACCGAGAGGGTGACGGGGCGCAAGACGCAGTCGTACTGGCTGTACGTCACCGAGGCGGACGGGAGGTCCACCCGCACCCGTCTCGAAGGCGGTACGCAGGATCCGCCCCACGCCGAGGCGGGGGAGAGCCTGCGCGTCACGTACTGGCGGGACCAGATCCGGTACGTCGACTTCGGGGCCGAGCGGTTCCACACGATGGCGGACCCACGCGGCGCCTACAAGCTCTACTGTGCCTGGGGCCTCGGCCTCGCCTTCTACAGCCTGGTCTTCCTGTGGACCTGGTTCTGGTGGGCCCGGCTCAGCCGCCTCTCGGTCAGGGCCTCACCGTGGCACGTCGTCGTCCCGGTCCTCGGCGCCCTGGGCCTCACCGCGGCCGGAGCGTTCGCGCCATGGGTCACCGACAGTCCGGGCGGGGCGATCAAGGCCGTCGGACTGTGCGTCCCGGTGATCCTGGCCGTCTGCGCGGTGGTCGCGCTGGTCATGGCACGTCGTCAGCGGGGCGACGACACCATCCGTATGACGCCGTTCGAGGCCACCGGGAAGGCATGCTTCCCGGGCGGGGTGCTCGGGGACGTCCCCTACGAGGGGCGCGGCGGCTTCCTGGTGGCAGGTCCCGGATATCTCGCGTCGACCCCCGACATGACCGGCGCCACGCTCCGCCGCGAGGTGCCGCGCAGCCTCAGACCGGTCCGGGTCCGCCCGCCGTACCGGACGGATCCGGAGGGATCGGACCCCAGGGGGCTGGTCCTGGAATGCGACGACGACGGCGTACCGGTGCTGATCGTCACCTCCAGGAAGAAGATGCCCCGGGTGCTGGGCGCCCTGCTGCCGACCCCCACGGCAGGGGGTCCCGCGCGGTGATGCGGGTCAGGACCGTGCGGGTCAGGACCGTGCCGGCCAGGACCGTGCCGGTCGGCGCCCGCCGCCCGGGTCCGGGAGGGCGTCGAGAAGGACCACTTCCGGAGGCATTTGCTGCGTCGGGACACGCCGACGTGCCTCCGTCACCCCCTCCGGCGTCTCAGGCGAAGCCGCGCCCCATCTCGTCGAGGATCTCGTCGATCACCGCGCCCGGCCCCCGTGCCTGGTCCTCCTCGATCCACAGCCGCATCGCGATCCGCAGCGACGACAGGAAGCCCGCGGCCAGGACCATGGGCCGTACGTCCCCCGCGACCGGACCCGGGCGGGAGGCCACCGCCTCGGCCAGGTCCCGCTCCAGGGCCGCGTGGTTGGCGAGCTGGCGGGCGAGCAGCGAGGGGTGACGCATGGCCAGCTGGGTGCGGACGGCCCACTCGCGTTCCGGCGGGGCGATGCGCCGCGAGAATTCGGCCACCGCAGCCCGGAGCGCGGTCCAGGCGTGCTCCTCGGGGGGACGGTCGCGGACCGCGAGGACCAGCGCCCCGATGTGCTGTTCCTCGCCGTACAGGAGCGCGTCCTCCTTGTTCGTGAAGTAGTTGGAGAACGTCCGCCGGGAGATCCCGGCCGCGTCGGCGACTGCCTCCACCGTCACATGCTCGAAGCCGTGCTCGATGGTGAGGCGAAGTGTCGCCTCGTGCACGGCCTGCCGGGTGGCTTCCTTCTTGCGCTCCCGCAGTCCCACAGAGCTCTCCATGCCGCCATTATCTTCCTGATCCCGGTGCGACAGCGCTGCCGAGGGAGTACCCGCGCGTACCTTCCCCGGCGTACGACGGCGCCTGCGGAGCCGGACACGTCCACGCGGGATGCCAGTTCGCCGGCCAGGGAGCACGGCGGGGACGACCACGGCTCGTACACGAACTACGCCGGCCCTCGCACATCGGCGGCAGGGGTTCCGGCGTCGACCGGTCCGGCTCCACCGGCCCCGCGCCGAGCGGTACGGCATGCGGTCCGCGACGAACTGCGGTTGATACACGGGGCGGCAGCCGTACTCCAGCCACGGCGACCGCACCCCGCGCCACGCCCCGCCCAGGACCGCGCGGGGCCCGGCCCGTCCAGCCCGTGCGGCGGACAGGAGCATTCCGGTAGTGTGACGCGTCCCGAGACCGGGACCGACCCAGGAGGTGAGACCCATTACCGCTTCAGCAGGCTGGGCGCTCACTCCTCGCCGTCGTGTGGCCGACCGGGCCTGAACGACCGCGGAGCGCCCATCGGTTCATCCGAAAGGCTCCGCACCGTGCAGGAATTCGCCCCACCGCTCACCTTCTCGGCCCTCGTCACCACGCTCCGCGCCGCCGGCTGTGTCTTCGCCGAGGACGAGGCGGAACTCCTCCAGGCCACGGCGGCCGACCCCGCCGCGCTCGCCACCATGCTGGAACGCCGGGCAGCCGGCCTGCCGCTTGAACACGTTCTCGGCTGGGCCGAGTTCTGCGGGCTGCGGATCTCCGTCGACCCCGGGGTCTTCGTGCCCCGGCGGCGTACCGAATTCCTCGTCCGGCAGGCCGCGGCGCTCAGCCCGGCTCCGGCGGTCGTGGTCGACCTCTGCTGCGGGTCCGGGGCGCTGGGTACGGCGCTGGCCTCGGCGCTGGACGGCGTCGAACTGCACGCCGTCGACGTCGACCCCGCCGCCGTGCGCTGTGCCCGGCGCAATGTGGGCGGTCTCGGCACGGTCCACGAGGGCGACCTCTTCGCACCCCTGCCCCGATCGCTGCGCGGGCGGGTCGACGCCCTCCTCGCCAATGTGCCGTACGTGCCCACCGGTGACGTCGCCCTGCTGCCCGCGGAGGCGCGCGTCCACGAACCCCGGGTCGCGCTCGACGGAGGCGGCGACGGCCTCGACGTGATGCGGCGCGTCGTGGCCGAGGCGGCCGACTGGCTGGCCCCGGGCGGCAGCCTGCTGGTCGAGACCAGCGAACGGCAGGCCGCGCGTGCCGAGGAGACGGTGGGGAGCCGCGGACTCGGCGCGCGCGTCGTCGTCTCCGAGGAGCTGTACGCCACCGTCGTCATCGGGACCCGGCCCCGGTAGGCGACGGGGGCGGGGCAGCCGGCCCCGTCGACGACGGGGCCGGCGTCCGGCTCAGCCGCCGGTGGCCGGCCGGGGGGCCGGCGTCCGGCTCGGTTGCGCTGTCCGCGGGTCCGGGGTTCCCGGCTCAGGCGAACAGCCAGCGCGTCTGGCCGAACGGGTCGCCCTTGGCGAAGCCGAAGGCCGTGCGGGGGGCCACCGCGAAGACCTCCGCACGGCCGCCGGCACCGTTGGAGAACAGGCCGTCCGTGACACCGAAGTGCCAGTCGGCGCCGTACTTCTCCTCCCACGCCTCGGCCAGCGCGATCAGCCGCTTCTCGTCCGTCACCCGGGCCGCCCTGCCCTCGACCACCACGTCGAAGCCCTCTTCGAGGCTGTTGGCGCCGGTGGTCAGGACGACTTCCGGATTTTCGGCCAGATTCCGCGCCTTGCGTTCCGAGGGGCCGGTGCAGAAGTGCAGGGCGCCGTCCGACCACACCCCGATCAGCGGGGTGACGTGCGGGCGGCCGTCCGGCCGGACCGTGGAGAGCCAGTACAGCTCCGCGCCGCTCAGGAGCGCGACCGCCTCCTGCCACGGGCGTGCGGTGGCCCCCTCACTGCTGTAGCGGGCGTCCAACGCCGTTTCGGGGGTGGTGCCGGGAGCGGCGGTGTCCTCGTCCTTGTGGTCGTCCGGCATGGCGATCCTCCTGGAAGTGTCGTGCGTGGGCGTTCAGGTCATCGTGTCTGCGAAGCAGGGACTCTGCCTCCGCGCCCGATTCATCGGTGCGGGGCTAGGCTCGTAGAGCGGGCAAGTGTGGTCGGCAGGCAGGAGAACACGTAATGACGACGGTGCCGGGACGCAGAAGCAGTACCTTCACCCGACTGCTGCGGCACGGTTTCACCGATCCGTCCGCCGCCGAACAACTGCTCGACCTCCCCGAGCTCGGTTCGGTACGGGCCGATCCGGTCCTCTTCGACGCCCTCGGGGCGACGTCCGACCCCGACCTCGCCCTGCGCAGCCTCGTCCGGCTCGTCGAGGCCGAGGAAGCTGAGGAGCGGCAGATCCTGCTGGACACACTCGTCGCCGCCAAGCCGCTGCGGGACCGCCTCCTCGGCGTCCTCGGCGCCTCCGAGGCCCTCGGCGACCACCTCGCGCGCCACCCGCGCGACTGGCAGGCGCTCGTCACGTACGAAGCCACCGACCTGCACCCCGGGGTCGCGGAATTCGAGCACCTGCTCGCCGACGCCGTCGACCCGGACTCGCTGCGGGTCGCCTACCGCCGGTCACTGCTGTCGATAGCGGCCCGCGACGTGTGCGGGACGACGGACCTCGCGCAGGTCGCCGCCGAGCTGGCGGACCTGGCGACGGCCACGCTGCGGGCCGCCCTCGCCATAGCCCGCACCGCCGCGCCCGCCGACGCCGCCCAGTGCCGGCTCGCGGTCATCGCGATGGGCAAATGCGGCGGGCACGAGCTGAACTACGTCTCCGACGTCGACGTGATCTTCGTGGGGGAGCCGGTGGAAGGGGCGGAGGAGAACCGGGCCGTCCAGGCCGCCACCCGGCTCGCCGCCCACATGATGCGGATCTGCTCCGACACCACCGTCGAAGGCACCATCTGGCCCGTCGACGCCAACCTGCGCCCCGAAGGCCGCAACGGACCCCTGGTGCGGACCCTGTCCTCGCACCTCGCCTACTACCAGCGCTGGGCCAAGACCTGGGAGTTCCAGGCACTGCTGAAGGCCCGGCCGGTCGCCGGGGACGCCGAGCTCGGCGCGGAGTACGTCGAGGCAGTCTCGCCCCTGGTCTGGCAGGCCGCCGACCGGGAGAACTTCGTCGCTGACGTCCAGCAGATGCGCCGCCGCGTCGTCGACAACATCCCCGCCGACCGCGTCGACCGCGAGCTCAAGCTGGGCCCCGGCGGGCTGCGGGACGTCGAATTCGCCGTACAGCTCCTCCAGCTCGTCCACGGCCGCAGCGACAGCACCCTGCGCTCAGGCTCCACCCTGACGGCCCTGCGGGCGCTCGCCGACGGCGGGTACGTCGGGCGGGCGGACGCGGCGCAGCTCGACGACGCCTATCGCTTCCTGCGCTCCATGGAACACCGCATCCAGCTCTACCGGCTGCGCCGCACCCACCTCGTCCCCGAGGGCGAGGCGGACCTGCGACGGCTGGGCCGCTCCCTCGGGCTGCGTACGGACCCGGTCGCCGAGCTCAACAGGGCGTGGCGGCGGCACGCCTCCGTGGTGCGCCGGCTGCACGAGAAACTCTTCTACCGGCCGCTGCTCGACGCCGTGGCGCAGCTCGCGCCCGGCGAGAGCCGGCTCAGCGCGAAGGCCGCCGTCGTACGGCTTGAGGCCCTCGGATACGCCGACCCGGCAGCGGCCCTGCGGCACCTGGAGGCCCTGTCGTCGGGGGTCTCCCGCAAGGCGGCCATCCAGCGCACCCTGCTGCCGGTGCTGCTCGGCTGGTTCGCGGACTCCGCCGACCCGGACGCCGGGCTCCTCGGCTTCCGCCAGGTGTCCGACGCGCTCGGCAAGACCCCCTGGTACCTGCGGCTCCTGCGGGACGAGGGGGCGGCGGCGGAGAACCTCGCCCGGGTCCTGTCGGCCGGCCGGCTCGCCCCCGACCTGCTCATGCGCGCCCCCGAGGCCGTCGCCATCCTCGGCGACCCGGAAGGGCTGAAGCCGCGCACCCGGGAGCACCTGGACCAGGAGGTGCTGGCGGCGGTGGGCCGTGCGCAGGGCGCCGAGGCGGCCGTCGCGGTCGCACGCGGCATGCGGCGGCGCGAGCTGTTCCGCACGACGGCGGCCGACCTCATCGGCTCGTACGGCACCGAGGACTACCCCGCCGAACAGGACCCGGGCGCGCTCGTCGACCGGGTCGGCTCCGCCGTCACCGACCTGAACGCCGCCACGCTCTCCGGCGCCGTGCGCGCGGCCGTACGCGAACAGTGGGGCGACACCCTGCCGACCCGGTTCGCGGTCATCGGCATGGGCCGCTTCGGCGGCCACGAACTGAGCTACGGCTCCGACGCGGACGTCCTGTTCGTGCACGCGCCCCGCGAGGGCGTGAGCGACGAGGAGGCCGCCCGGGCCGCGAACACCGTCATCACGGAGATGCGCAGACTGCTGCAGCTGCCGACGGCCGACCCGCCGCTCCTCATCGACGCCGACCTGCGCCCGGAGGGCAAGAGCGGGCCGCTGGTACGCACCCTGAAGTCCTACGAGGCCTACTACCGGCGCTGGGCCCTCGTCTGGGAGAGCCAGGCACTGCTGCGCGCCGAGCCCATGGCGGGGGACGAGGAGCTGGGGCGTGCCTTCGTCGAACTGATCGACCCGCTCCGCTACCCGGCCGAAGGGCTGGGGGAGGACGCGGTCCGCGAGATACGGCGGCTCAAGGCGCGGATGGAGTCCGAACGGATGCCGCGGGGCGCCGACCCGACGCTCCACACCAAGCTCGGGCGGGGCGGCCTCAGTGACGTCGAGTGGACCGTGCAGCTGATGCAGATGCAGCACGGCTGGGCCGAACCCGGCCTGCGCACGACCCGCACCCGCGAGGCACTGGCCGCGGCCTGCGCGGCCGGGCTGATCCCCGCGGAGGAGGCACAGACCCTGGACGAGGCGTGGGTGCTGGCCGCCCGGGTGCGGAACGCGGTGATGCTGGTCCGGGGACGGCCGAGCGACACGTTCCCCTCCAACCCGCGGGAACTGACGGCGGTCGGCCGCTACCTGGGGTACGGGCCCGGGCACGCGGGGGACATGCTGGAGGACTACCGGCGGATCACGCGGCGGGCTCGGGCGGTGGTGGATGAGCGGTTCTACGGGGCGGCGGGCTGAACGCCTGTCCTCGAGCGCCGGACGGGCTGGTGTGGCGTGCGGCCGGGCTGAGTGGTGGCCCTCTAACGCCGGGCGGGCTTGGGCGGTGTCCCCGGGTAGGCCGGCTGGTCCGCCCCTGTTTCGGCGTGGGGGGAAGCGGCCAGATCGAGCCCCTCCGGCGATTGAGGAGCGGGGTCCGGGGCGGAGCCTCGGGTGGGTCAGGGGCGGAGCCCCGGGTGGGTCAGGGGGAGCCGGGCGGGGCCGAGTGCGCCGGGGCCGGTTCCGTCCGGGGCGCGGGACGGGGCGCAGACGGCACGGGCACAGACGCACGCCCCCGCCCGGGCAGCCACCACCCCCCACCCCCCGCCGAAGGCACCCGCCTCGGCAGCCGGTGCGGCAACGCCCCGTACCACGCGTACGACACCGCGTAGCCGAACAGGAGGCAGGCCATCCCGCCCACCGCGTCCAGCCAGAAGTGGTTCGCCGTCGCCACGATCACGACCAGCGTGGCCGCCGGGTACAGCAGGCCCAGGATCCGCGCCCACGGCGCGGAGGCCAGCGCGAAGATGGTCAGACCGCACCACAGCGACCAGCCGATGTGCATCGACGGCATCGCCGCGTACTGGTTCGACATGTGCTTGAAGTTGCCCGAGGCCATCGAACCCCAGGTCTGGTGCACCATCACCGTGTCTATGAAGCTCCCGCCGTTCATCAGCCGGGGCGGGGCCAGCGGGAAGAGGTAGTAGCCGAGCAGGGCCACGGCCGTCGTGGCGAAGAGGATCAGACGGGAGGCCGCGTACCGGCCCGGGTGACGGCGGAACAGCCACACCAGCACCCCGATGGTGACCACGAAGTGCAGCGTCGCGTAGTAGTAGTTCATCGACACGATCAGCCATGTCACCGAGTTGACGGCCTGGTTGAAGCTCTCCTCGAACGCGAGCCCCGCCGTGTGCTCCAGCGACCAGATCCAGTCGGCGTTGCGCAGGGCCGCCGCCTTCTGCTCGGGCACGGCGTTGCGTACGAGCGAGTACAGCCAGTAACTGACCGCGATGAGGAGGATCTCGAACCAGAGACGGGGCCGGCGCGGGGAGCGCAGTGAGCGCAGTCGGCCGTGCCTGACGGTTCTGGTGGAACCGGTGGCCGTCGGTTCGTCCGTGACGGATGACGGGTCGGCCGCGGTGCGGTCTTCCTGTGTGGTCACGTGCGATTCACCCATAGGCGCAGAGTCTGCCAGATACGTCCCCCTCCGCCCGATCATCCTCCGGTCGGGTCCGGGTCGCACGTTCTCCACCCTAAAGACGAGGACGAGGTCCTGCGGAGGGACCGGGACCCGAGGCCGTTGAACCACGAACGACCAGTTCAGGCATGAAGACGAACTCGCTGTGCGGAGCGGGCGTGCCGCCGATCTCCTCCAGCAGCGTGCGCACCGAGGCCTGGCCCATGGCGGTCACCGGCTGCCGGATGGTGGTCAGCGGCGGATCCGTGAACGCTATGAGGGGCGAGTCGTCGTAACCGACCACCGAGAGGTCGCGCGGAACCTCCATCGACAGCCGGCGGGCCGCCCGGATCGCACCGAGCGCCATCATGTCGCTCGCGCACACCACCGCCGTGCAGCCGCGCTCCATCAGCGCCGAGGCGGCGGCCTGACCGCCCTCCAGCGTGTACAGGGAGTGCTGGATCAGTTCCTCCACCGCGTCCGGGTCCAGACCCAGCTGCTCCCGCATCGTGGCGTGGAACCCCTCTATCTTGCGGAGCACCGGCACGAAGCGCTTGGGACCGACCGCGAGACCGATGCGCTGGTGTCCCAGCGCCACCAGGTGTGTCACCGCGAGCCGCATCGCGGCCCGGTCGTCGGGCGAGATGAACGGCGCCTGCACCTTGGGCGAGAAGCCGTTGACCAGGACGAAGGGGACGCCCTGTGCGCGCAGTTGCTCGTATCGCTGCATGTCGGCGGAGGTGTCGGCGTGCAGTCCGGAGACGAAGATGATGCCCGAGACGCCACGGTCGACGAGCATCTCGGTGAGCTCGTCCTCGGTGGAGCCGCCGGGGGTCTGGGTCGCCAGCACCGGCGTGTAGCCCTGCCGGGTCAGCGCCTGGCCGATGACCTGGGCCAGCGCCGGGAAGATGGGGTTCTCGAGCTCGGGGGTGATCAGGCCGACCAGGCCGGCGCTACGCCTGCGCAGCCGGACCGGACGCTCGTAGCCGAGGACGTCGAGTGCCGCGAGGACGGATTCACGGGTGGTCGCTGCTACACCGGGCTTGCCGTTCAGTACGCGGCTGACCGTCGCTTCGCTGACCCCCGCCTGAGTTGCGATATCGGCAAGCCGTGCGGTCATGGAAGTGGACTGTACCGGGCGCGTCCCGTATTGCCCACCACGCGCGGTATTCGGGCAGTCGTCCCCGGCGGTACTGGCCCTTCGGCCTTCCTTCGGCCTCCTTCGGCAACATCTTGCAACACCTTGCGGGCGCAGCCGGTCGGACGCGATCTGATCGTCGTACCGCCACAGAAGGCGGCCTGGCCTGGTGTGGGCAGGCTCAAGCGTGTTCCGTCAAGAGGCTTGACGGCAACCTTGAGGACACGCCAATGTAACGATCGCCGGGGCTTGCAGAAATCTTCCGCAAAGTCTTTCGGTCGTCTTTCATCCTTGTTACGTTCACGTCGACCCGGCGCCGCGACGGAGCGGTACGGCAGTTGAAGGAGTTCAGATGCGACGTGGCATAACGGCCACCGCCCTGGTCGCGGCCCTGGCGCTCGCGGCGACCGCCTGCGGCAGTGACGACGAGACCGGCGGAAGCAAGAGCTCGGGCGAGCTCTCCGGCACGGTGACGTGGTGGGACACCTCGAACGTCGGCAGCGAGGACAAGGTCTTCAAGAAGATCGCCGAGGGCTTCGAGAAGAAGCACCCGAAGGTCGACGTCAAGTACGTCAGTGTCCCCTTCGGCGACGCGCAGAACAAGTTCAAGAACGCCGCGCAGGCGGGCTCCGGCGCCCCGGACGTCATCCGTTCCGAGGTCGCCTGGACCCCGGACTTCGCGAACCTCGGATACCTCGCCCCGCTGGACGGCACCAGCGCGCTGAAGGACGAGAGCGACTTCCTTCCGCAGGCCGCCGCGTCCACCGAGTACGACGGCAAGACCTACGCCGTCCCGCAGGTCATCGACTCCATGGGCATCTTCTACAACAAGAAGATCTTCAAGGACGCCGGCGTCGAGCCGCCCGCGACCATCGCGGACCTGAAGTCGATCTCCAAGAAGATCAAGGACAAGACCGGCAAGACCGGTCTCTACCTGCGCGGCGACGACCCGTACTACTTCCTCTCCTTCCTGTACGGCGAGGGCGGCGACCTGGTCGACGCCAAGGGCAAGGCCGTCACGGTCGACAGCCCCGAGGGCGTCAAGGCGTTCAAGGTCGTCAAGGACCTGGTCGACTCCGGCACCGCGAAGACGGATGCCACGGACGGCTGGGAGAACATGATGCAGTCGTTCAAGAACGGCGACGTCGCGATGATGATCAACGGCCCGTGGGCCGTCGGCGACACGCTGACCGGCAAGGAGTTCACCGACAAGGCGAACCTGGGCATCTCCACGGTGCCGGCCGGCTCGGTCGCGCAGGGCGCCCCGCAGGGCGGCCACAACCTCGCCGTCTACGCGGGCTCCAAGAACCTGGACGCCTCGTACGCCTTCGTCGAGTACATGACCTCGGTGGAGAGCCAGGCGCAGACCGCCGGCGAGCTGAACCTGCTCCCGACCCGCACCTCGGTGTACTCCAAGCAGGAGGCCGCGGACAGCGAGATCGTCCAGTTCTTCAAGCCCGTCGTCGAGACCGCCGTCGAGCGCCCCTGGATCCCCGAGGCGGGCAGCCTCTTCGCCCCGCTCGGCACCGAGTACACCAAGGTCCTCACCGGCCAGACCACGCCCGAGAAGGGCGCCAAGGCGACCGGCGACTCCTACCGCAAGCTCCTCGAGGGCTGGAAGTAACCCAGGAAGGCAGGCCGGCTGATGGCTGTCCACACCAGCCAGTCGGTGGCGAAGGCCGCGGGCGACGACGTCGCCCGCGGCCGGAGCCGCGGTACTGGTAACCCCCCGCCGCCGAGCAGGCTCCGGCGGGCCCTCTCGGTCCACTGGTACGCCTGGACCATGATCGCCCCCGTCGTGATCGTGATCGGCGTGATCATCGGCTATCCGCTGTTCCGCGGCATCTGGCTGTCGCTGACCAACGCCGATGAGCGCAACGTGGCACGGTCGATCGGCGTCAACGAGATCCCCGCCACCTACGAGTTCGTGGGTGTGGAGAACTACGTCGAAGCCCTGACGGGCGGCCAGTTCCTCGGCACACTCGGCTGGACGCTGGTGTGGACGGTCTCCTGCGTGGGCATCACCTTCTGCCTCGGCATGGCCCTGGCCAACATCCTCAACCGCCGCATCGCCGGACGCTCCGCGTACCGCATGGCCCTGATCCTGCCCTGGGCCATCCCCGGCTTCGTCTCGGTCTTCGCCTGGCGCTTCCTCTACAACGAGGACCGCGGGCTGCTCAACAAGATCCTCACCGGCAGCGGTTTCGAGGGCATAGCCTGGCTGGACGACCCCACCTGGGCGAAGGTCTCCGTCATCGCCGTCAACGTCTGGCTCGGCGTCCCGTTCATCATGGTCGCCCTGCTCGGCGGACTGCAGTCGATCCCCTCGGAGCAGTACGAGGCCGCGGAGATGGACGGCGCCACCGCCTGGCAGCGGTTCCGCCACGTCACGCTCCCCGGACTGCGCCCGGTGTCCACCACGGTGATCCTGCTCTCCACCATCTGGACCTTCAACATGTTCCCGGTGATCTTCCTGCTGACCCGCGGCGGACCCGGTGAGGCCACCCAGATCCTGGTCACCCAGGCGTACAAATTCTCCTTCGAGATCAGCCCGCGCGACTTCGCGCAGTCCTCCACCTGGGGCGTGCTGATCCTCGTACTCCTGATGCTCTTCGCCGTGGTCTACCGGCGAGTGCTCCGCACGCAGGGAGACAACTGGTGACCACCCTCACCGAAACCACCGCACGGCACGCCGTCCGCAAGCCCCGGAAGCGCGGTGACCGCTCCCCGGTCGCCTCCGTGGCCCTGCACCTCACGCTGATCGCCGCGTCCGTGATCGCGGTCTTCCCGGTGCTGTGGGTACTGCTGACCTCGCTGAAGCCCGCCAAGTTCGCCACGACTTCGGACTTCTTCAAGGACACGACCTTCGAGAACTACACGAACCTGATCAAGGACACCGAGTTCCTGACCTGGTTCGGCAACTCGGTGATCATCGCGGGACTCACCACCCTCATCGGTGTCTTCGTCTCCGCCACCACCGGCTACGCCGTCAGCCGCTTCCGGTTCCCCGGCAAGCGCGGACTGATGTGGACGCTGCTGGTCACCCAGATGTTCCCGGTCGCCGTCCTCATCGTGCCGATCTACAACATCATGGCGACCATGGGCCTGCTCAACCAGCCGGCCGGTCTCGTCATCACCTACCTCACCATCTCGGTGCCCTTCTGCGCCTGGATGATGAAGGGCTTCTTCGACACGATCCCGCGCGAGATCGACGAGTCGGGAATGGTCGACGGCCTCACCCCGTTCGGCACGTTCTGGCGCCTGATCCTGCCGCTGGCCAAGCCCGGCCTGGCCGTCACCGCCTTCTACTCCTTCATCACCGCCTGGGGCGAAGTGGCGTACGCCTCCGCCTTCATGGTCGGTGACGAGAACCTCACCCTGGCCGGCGGACTGCAGAAGTTCGTCAACCAGTACGGCGCCCAGTGGGGCCCGATGACCGCGGCGTCCGTGCTCATCGCGATCCCGGCCGCACTGGTGTTCCTCTTCGCGCAGAAGCACCTGGTCACCGGCATGTCCGCCGGAGCGGTCAAGGGCTGACCGCGCGTTCGACCCGCACGACCGCACCCCGTCACGGCGGCGCCGGATCCCCGACCCGGCCCCGGCGCCGCTCCCCACCCAGACACCCCAGGGACGACATGACCCAGCACCTCGCTGCCCCCTCCACCGGCACGTCCGACGATGCCCCGGGCCCTCGCACCGGCTGGTGGCAGGATGCGGTGATCTACCAGGTCTATCCACGGAGCTTCGCCGACGGAAACGGCGACGGCATGGGCGATCTCGCGGGCATCACCGCCCGGCTCCCCTACCTCAGGGACCTCGGCGTCGACGCCGTCTGGCTCAGCCCCTTCTACGCCTCCCCGCAGGCGGACGCGGGCTACGACGTCGCCGACTACCGGGCCATCGACCCGATGTTCGGCACCCTGCTGGACGCCGACGCCCTGATCCGCGAGGCCCACGACCTGGGCCTGCGCATCATCGTCGACCTGGTCCCCAACCACTCCTCCGACCAGCACGAGTGGTTCAAGCGCGCCCTGGCCGAGGGCCCCGGCTCCGCACTGCGCGAGCGCTACCACTTCCGCCCCGGCAAGGGCGCCGACGGCGAACTCCCGCCCAACGACTGGGAGTCGATCTTCGGCGGCCCGGCCTGGACCCGCACCACCGACCCGGACGGCACCCCCGGCGACTGGTACCTGCACCTCTTCGCGCCGGAGCAGCCCGACTTCAACTGGGAGCACCCGGCCGTCGCCGACGAGTTCCGCTCGATCCTGCGCTTCTGGCTCGACATGGGCGTCGACGGCTTCCGCGTCGACGTCGCCCACGGCCTGGTCAAGGCCGAGGGGCTGCCGGACCTCGGCGCGCACGACCAGCTGAAACTGCTGGGCAACGATGTCATGCCGTTCTTCGACCAGGACGGTGTGCACGAGATCTACCGCAGCTGGCGCGTCATCCTCGACGAGTACCCCGGCGAGCGCATCGCCGTCGCCGAGGCATGGACCCCCACCGTCGAGCGCACCGCCAACTACGTGCGCCCCGACGAGATGCACCAGGCCTTCAACTTCCAGTACCTGTCCACCGCCTGGGACGCCGACGAACTCCGCAAGGTCGTCGACACCTCGCTCGACGCGATGCGTCCGGTGGGCGCCCCCACCACGTGGGTGCTGTCCAACCACGACGTCACCCGGCACTCCACCCGCTTCGCCAACCCGGCGGGCCTGGGCACCCAGATCCGTACCGCCGGCGACCGGGTGGCCGGACTGCGCAGGGCCCGCGCCGCGACCCTGCTGATGCTGGCGCTCCCCGGCTCCGCCTACGTCTACCAGGGCGAGGAACTGGGCCTCCCGGACGTCACCGATCTGCCCGACGAGGCCCGCCAGGACCCGTCGTTCTTCCGCGCCGAGGGCCAGGACGGCTTCCGCGACGGCTGCCGGGTGCCGATCCCGTGGACCCGCGAGGGCAGCTCGTACGGCTTCGGTGACGGCGGCAGCTGGCTGCCGCAGCCCGACAGCTGGGGCGAGCTGTCCGTCGAGGCGCAGACCGGTACGGAGGGCTCCACTCTGGAGCTGTACCGTGCCGCGATCGCCGCCCGCCGCGAGCACCCGGGCCTCGGCGCCGGCACGGACGTCACCTGGCTGGACGCCCCCGAGGGCGTCATCGTCCTCGGCCGCCCCGGCTTCGTCTGCACCGTCAACACCACGGGCGCCCCCGTGCGGATGACGGCACCCGGCACCCTGCTGCTCGCCAGCACGCCGGTCACCGTCGACGGCGGCACGTTCGACCTGCCCGCGGACACCACGGTGTGGTGGACGGTGTGACCGTCCCCGCACCCAGGACCGGGCCGGCGCTGCGGCTCTCCGACATCGCCGGTCAGGCCGCGGTCAGCGAGGCCACCGTCAGCCGGGTGCTGAACGGGAAGCCGGGCGTCGCGGACACCACGCGTCAGCGGGTGCTCGCGGCGCTCGACATCCTCGGCTACGAACGTCCCGTACGGCTGCGGCAGCGCAGCGCCGGACTGATCGGGCTGGTGACCCCTGAGCTCACCAACCCGATCTTTCCCGCGTTCGCGCAGTCCGTGGAGCAGGTCCTCGCCGGGCACGGCTACACACCCGTGCTCTGCACCCAACTGCCCGGCGGCGCCACCGAGGACGAGCTGGTCGAACAGCTCGTCGAGCGTGGCGTCGGCGGGATCGTGTTCCTCTCCGGGCTGCACGCCGACACGTCGGCGGACCCGGCACGGTACGCCGCGCTCACCGACCGCGGCGTGCCGTTCGTCCTGATCAACGGCTACAACGAGCGCATCAGTGCCCCGTTCGTCTCGCCCGACGACGCGGCCGCCGTACGGATGGCCGTGTCGCACCTCGCCGAGCTGGGCCACCGCAAGGTCGGCCTGGCGATCGGGCCGCAGCGCTACGTGCCGTCCCGGCGCAAGCGGGACGGCTTCGTCGACGCGGCCGTCTCCGTGCTGAGGATGGACCGGAGCGAGGCCGAACTCCTGGTGTGCTCGACGCTGTTCGGCGTCGAGGGCGGCCAGGTCGCGGCGGGCGCCCTGCTCGACGCGGGCTGCACCGGCATCGTCTGCGGCAGCGACCTGATGGCGCTGGGCGTGGTCAGGACGGCCCGGGGGAGAGGACTGGACGTCCCGCGTGACGTCTCCGTCGTCGGCTTCGACGACTCGCAGCTGATCGCGTTCACCGACCCGCCCCTGACCACGGTGCGCCAGCCGGTGCAGGCGATGGCCGCGGCGGCGGTGGGGGCGCTGCTGGAGGAGATCGGCGGAAGCCCCGTGCAGCGCACGGAGTACGTGTTCCAGCCCGAGCTGGTGGTACGCGGCTCCACCGCGGCGGTGCCCGGCGCCTGAGAGGCCCGGAGAAATGTCATAGGGAAGCCACGGACGGAAATCAGGCCCCTGAAGGGGGCTGAGCCGTCCGTGGCTTCCTCATGACCTGGTTTCAGGGGCATGACCGGTGCCACGATGCAGGAGAGGCCCCGAGGTCGGCCCAGGATGGGCCGGCGGGGAGGCGACGTCGGGGTCTCTCCTTGCCGTGACCGGCCCGGTCGGCCGGGCGCGTGGGGCCCGACGCATCGGGTCCCCCGGCCGGCCGGGCCGGAGTCGGGATGAATTTAACAGCCTCGCAATATTTTGCGTAAGGCCTTGCAGGAAGAAATCTCCAAGATTTCGCGGATGTGAGCGGGATGTGATCGCGTCATGTCCAGGGGGTTGACCGGGGGAGGTCGGGCTCGTACGGTCTGCTGCGCATGCTGGTTTTGCATTCTTGCTGCAAGAACCTTCATGAGCCTTGAGGGCACGGCGCGTTGCCATGTGAGGTTGCTCCGCCATCCCCAGTTCTTCCCCCACCGCAGGAGGAAAGTCATGGCACGCAGACCCCTGTCCGCCACACTCGCGCTCGCCACCGGCGCAGCCGTCCTCGCCGTGCCCGCCGGTCTCGGCACCGCCGGTACCGCGCAGGCCGCCGTCCCCGGCGACAAGGACGTCACCGCGGTGATGTTCGAGTGGAAGTTCGACTCCGTGGCCCAGGCGTGTACCAGCAGCCTCGGCCCGGCCGGCTACGGCTACGTCCAGGTCTCGCCGCCCCAGGAGCACATCCAGGGCGGCCAGTGGTGGACCTCGTACCAGCCCGTCAGCTACAAGATCGCCGGCCGGCTCGGTGACCGCGCGTCCTTCGCGAACATGGTCAGCACCTGCCACGGCGCGGGCGTCAAGGTCATAGCCGACTCGGTCATCAACCACATGTCGGCCGGCTCGGGCACCGGCACGGGCGGGTCCTCGTACGGCAAGTACGACTACCCGGGCATCTACTCGGTCAACGACATGAACGACTGCCAGTCGCAGATCACGAACTACGGCGACCGGGGCAACGTCCAGAACTGTGAACTGGTCGGCCTGGCCGACCTGGACACCGGTGAGGACTACGTACGCGGCCGGATCGCCGGCTACCTCAACGACCTGCTCTCGCTCGGTGTCGACGGCTTCCGCGTCGACGCCGCCAAGCACATGCCGGCCGGTGACCTCGCCAACATCAAGTCCCGGCTGAGCAACCCGGGCGTCTACTGGAAGCACGAGGCGATCCACGGGGCGGGCGAGGCCGTCTCGCCGTCCGAATACCTCGGCAGCGGTGACGTCCAGGAGTTCCGCTACGGCCGCGGCCTCAAGCAGGTCTTCAACAACGAGAACCTCGCCAACCTCAAGAACTTCGGCGAGGGCTGGGGCTTCATGGAGTCGGGCAAGTCGGCGGTCTTCGTCGACAACCACGACACCGAGCGCGGCGGTGACACCCTGAACTACAAGGACGGCTCGAAGTACACCCTGGCGAGCGTCTTCATGCTGGCCTACCCCTACGGCTCCCCGGACGTCCACTCCGGCTACGAGTTCAGCAGCCACGACGCCGGCCCGCCCAACGGCGGCCAGGTGAACGCCTGCTACAGCGACGGCTGGAAGTGCCAGCACACCTGGCGCGAGATCTCCTCCATGGTCGGCTTCCGCAACGCCGCCCGCGGTCAGGGCGTCTCGAACTGGTGGGACAACGGCGGCGACCGGATCGCCTTCGGCCGCGGCTCCAAGGCGTACGTCGCGATCAACCACGAGGGCTCCTCGCTGACCCGCACGTTCCAGACGTCGCTGCCCGCCGGTGACTACTGCGACGTCCAGTCCGGCAACGGCGTCACCGTCAACGGCTCGGGACAGTTCACCGCGACGGTCGCCGCCGGCACCGCCGTTGCCCTGCACGTCAACGCCCGCACCTGCACCGCCCCCGGCCCGGGTACCGGCGTGTCCGGCGCCTCCTTCGGCGTCAACGCCACCACCCAGCTCGGCCAGAACATCTACGTCACCGGCAACCAGGCCGCACTCGGCAGCTGGGCCCCCGGCAGCGCGCTGAAGCTCGACCCCGCGACGTACCCCGTCTGGAAGCTCGACGTCAGCCTGCCCGCCGGCACGGCGTTCGAGTACAAGTACATCCGCAAGGACGCCGCCGGCAACGTCACCTGGGAGAGCGGTGCCAACCGCACCGGCACCGTGCCGGCCTCCGGCAAGGTCCTGCTGACCGCCGACGTCTGGCGCGGCTGAGCACACCCACCGGCGGGCCGGGGACGCGCGGCGGTGCGTCCCCGGCCCGCACCCGCTCCACCAGGACCCACCCCTGAAAGTCGAGGAGAACCCGCCCGTGTCCCGAACCACCCTTCGGCGGGGAGCCGTTGCCGCACTGTGCGCGGCGCTGCTGCCCGTCGTCCCGGCGGCCTCAGCGGCTGCCGCGCCCAGACCCCCGTCGCCGCCCTCGGACGCCGAGCTCGCCAAGGAGCCGGCCCGGCACGACCTGACCCGCGAGCAGTTCTACTTCGTGCTGCCCGACCGCTTCGCCAACGGCGACACCTCCAACGACCGGGGCGGGCTGACCGGCTCGCGGCTGGAGACCGGCTACGACCCCACGGACAAGGGCTTCTACCAGGGCGGTGACCTCAAGGGGCTCACCGGCAAGCTCGACTACATCAAGGGCCTCGGCACCACCGCCATCTGGCTCGCCCCGATCTTCAAGAACCGGCCGGTCCAGGGCACCGGGGACAACGCGTCGGCCGGCTACCACGGCTACTGGGTCACCGACTTCACCCAGGTGGATCCGCACTTCGGCACCAACGCCGACCTGACGAAGCTGATCGACAAGGCCCACGGCAAGGGCATGAAGGTCTTCTTCGACGTCATCACCAACCACACCGCCGACACCGTCGACTACACCGAGAAGAAGTACGGCTACAAGCCCAAGGGCGCCTTCCCGTACCTCGACGAGGACGGCCGCCCCTTCGACGACCGCGAGGGCGTCGAGGAGGTGGACGCCGACTCCTTCCCGTACAGCCCGGTGAACGCCGGGAAGAAGGTCCCCTCCTGGCTCAACGACACCACGATGTACCACAACCGGGGCGATTCGACCTACGCCGGCGAGTCCACCGAGTACGGCGACTTCTCCGGTCTCGACGACCTGTGGACCGAGCGTCCCGAGGTCGTCGACGGCATGGAGAAGATCTACGAGAAGTGGGTCCGCGACTTCGACATCGACGGCTTCCGCATCGACACCGTCAAGCACGTCGACCTCGACTTCTGGACCCGGTGGGCGACCGCGCTCGACGACTACGCGGCGAAGCGCGGCCGCGACGACTTCTTCATGTTCGGCGAGGTCTTCTCCGCCGACACCGCCATCACCTCGCCCTACGTCACCCGGGGCCGGCTCGACGCCACCCTCGACTTCCCCTTCCAGGAAGCCGCCCGGCAGTACGCCTCCCAGGGCGCTCCCGCCTCGAAGCTCGCCGCGGTCTACGGTGACGACTACCGCTACACCACGGACAAGGCCAACGCCTACGAGCAGGTGACGTTCCTCGGCAACCACGACATCGGCCGCTTCGGCGGGCTCCTGAAGCAGGACAACCCGAAGGCCGGCGACGCCGAACTCGTCGACCGCGCCCGCCTGGCCAACGAGCTGATGTTCCTCGGCCGCGGCAACCCGGTGATCTACGCGGGTGACGAGCAGGGCTTCACCGGAGCGGGCGGCGACAAGGACGCCCGCCAGACGCTCTTCGCCTCGAAGACCGCCGACTACCTCGACGACGACCAGCTGGGCACCGACCGTACGCACGCCCTTGACGCGTACGACCCGAAGCACCCGCTGTACCGGTCCATAGCGGACCTCGCCGAGCTCACCCGCGACCACCCGGCCCTGCTCGACGGCACCCAGACCGAGCGGTACGCGGAAGGCTCCGTCCACGCCTACTCCCGCACGGACACCAAGCGCCCGTACGAGTACGTCGTCGCCACCAACAACGGCACCGGACCGAGGACCGTCGAGGTCGCCACCGAGTCCGCCGGCATGAACTTCCGTACGCTGTACGGCGGTTCGGGCGGCGTACGCAGCGGGTCGGACAAGAAGGTCAAGGTCACGGTGCCCGCGCTGTCCAGCGTCGTGCTCCGCGCCGACAGGACGGTCGGCAGTCCCGCCACCAAGCCCTCCGTCACCCTGAAGGCCCCGGCCGCCGGAGCCACCGGCACCGTCGAGATCACCGCGGACGTGGACGGCGGCGGGCTCAACCGGGTGGTGTTCGCCGCGCAGACCGGCAACGGCGAGTGGCGCACCCTCGGCTCCGCCGACCACGCCCCCTACAAGGTCACCCAGCACCTGGACGACTCGGTGAAGGCCGGGACCCCGCTGCGCTACAAGGCCGTGGTCGTCGACCGCACCGGCCGTACCGCGAGCACCCTCGCCTCGACCACCGCGGGCCAGGCACCGCCGGCCCCGAAGCCCGTCGCCGTCGAACGCGACCACGCCGTCGTCCACTACAAGCGCGCGGACGGCGACTACGAGGGCTGGCAGCTGAAGTCCGGTGACCGGACCGCCGACTTCATCGGGCGGGACGCCTACGGCGCCTTCGCCTGGATCGACCTCGCCGAAGGAGCCTCCTCCGTCCCCTACACCGTCGAGAAGGACGGCACCGCCGACGGCCCCGAGCGCACCGTCGACCTCGCGAGGACCGGGCAGGTCTGGGTCGAGGAGGGCAAGGACGGACAGGCCACCGAGGCCCCCGAGACCCCGCCGCAGGACACCTCCAAGGCCGTCCTGCACTACCACCGCGCCGACGGGAACTACGACGGCTGGGGCCTGCACACCTGGACCGGGGCCGCAGCACCCACGGACTGGGCGAAGCCCCTGCCGCCCGTGCGGACCGACGCCTACGGCGCGACCTTCGAGGTGCCGCTCACCGACGGCGCCACCTCGCTCAGCTACATCCTGCACAAGGGCGACGAGAAGGACCTCCCCAGCGACCAGTCCCTGGACATCGCCTCCTACGGGCACGAGGTCTGGATGCTCGGCGGGAAGTCCGGCTACCTGCTGCCCCAGACCGGCGGCGCCCCCACACCCGACCTCACCAAGGCCGAGGCCCAGTGGATCGACGCGAACACCGTCGCCTGGAAGGTGAAGACCAACGACGCCACCAGCCAGCAGCTCGTGTACGCGAGGAACGGCGGGATCTCCGTCGTCGACGGCGCCCTGTCCGACGAGGGCCGGTGGCTCCGGCTCGACGCCACCGAGCTCACCGACGCGCAGAAGGCGAAGTACCCGCACCTCAAGGACTACCCCGCGTTCACCGTCGACACCCGGGACCGGGACAGGGTCAAGGAGTCGCTGCGCGGCCAGCTGATCGCGACCCAGCGCGCCGCCAACGGCGCCCTGCTCGCCGCCACCGGGGTGCAGACCGCCGGAATCCTGGACAGCCTGTACGGGAACGCCGCGAGCGGCGCCGATCTCGGCCCGGTCTTCCGCAGGGGCACCCCCACGCTCTCCGTCTGGGCACCCACCGCCCGTACCGTCGCACTCGAACTCGACGGGAAGACCGTCCCGATGCGCCGCGACGACCGCACCGGCGTCTGGTCGGTCACCGGGAAGAAGAGCTGGAACGGCAAGCCCTACCGCTACGCCGTGGACGTCTGGGCGCCCACCGTCCAGAAGACCGTCACCAACAAGGTCACCGACCCCTACTCCACCGCCCTGACCGCCGACTCCGCACGCAGCCTCGTCGTCGACCTCGACGACCCGAAGCTCGCCCCACGCGGCTGGTCCGGCCTGAAGAAGCCCGCCGCGACCCCGCTGCGCGACGCGCAGATCCAGGAACTCCACGTCCGCGACTTCTCGATCACGGACAGGACCTCACGGCACCCCGGTGAGTACCTGGCCTTCACCGACACCCGCTCCGACGGGATGAAGCACCTCAAGGAGCTCGCCGGCTCCGGCACCAGCTACGTCCACCTGCTGCCCGCCTTCGACATCGGGACGATCCCCGAGAAGAAGTCCGGTCGGCAGACACCCGCCTGCGACCTCTCCGTCTACGCCCCCGACTCCGAGGAGCAGCAGGCCTGCGTCGCGAAGGCCGCGGCGAAGGACGGATTCAACTGGGGCTACGACCCGCTGCACTACACGGTCCCCGAGGGCTCGTACGCCTCCGACCCCGACGGCACCGAGCGCACCGTCGAGTTCCGCCGGATGGTGCAGGGCCTCAACGGCGCCGGGCTGCGGACCGTCATGGACGTCGTCTACAACCACACCGTCGCCTCCGGCCAGGACGACAAGTCCGTGCTCGACAGGATCGTGCCCGGCTACTACCAGCGGCTCCTGGAGGACGGCACCGTCGCCACCTCCACCTGCTGCGCCAACACCGCGCCCGAGAACACCATGATGGGCAAGCTCGTCGTCGACTCGGTCGTCACCTGGGCCAGGGAGTACAAGGTCGACGGCTTCCGCTTCGACCTGATGGGACACCACCCCAAGGCGAACATCCTCGCCGTCCGTGAGGCCCTCGACGAGCTGACCGTCGCCGAGGACGGCGTCGACGGCAAGAAGATAATCCTCTACGGCGAGGGCTGGAACTTCGGCGAGATCGCCGACGACGCCCGCTTCGTCCAGGCCACCCAGAAGAACATGGCCGGCACCGGCATCGCCACCTTCTCCGACCGGGCCCGCGACGCCGCGCGCGGCGGCAGCCCCTTCGACGAGGACCCCCGCATACAGGGCTTCGCCTCCGGCCTCTACACCGACCCCAACACCTCGCCCGCCAACGGCACCGAGGCCGAGCAGAAGGCCCGCCTCCTCCACTACCAGGACCTGATCAAGGTCGGCCTCACCGGCAACCTCGCCGACTACACCTTCACCGACACCCAGGGCCGCGAGGTCAAGGGCTCGGCCGTCGACTACAACGGCGCCCCCGCCGGATACGCGGCGGTGCCCGGCGACGCGCTCGCCTACGCCGACGCCCACGACAACGAAACCCTGTACGACACCCTCGCGTTCAAGCTCCCGGCGGGCACCACGGCCGACGAGCGGGCCCGCATGCAGGTCCTGGCGATGGCGACCTCCGTACTCTCGCAGGGCCCGTCGCTCTCCCAGGCCGGCACCGACCTGCTCCGCTCCAAGTCGCTCGACCGCAACTCCTACGACAGCGGCGACTGGTTCAACGCCCTGCACTGGGACTGCCGCAAGGGCAACGGCTTCGGCCGCGGGCTGCCGCCGGCCGCCGACAACAAGGACAAGTGGTCCTACGCGAAGCCGCTGCTGACCGCCCCCGCGCTCACCCCCGGGTGCGCGCAGATCACGGGCGCGTCCGCCGCGTACCAGGACCTGCTCACCATCCGCACCACCGAGGAGGACTTCGCCCTCGCCACCACGCAGCAGGTCCAGGACACCCTGTCCTTCCCGCTCTCCGGCAAGGACGAGACGCCCGGGGTCATCACCATGCGGCTGGGCGAGCTCGTCGTCGTCATGAACGCCACCCCCGGCACCGAGAGCCAGAGCGTTCCCGGACTGGCCGGAAAGAAGTACGCCCTGCACCCCGTCCAGGCCGCGGGTGCGGATATTACGGTCAAGAAGGCCTCGTACGAGGGGAAAACGGGCAGCTTCACCGTCCCGGGACGCACGGTCGCGGTGTTCTCGCTGCGCTGACCCCTGTCGGGCCACGGTGACCGCAGACGTCGGCGATGGAGCCGAAACAGCTGGACACCCTGCGCGTACGTCCTGTCCACACCGGCCGGTCACGGCTCCGTACCCCCTGCCGGGGACCGGAGCCGGGGCCGGCCGGTCCTGGCAGCAAGGCGGCCGGCCCCGGCTTGCTGCCAGGACCGGCGGACCATGCCCCAGCACGCCCGGACGGTGACGATGACCACGGCGGCACAACCTCCCGGAAACCCTCCCGGAAACCTCCCCGACGAGACGACCAGCTTCGTCGGCCGGCACCCCGTACCGGCCCGGGCCGGTACTCCCTTGTGCCGTCGCGCCGATCAGGAAAGGCTGAGGCCGGACACCGCACCCACCCCGCATCCAGGAGCGCTTGATGCCGCAGATCACCGTCGACTACTCCGCCGAGCTCGACGACAGCTTCGACCGCCGTGGCTTCGCCCTCGCCCTGCACCCGCTGGTCGCCGAGACCGTCACCACGAAGATCCCGAACTGCAAGACCAGGTTCCGGCGGGTCGAGGAGTCCGTCGTCGGGGACGCCCCGACGGGCGACGCGATCGTGCACGTCTCGATAGCCCTGCTGGCCGGACGCACCCCGCAGGTCAAGGAGCGGCTGACCGAGGCCGTCCTGGAGCTGCTGGCCGGCCATCTGAAGCCCGTCGACGACCTCGTCGTCCACACCTCCGCCGAGACCAGGGACCTCGACCCGTCCTACCGCAAGCGGTAGGGCCTACGGCAGCCGCTGCGCCGGGACGGCCGGTGCGGCGGGCGCCAGGGCGGTGAGCCGCGCGAGCAGTTCACCGAACGGGCCGTCCGCCGGTTCCCGCGCGAAGACCCGCAGCATGATGGCGGCCATCTCCTGGTCGTACGCGGCACTCACCGAGGCCAGTGCGGCGAAGTCGTGGACCAGCTGCAACTCCAGTTCGCCGCGCGGGATGCGGCGCCGCCCCTCCAGCCAGAGCTGGGCCGTCGACTCGGCCAGCGACACCCAGGACCTGACGACGAGCTCCAGCCGGGCGGGCGGCGACACCACCCCGAGGTGCGCGACGATCTGCTCGTACGCGGTCCGGCGCACCCCGTCGATCAGGGCGTTGGCCGTGGACGAGCCACCCGCCGGGCCGCCCCGCAGCAGCGCCGCGAAACCGGGCCCGTGCTGCTCGACGAAGTCGAAGTACCGGCCCATCACCCGCAGCAGCCTCGCTCCCAGGGGCCCTTCGTGCGCCTCCAGGAAACGCCCGGCCAGATCGTCGGCGGCCCGGCCCAGCGCCGCCTCGTACAGACTCTGCTTCCCCGGGAAGTAGTGGTAGACCAACGGACGCGAGATACCGGCCGCGGTGGCGATCTCGTCGATCGACACGTCGTCGGGCGAACGGTGGCTGAACAGCTCCAGGGCGACGCCGATCAGCTGCTGCCTGCGCTCGCCGACGCCCATCCTGCGCCGTACACCGGTCGTCATACCCCCAGCCTAACGGGAGCGGACCACAGGCCTTCCGGCCACCGTCCGGTCAGCGCAGCGCCCCCACCCGGCTGCCGTCGGCCAGCAGCCCGTCGAGCCTGGCCCGGTCACCCGCCCTGGCCCGCACCGCCAGCAGCCGCCCGTCCGCACGCCCCTCGACACCGCCCGTCGCCGACAGGGACGCGAACTGCCGGGAGCCCGCCGCGAGTACGTACCACCGCCCGCCGTCCGACTTCCACAGCACACCCGCCAGCACCCGCGGTCTGCGTATCCCGCAGTCCGGCGAGCCCTCGGCGCGGGCCGCGACCGCGCCCGGCGCGCCGGCGCCGCCCGACAGCTCGGGCGGCGCCTGGAACTGCGCCAGCACCCTGCTTCCCGTACCCCGCCAGGTCTCCGCCCGGGTGCAGAGCCACAGCGCGTCCCCGTCTCCCTCGGGCAGCGGCTGCTTCGCGTACGGCCAGGAGTTCACCGACCGGACGCCGTGGGAGCGCACCGCCGGGAGGAGGCACGCGGTGCGCGCCCAGCTCTCCCGGTCGGACCGGCCGGACACCTCGTGCGGAGCGGACGGTCTGCCGGAGGTGAGGTGCGCCGGAGCCAGCTCGCCGAGGTCCGTCAGCAGCCGCACCGCCGTGCCGTCCCGCACCTCCAGGGCCTGCCAGGAGCGGCAGTCCGCCCCGCCGCCCGGAGCGGTCAGCGCCTCCGTCACCCCGTGCCGGTCACGGCGCAGCGGCCGTGCCGGGGCACGGGGTGCCAGCAGGTCCCGCACCAGGACCTCGCGCGCCCACGGAGCGGTCAGATAGCGGATCCGTCCCTTCCGGCGCTGTACGACCAGGGCGCTCGCCACCACCGCGTCCGCGCCGTCCACCCGGGCGAAGTCGAGCGCGGCACCGCCCGCCGGGTCGGCGTCGCGGGGCTCGGCGTAGCGCACGACGCGCAACCCGTCGTGGAACAGCACCACCACCGCACTGCCGGACTCGCCCGCGTACAACAGCTGCGGCGGGCCCATCGGCGGGCCGACCGGAGTCCCGGGCGTCGCCGACGAGGTCACCCCGGGACCGGGGCGCGCCCACGCGGCGAGGGCGCGGCCCAGCAGCCCGGAGTCCTCGGTCCGGTCGCCCCGCGTGGGCCAGGCACCGAAGCCGGTACGGTCCGCACTCCGCCAGAAACCGTCCGGTACCCGGCGCAACGCCGCCGGATCCAGAGCCTGTTCGGCGGCCGGGTTACGGGAGTACGGCGGCGCCGCGGCGCTGTGGGGACCGCCCAGGCCGTCCCCCGGCAGCAGCAGCAGTGTCCCGCACACCAGGAGGGCGCCGAGCCCGGCGAGGACGGTCCGCCCGCGCCTGCCGCGGCGCGGCAGGTCGGCCGGCCGGGCCTGCAGCGAACACGGATCGAACTCCGGTGAGGCCAGCAGGGCGTGCGGCGCGGTGATCCCGTCGGCCTCCAGCAGCGCCGTCTCCGGGTCCGCGACGCCCGCCGCGGCGAGGACCCGGCACACCTCGTCGTCCGCCAGTCCTTCGAGACCCCGCAGCACATGGGCGGCCCGGCAGGGCCCCGACACCTCGGACAGCGCCTGCTCCAGAGCCAGTTCGTCCGCACCGCAGGAGTGCGGGAAGAGCCGCAGCCCCCACACCTGGGGGAGCAGGGGCGGCAGCTGCCCCCGCCGCGGCCGGGCGAACCGCCACAGGGGCAGCCCGGCCTCCAGGGCGGAGCGCACCACCCGCAGCCGCACGTACGCGTACGCGCACCCCGGATCCGCCGGGGCCGCCGGGAGCACGGCCTCCGGTGGCGTGGTGTGCACGCGGGGCAGGGACCGCTGGGCGAGCCAGTGCGCGGTCAGCACACGGCGGTTGCGGCCGAGCGAGGTCGGCAGGACGAGATACCCGATCCGCACCAGCCGCGCGTAGTGCTCGGTGACGGCGGCCTCGGCCCGCTCCGCGTCGGTCTGCTCCCCGACGGGGCGGCCGGCGGACGACGGTACTGCTCGCAGTGGGGGCACGTTCAGCAGAACGAGGGAATGGTGCGATGGTCACTCCGGCACGCCCCGGGGCGCACGCCTCCCGGGGCGGGATTCTCGCCACGACCGGCTCACCTCCGCGCCCGGACGGCGATGATGAGGGGATGACGACCACCTCGCGCGCCCGGTCCTTCGATGCGGCCGCGGCCGTCTACGCGGCCAACCGCCCCTCCTACCCACCCGCCCTCATGGACGCGATCGAGGAGCTTGCCGGATTCGCCCTGGAAGGCGCCCGGGTCGCGGACGTGGGGGCGGGCACGGGCCTCGGCACCGCCCTGCTGCACGCCCGTGGCGCCCGGGTGACGGCGGTCGAGCCGGGCGACGGCATGGCCGCGGAGTTCCGCAGGTCCCTCCCCCGAGTTCCGCTCGTGCGGGGCGACGGCAACCATCTGCCCCTGCGGTCCGGTTCCACCGACCTCGTGACGTACGCCCAGGCCTGGCACTGGACCGACCCGGACCGGTCCGTACCGGAGGTGCGGCGGGTGCTGCGGCCGGGCGGCGCGCTCGCCCTCTGGTGGAACGACTCCGACGCGGACGTGCCGTGGATCGCCGCACAGGACGCCCGGCTGCGGCGCTTCCTCGGGGCCGAGGAAACGGAGCCCGACGCCGAGGGCTTCACGCGCGGACTGCCCGCCGGGCTCGACTTCGCCACCCGCCGGCTGCGCTGGAGCCGGCGCGTGCCGCTCGACGCGCACCTCGCCAACATCGGCAGCCACTCCGACTTCCTGGTCATCGGACAGGACGCGGCCCGCCGCTTCCTCGCCCCGGAACGCGAGCTGCTCGCCGCGGTCTTCCCGGACGGCGTGGTCGAGGAGTCCTACGCGGTGAGCCTGGCCGTCGCACGCTGCTGAACCCTCTGCGGCAATCCGTGGTTTCCCCGCGCCGGTCGGGACCCACGGGGCACGATGGCCGCATGGTGAAGCAGCTGGAGTGGCGACGAGGACACGGCCTCAGGGCCGCCGCGGCCGTACTGGCGGGGCTGGCCCTGCTCACCGCGTGCGGCGGCGGAGCGGACGGCGACCACAAGCCCGCCGTGCCGCCGACCGCGACCGGAACCCTGGAGCAGCTGGCGTCCAAGGCTGACTGCGAGCCGAATCTGCAGACCGACGCCCAGGAGATCCGGCAGGCCAACTGCGCGATGGGCGAGCGCCGTTACGTGCTGGCCACCTTCGCCACCGACCGCGGCCAGCGGGAGTGGATCAACGAGGCCAACGACTACGGCGGCTCGTACCTGGTCGGCCGGAAGTGGGTCGCGGTCGGTGACGCGAAGGTGGTCGCGGCGCTGCGCGGCCGGCTCGGGGGGACGGTGGAGACCGCCTCGCCCCACCACTCGGGGAGCAGTGGGGGTGGGGGGAGCGAGGACGGGCACTCCGGTCACCACGGGAGCTGACCGCGCAGGTAGGAGGGGTGGGTGTCAGGGCCGCGTCAGCGGCACCGGCGCCCGCCGTTGACGCAGCTCACCACCTTCTTCATCACCCGGTCGTCGAAGACGTTGATGAAATCGCCGTGATCGGTCCCGGGCTTGTGCAGCTGTTCCGGGAAGGAGTCGACGGCGAAGCCGGGGCCCGGCGGGACGTCGTACACGATGCGCTGCACCAGCTGCGGAATGGCCCTGAAGCCGTTCGGGCAGCGCCCGTCGTCCTGGGCGAAGGCCACATGGGTGCGGTGGTTCGCACTGTCCGTGTTCCGGCCGTCCCAGCAGCTCTGGAAGGCGAAGGAACGCACCACCTGGCTGCCTTCAGGACAGATCGGATACTTGTCCTTCAGCTGCCTGTCCTCGAAACCGGTGCAGCTCCAGGAGGCGTTGGCGTTCGCGTCGCCATTGGTGAACGCCTTGGCGTCGCCGGTGATGATCCGCAGGAAGCGCGGCATGGCCGTCACCTTCCCGACCGGGGAACCGACGAATTTCAGCGTTACCCGCGACGGGGTCTGGATCTCCCCGACATTCTGGTCCCTGCCGCCGCCGTCGGCGTCCACGTCGTTCTCGTCCTGTCCGTTCTGCAGGCGCAGGACCGGCCAGTAGTACGTGGATCTGTCGCCCTGATTCCGGCAGGTCGTCGCACCGCCGGCCAGATCGTCGTCACTGGAGAATGCGTCGGTGGCCTGATTGCCGATGTAGTCGTGCATATGGTGAGCGCCGTTGCTCACACCGGGTGCGGCGATGACGTTGTCCGGATTGAATTTGCCGTTCTCATTACGGCCGCAGTCGGTGGAGAACGTACCGCGGGAGGCGCCGCGGCGATTGCGGGGGCGGTCGGCATCGGGTTCGACGGACCGGATGTCGACGAAGTCGGAGGCCTCGGGGCCGTTGCCGCCCTGCCCCTGTCCGCCGCCCTGGTCGCCGTCTCCGCCACCTTGGTCGCCCTGGCCGCCGTCCTGACCCTGGTCGGCTCCTTCGCCGGGGTTCTGGCCGTCGCCCTGCTCACCGTCCTGGCCGCTGTCGCCGCCCCGGCCGTTGCCGTCGTCGCCGTTCCCGCCGCCGTCACCGTCACCGTCGTCGGCCCGCAGGCTGCACGGGGCGAGCCCGTCCAGGTTCCGCGGCCGTTCGGCCGCGTCGCGCTCGATGGCGATGCCGATCCGGTCGAGACTCGCCGCCCGCTTGTTCTTCAGCGGGCCGAGCACCGCGTTCTCGGCAAGGTTCGGATCGCGGGCGATCTGCTCCTTCCGGTCCGCGAACTGCCGGTAGGCGTCCGTGATCTGGGTATCCATGGCCGCCAGTTCGCGGTCGACCTCGGGACGTGCCCGGTCGGGCACGTCAGGGAGGGCGATTCCCGCGTCGGGGCAGTCGATGGTGGACATCCGGCGACCCGCGTCCAAGGACCGGTCAGGCGGTGAACCGGACGATCCTTCTCCCGCGCTCGCGTAGACATTGACCGCGACCAGCCCACCTCCGCCCAGAACCAATGCGACCGAGGCGACGATCGCCCGGGTGGCCAGTGTCGAACGTTTCTTGCGTGATGTGCGTCCCATGGAACTCCTCTGCTTCGAGGGAGAAGCGTGACGTCCCATACGGGCCGGGCGGCCGGCCCGTTCAGCACGCCGGGGAATTCGTGGGAATCCCCATGGCCGGAACGGCCCCAACGCCCGGAACGGTCAATCCCGGTCTCCCGGGCGAAGCGGCCGATTCGTCATCCACCGGAGCCCTGGTCATCCGGTCGGCCGGTCATCCGGCGTCGACATCGTGTACGCGCCGGTGCCGGAAGCACGTCCAGGGTGACGCGCGTCGCGGATGGCCCTCGTCGTGACGGCCACCTCGCGCGCCGACGGGTCCGGGGCACTCGACCCGAAGGTCGCACCGGCCCGGGCCGGCCGTCCCGTCCGCCCGTGTGCGCGACCGGATCAGCCCCGGTCGAGGTAGGCCAGTACGGCCAGCACCCGGCGGTTGTCGTCGTCCGACGGCGGCAGGCCGAGCTTGCCGAAGATGTTCGACGTGTGCTTGGCCACCGCCCGCTCCGTGACCACCAGCTGCGAGGCGATCGCCACGTTCGAACGACCCTGCGCCACCAGCTCCATGACCTCGCGCTCCCGGGGCGTGAGCCCGCCCATCGGCTTGTCCTGGGCCCGCCGGGACAGCAGCTGCGAGATCACCTGCGGATCCATCGCCGTACCGCCCGCGGCCACCCGGCGCACCGCGTCGATGAACTGGTCCGCGTCGAACACCCGGTCCTTCAGCAGGTAGCCGATCCCGCCGTTGCCGTCGGCCAGCAACTCCCGTGCGTACAACTGCTCCACGTGCTGCGACAGGACGAGCACCGGCAGCCCGGGCCGGCTGCGCCGGGCCGCCAGGGCGCACTGCAGGCCCTCGTCCGTGTGGGACGGCGGGAGCCGGACGTCGACCACGGCGACGTCCGGCTCCAAATCGGCCAGGGCCCTGGTCAGTTCGGGCCCGGTCTCCACTGCTGCCGCGACCTCGAAATCGTAGGCCTCGAGCATCCGCACCAGACCGTCGCGGAGCAGGAAGAGGTCTTCGGCTAGGACAACGCGCAAGGGATCTCCATGGTCACCATGGTGGGACCGCCCGCAGGGCTGCTGACGGCCAGTACGCCGTCGAATGTACCCAGTCGGCGTTCGATTCCGCTCAGTCCCGAGCCGGCCCCGATCGCCGCACCGCCCCTGCCGTTGTCCGTGACGGAGATCCGCAGCATGCCCTCGGCGTGGTGCATGTCCACCCAGACGCGGTCGGCGTCCGCGTGCTTCACCACGTTCGTCAGGGTCTCGCTGACGGCGAAGTACGCGGCCGACTCGACGGGCGCCTCGGCCCGGCCCGTGAGTTCCACGCCCACCTCGGACTCCACGGGCAGCCGCAGTGCCAGGGCCCGCACCGCGTCGCCCAGCCCACGCTCCGCGAGGACCGGCGGGTGGATGCCCCGTACGAGGTCGCGCAGCTCCGTCAGTGCCTCGGCGGAGGAGGCGCGGGCCATGGCCAGCAGCTTCTTCGCCTGCGCCGGGTCCTTCTCGACGAGCGCCTCGATCGTGCCCAGATTCATGCCCATGGCGACCAGCCGGGCCTGCGCCCCGTCGTGCAGATCCCGCTCGATGCGGCGAAGTTCGGAGGCCGCGGTGTCGACCGCCTCGTGCCGGGTCTCGGTGAGCCGGTCGATCCGCAGCGCCAGCTCCTGCTCCTGCGTGGGTGCCAGCACCGACCGGGCGAGCACGAAGTGCAGCCGCAGCAGCGGCCGGCTCGCCCACAGGCCGACGTGGAAGAGCACGATGCCGAGCGCCGCGGCGGCCAGCCCCGTCGCCTGGCTGCTGACCGGCACGAACCCGTACCAGTACGTGCTGTCCTCGAACACCCGCCACAGCCCCGCCGCCAGGACGAGACCTTCCACCGGGTAGACCATCAGCGCGAAGGACACGGCCAGCAGCGCGTAGCCGCCCGACATGTCGACCAGCAGCCACCGCAGGTCCCGCCAGGTCGCCGGGTCCTTCAGCAGGAGCGTCGTGCGCTCCACCTGCCCGGCGAAACCGGTGCGCAGATCCGGCGGGAAGGGCCGGTAGGCGACCGGGATACGGACGTCCGACCAGGTCATCGCGAGCAGCCGGCGCCGGTTGGCGTGCTTGCGCACCTCCTCCAGCACCCACGGGGTGGTGACCAGACCCACGCCCAGCAGGACGAGGGTGATGGAGAGCACCGACAGTACGAACAGGGTGACCGAGCCCACGATGCTCGCGAACGACAGGACGAACGCCCTTCCGGCGGCCAGCAGCCCTTCGCGTATCCGGCTCTTCGTCGCAGCCATGACCGTCTCTCCCCTCGCCGGACCCCCGTCGGATCCCGTCCGGTGACCAGTGTCGCCCGCCGTGTGCGGCGGGCGACAGCCGTCCCGCCACCCGGCCGGGGTACACCTGGCACCACCCCCGGGGGCTCGCCCTGCGCCTCCCCGGGGAGGGGGTCTTGACGGCTGGGGCGGCCGGCCTTGGCTTCCTAGATTCGTAGGTGCCTCGTCCGAGGCGTTTTCCGAGTCATTCCCCAGGGGGCGAAACCGCATGAGGCGCAACCTCGCGGCACGCATCGGTGTGTGGAGCACACACCACCGAAAGACGGCCGTTCTCGGCTGGTTGCTCTTCGTCGTGCTCGCCACGGGCATCGGCGGGGCGTCCGGCATGGTCGAGATGTCCACGTCGGAGAACGGCGCCGGCGACTCCGCGCGGGCGGAGAAGATCCTCGACGAAGCCGGACTCGGCCACCCCGCGGGTGAGCTGGTCATGGTGTCCGCCGCCCGCCCCGACGGCTGGCGCACCGCGGCCGGTGAGCTCGCCGCCGCACTGGAAGCGACCGGAGAGGTGCGCGGCCTCGCGGACCCGGTCGTGTCGAAGGACGGCAAGGAGGCGCTGATCACCTTCGGGATGAAGGGCGAAGCGGCCACCTCCGCCGACCGGGTGCAGCCGGTCCTGGACGCGGTCTCCGGGGTACGGGAGGCGCGGACGGACGTCGAGATCCACCAGTTCGGCGAGGCCAGTGCGGGCAAGTGGCTCGGTGATCTGCTCTCCGAGGACTTCAGGAGGGCCGAATTCACCGCCGTACCGCTGGCGCTGGGCATCCTGCTGGTCGCCTTCGGCGCCGTCGTGGCCGCACTGCTGCCGGTCGGACTCGCGCTGACCGCCTGCATGGCCGCGTTCGGTCTCCTCTCGCTCGCCAGCCACCAGCTGCACCTCTTCCAGACCACGTACTCCGTGATGTTCCTGATGGGCTTCGCCGTCGGCGTCGACTACTGCCTCTTCTACCTGCGGCGCGAACGCGACGAACGGGCGGCGGGACGTGACGCCGAGACCGCGCTGCGCATCGCGGCGGCCACCTCCGGCCGGGCCGTGCTCGTCTCCGGGCTCACGGTGATGGTGGCCATGGCCGGCATGTTCCTGTCCGGGCTGCTGCTGTTCAAGGGCTTCGCGCTCGCCACGATCATCGTCGTGTTCATCGCGATGCTGGGCTCCGTGACCGTGCTGCCCGCGCTGCTGTCCTGGCTCGGCGACCGCATCGACGCTGGCCGTGTACCGTTCCTGAACCGCCGCGGCGAGCGGGGCACGAAGGCGAGCGGCGGCATCGTCGGCACCGTCATCGGGCCCGTCCTGGCCGCACCGAAGCTCTTCGCCCTCGGCTCCGTCGTCGTGCTGCTCGCCCTGGCCGCGCCCGCACTCGGGATGAAGACCGAACAGCTCGGCCTGGAGAAGCAGTTCGGCTCCCGATCGCCGCTCGCGACCGCCCACCGCGCCATCTCCGAGAGCTTCCCCGGCGGCCCCGACCCGGCCCGCGTCGTGGTCCGGGCGGACGACATCGGCGCACCGGAGATCCGTACGGCCCTCGGCACCTTCGACCGGGTCACCGTCCACACGGCACAGGACATCGCGGAGATCGAGGTCCCGCTGCCCCACGGCGAGGACGACCTGGCCGAACTGCGCGAGAACCGGGTGCCGGACGCCTTCGACGGCACGGGCGCCGAGGCCTACGTCACCGGTGAGCTCGCCTCGTCCACCGACTTCAACGACCAGCTGAAGCGCGGCATCGTCCCCGTCTTCGCGTTCATCACCACCGTGACCTTCCTGCTGATGCTGTTCTGCTTCCGCAGCTACGTCATCGCGGTGACGTCCATCCTGCTCAACCTGCTCTCCGTCGCCGCCGCGTACGGGGTGATGACCGCCGTCTTCCAGCACGGCTGGGGCGCCGGGCTGATCGGCTCGGAGGGCGTAGGCGCGATCGAGTCCTGGATGCCGCTGTTCGTCCTCGTCGTCCTGTTCGGCCTGTCGATGGACTACCACGTCTTCGTGGTCTCCCGGATCCGTGAGGCCCGGGACAGCGGCCTGGACACCCGGGCGGCGATCGACATGGGCATCAGGCGCACCGCCGGAGCGGTGACGGGCGCCGCGGCGATCATGGTGGCCGTCTTCGCGGTCTTCGGGACCCTGTCCATGCAGGACATGCAGCAGATGGGCGTCGGCCTCGCCGTCGCGGTACTGCTGGACGCCACGGTCGTACGGATGGTCCTGCTGCCCTCCGTCATGGCACTGCTGGGCGAGCGGAACTGGCGGGTGCCGCGCATGCTCTCCCGGCTGCCGAGCCTGGAGCACAGCGAGGCCGTCACGACGGACACGACGGACACGACGGGTGCCGAGCCGGTGCAGGCGGGATCACGCGGCTGACGCGGAACCACCCCGGAACGGCGGGAGGCCCCGGTACCCGGGGCCTCCCGCGTGTCCGCGGAACAGGATCAGGGCGCGTACCTGTAGCCCACACGCCGGACGGTCTGGATCGAGCGGCGGTGCTCCGCGCCCAACTTGCGGCGCAGCCGGGCGACATGGACGTCGACGGTGCGCCCGTCGCCCACGTGCCCGTAACCCCAGACCGTCGTCACCAGCTGATCACGGGTGTGCACCCGGTGCGGGTGCGCCACCAGATGGGCCAGCAGCTCGAACTCGAGGTACGTGAGGTCGAGCACGACACCGTCCACGGCGGCGGTGCGCCGGGTCGAGTCGATCCGTACGGGACCGCCCGCCGGGGCCTCGGGGGCCGGCTCCGGCACGAGCTGCCGGTCCTGGGCGGTGGCCACGGCCCCGGCGAGAGCCGGCTGCTGGTCGGCGGGGACGAGCACCAGGTAGCCGACCATCGGCGGCCGGCCCGGCAGCACCGGCAGCGTGTGCTGCGGGGCCGGCAGCCAGGTGGCACCCGGCGGCAGGAAGCCGGCCACGTCGGTCAGGTCGGCGACCTCGTCACGCTCGACGGCGCGCAGCCGGGGTCGGTTCGGAGACAGGGCGGTACGGGCGGTGGTGGTGGCCGCAGCGGACACCGTGGACGCCGCGGTGGCGGCGGACGCGGTGGAGAAGGTGCGAGTGTTCGCCATGAGGGTCAGCTCTTTCGCGCGAGAGGTCGTCGAGGGACGTACGTCGTGCGCGCGGGCCGAAGGCCGGGGGTGAGGCGGCTTTAGAGGGCCTGCGCGTTCCACGCGCGGCAACACACCCGGTCGAAGTCATGATGCTGACGAGAGGGCCAGAACGGCTCGAGGTCGCTGCGACCCGACGAGGTGTACTGGAAGCTGGCCATGTCCCCATTGAAGCAGAGATCGTGGCTGTGCGTCAGAGTCCTCTCACCCGTCGATACGGTCCTGCCGAGTTACCTTCCTCACCTGCCACTTGCTCGCCCGTGGCCACTCGGCCCACAGGGATCCCGCGCCGAACAACGAGGGCGCCCACCGCGGCCGGTGGGCGCCCTCACTGATGGAACGGTGTCGCGGGTCAGACCTGGTCGGCCTTCTCCAGCGCGGTGCAGCAGGTGTCGACGATCAGCCGCGTGACGACGTATGGGTCGACGTTGGCGTTCGGGCGACGGTCCTCGATGTAGCCCTTCTGGTCCTGCTCGACCTGCCACGGGATACGGACCGAGGCGCCGCGGTTGGAGACGCCGTAGCTGTACTCGTTCCACGGGGCGGTCTCGTGCAGGCCGGTCAGACGGTCGTCGATGCCCGCGCCGTAGTTCTTGACGTGGTCCATCGGCTTCGAGCCCTCACCGAGCGACTCGGCTGCGGTGATGATCGCCTCGTAGCCCTCGCGCATCGCCTTCGTGGAGAAGTTGGTGTGCGCGCCCGCGCCGTTCCAGTCGCCCTTGACCGGCTTCGGGTCCAGCGTCGCGGAGACGTTGAAGTCCTCGGCGGTGCGGTACAGCAGCCAGCGCGCGATCCACAGGTGGTCGGAGACCTCCAGGGGCGAGACCGGTCCGACCTGGAACTCCCACTGGCCGGGCATGACCTCGGCGTTGATGCCGGAGATGGCCAGGCCCGCCTTCAGGCAGTTGTCGAGGTGCTTCTCGACGATGTCGCGGCCGAAGATCTCGTCCGAGCCCGCACCGCAGTAGTAGCCGCCCTGCGCGGCCGGGAAGCCGCCCTCGGGGAAGCCCAGCGGACGGTGGCCGTCGAAGAAGGTGTACTCCTGCTCGATGCCGAAGATCGGCTCCTGGCCCTCGAACCGCTCGGCGACCGGGCGGAGCTCGGCGCGGGTGTTGGACTCGTGCGGCGTCATGTCGATGTTGAAGACCTCGCACAGGACGAGGACGTCGTCACCGCCGCGGATCGGGTCAGGACACGAGAAGACCGGCTTCAGAACCCGGTCGGAGGCGTGGCCCTCGGCCTGGTTGGTGCTCGAACCGTCGAAGCCCCAGATGGGCAGCTCCGCGCCATCGGTCATGATCTTCGTCTTGGAGCGAAGCTTGGCGGTCGGCTCGGTGCCGTCGATCCAGATGTACTCAGCCTTGAACGTCACGGACGCCATCCTTTGCGGGTGCTGCGGTCTATGGTGCGCAGCTTCGCAAGACGCGATTTCCCGTCCGTTGCCCGAATGTGAACCCCGTGTTACCGAGGTTTCCCGGGAGTGTCGGACGGCAGGTCCCCGCGGTCCCGGGGCGTCTCACCCTGCGGCGCACCGGATACGGTCCGCGCCGGGACCCGGCCGGGGGACACTTGTGGCATGACCACACCCGCTGCCTCCCGCACCCCGATGCGGATCGGCCTCGTCGGCGCCGGCCCCTGGGCCCGCCTGACCCACGCCCCCGCCCTCGCGGCCCACCCCGATGTCGAGCTGAGCGGGGTCTGGGGCCGCAGGCCCGAGGCCGCGGACGCGCTCGCCGCCGCCCACGGCACCCGGGCCCGCACGGGCGAGGCGGGCCTCGACGCGCTCCTGGCCGCCAGCGACGCGGTGGCCTTCGCCGTACCGCCGGACATCCAGGCGCCGCTGGCCGCGCGGGCAGCCGCCGCCGGATGCCACCTCCTGATGGACAAGCCGGTCGCCACCACGGTGGCGGGCGCGCGCGAGGTCGCCGAGGCCGCCGAGCGGGCCCAGGTCGCCTCCGTGGTCTTCTGCACGCTCCGGTTCGCGCCCGGGACAGCCGGATGGATCGCCGAACAGGCCGCGTCGGGCGGCTGGTTCACGGCCCGCGCCCAGTGGATCGGGGCGCTGTACGCACCGGGCACGAGCAACGAGTTCGCCGCCTCGCCCTGGCGCCGGGAGAGGGGAGCGCTGTGGGACGTGGGCCCGCACGCGCTCTCCGTGCTGATCCCGGTGCTGGGCGACGTGACGGAGGTGACGGCGGCCCGCGGCCCGGCCGACGCCACGCACCTGCTGCTCAGGCACACCTCCGGCGCGTCCAGCACGGTGACGCTCGCGCTGGACGCGCCGGTGGGCGCGGCGGGGACGGAGGTCGAATTCAGGGGCGAGCGGGGGACGAGCCTCCTGCCCACGGGCCACGACGACGCGCTCGCCGCGTTCCGGGTGGCGCTGGACGCGCTGATCGACGCGGCGCGTACGGGGGTGGCGCACCCCTGCGACGTACGGTTCGGGCTGCGGCTCACGGAGGTCCTGGCGCGGGCCGAGGCGGCCCTGGGACCGGTGCGGGCCTGAGACCGGTGACGGGCCGCTTCGTTCCGACGGGCGTTCCTGCCGCGTGTCACTCCGGGGGCAGCGCCCGGCACAGCGCCTCCAGGGCCGGCGCGTACGCGTGCTCGGCCGGGGTCGCGTACCCCACGACCAGCCCGTCCCGCGCGGCCCCGGCCGTGACGGCGGCCGGATGCAGATACCCGGCGAGCCCCTCCACCGCCAGCCCCTGCCAGGCCGCGGCCCGCACCACGGAACGCTCCGTGCCACGCGGCAGTTCCAGCACGGCGTGCAGCCCCGCGGCGATCCCGGACACCCTGACCCGCGGGGCGCGCCGCTCCAGCGCCGCCACGAGCTGGTCGCGGCGCCGCCGGTGACGCTGCCGCATCCGGCGCACCTGCCGGTCGTACGCGCCCGACTCGACGAAGTCCGCCAGGGTCAGCTGTTCCGTGGCGCTCGACCACTGCTCCCGCTCGCCCTTCGCCGCGAGAACACCGTCCACCAGCCGTTCGGGCAGCACCATCCAGCCGATCCGCAGCGTCGGCGAGAGGCTCTTGCTCACGGAACCCAGCAGCACCACGTGCTCCGGATCGAGCCCCTGCACGGCGCCCACCGGCTGCCGGTCGTAGCGGAACTCCCCGTCGTAGTCGTCCTCCACGACCAGGCCGCCCGTCGCCCGCGCCCAGTCGACGACGGCAGCACGGCGCTCCGGGTGCAGCGGGCCGCCGGTCGGGAACTGGTGCGCGGGGGTGAGCAGCGCCGCCCGCTCCGCCCGCCCCAGTTCCCGTACCAGCGCCCCGTCCCCGTCGACGGAGACCGGCCGGGTCCGGACCCCCAGGCCGGTCAGCAGCTCCCGGTGGAAGGGCAGCCCGTACGCCTCCACCGCCCACGGCCCGCCCACCACCTCGGCCAGCAGCCGCAGCGCGTGCGCGGCGCCCGAGCAGAGCACGATCCGCTCGGCCGAGGTCCGCACACCGCGCACCCGGGCCAGATAGCCGGCCAGCGCCTCCCGCAGCTCCGGCCGCCCCTGCGGATCACCGGGCCCGAACGCGTCGTGCGGGGCCCGGGCCAGCGCCCGCCGGGCCGAGGCCACCCAGGCGCTCCGGGGAAAGGCGGACGGGTCGGGCTTCCCCTGCACCAGATCGTGGACCGGGCGGGTGGCCCGCTCCGGGGTGCGCCGACGGTGGGCGCCGGCGAGCGGGGCGGCCCGCTCCGCGACCCGGGTGCCCGAACCCTGGCGGGCGGCCAGCCAGCCCTCGGCGACGAGTTCGGCATAGGCGTCGGCCACCGTGTTGCGGGCCAGCCCGAGGTCGGCGGCGAGCGAACGGTACGGCGGCAGCCGGGTCCCCGGAGCGAGCCGTCCGCTCCTGATCGCGTCGCGCAGCGCCCGCATCAGGACGGCCCGCCGACTGCCCGTGCCGGAGAGTTCCAGCTGCAGGTCACTGCCCAGGATCTCTGCCGAATTGACCCATGAATCCGTCACTGCAATGCACCCCGTCGCCGGTCACCGAACCTTCTAGATTCGTACCCATGACGACGACAGAGATCAAGTCCGGCACCGACACGGCCACCGCCGCCTCCACCGTCCGGCTCAATTTCGCCCAGGCCGCGCCCAAGGTCTTCCGCGCCGTGATCGGACTGGACGCGGCGGCCCGCGAGGGCCTGGACCCCGCCCTGGTGGAGCTGGTCCAGATCCGCTCCTCGCACCTCAACCACTGCGCGTACTGCCTCCACATGCACACCACCGACGCCCGCAAGGCGGGGGAGAGCGAGGAGCGGCTGCACATGGTCGCCGTGTGGCAGGAGGCGGCACACTTCTTCACGCCGAAGGAGCAGGCGGCCCTCGCCCTCACGGACGCCGTCACCCGCGTCGCGGACGCCGGAGTGCCCGACGCCGTCTATGAGCGCGCCGCGGCCCACTTCGACGAGCGGGAACTGGCCCAGCTCCTGGCCCTGATCCTCACGATCAACACCTGGAACCGCATCGCCCTCGCCACGGCGAAGCGCGCGGGCACGGACGAGCGCTGAACCCCGCGGCGCGGCGGGCCCTGATCCCGCCGGGTACGCACCCGCGTGTCCCGGCGTCCGGCGCACGCCGGGTCACCGCCCGAGGGCGTCCCGTACGGCTTCCTCCGACCGGGCCACCACGGCCGTCCCGTCCTGCGCGGTGATGATCGGCCGCTGGATCAGCTTCGGGTGCTCCGCCAGTGCCGAGATCCACCGCTCGCGCGAACCCGCGTCCTTCGCCCACTCCTTGAGCCCCAGCTCCTTCGCGTCCGCCTCCTGGGTCCGGGTGATGTCCCACGGCTCCAGCCCCAGCCGGTCGAGCACGGCCCGGATCTCGTCCGGGGAGGGCACGTCCTCCAGGTAGCGGCGGACCGTGTACTCGGCGCCCTCGGCATCGAGCAGATCCACCGCGCCGCGGCACTTGGAACAGGCGGGATCGATCCAGATCTCCATGGGGCCAAGGGTACGGGAGGGATCTCCGAAATAGCCTCTGGCCAGGGGTGATTGTCAGCGGGGGGCAGTAAAATGGAGGGAGTTCGTGAGGGTTCCACCACTGTGCCAGGAGGTTTGCCGATGGCCGTTGCCACAGCCACGACCGAGCCGCTCCACCAGCCCCTGCGGAAGAAGCCGCTGCCCGCGGGACGGCCCCGCGAGTGGTACGTCTCGCACAACCGCCGCCTCAAGGCCATGCGCCTGGCGATCGCCCTGCTCGACACGGGCGTCTACCAGCCGTCGAGCGCCGACAACCACAGGATCCGTGCGACAGCCGACCGCCTCGCCATCCACCCGCCGTCCGACACCACCTGCCGCATGGTCCGCGCGCTGATCCGCTACGGCCGCTGACACCCGCCGCCTGTGCCTCCGGGAAGCCCGGGGGCACAGGCGCGTCCGGTGATGTCGGAGGGCGGTGCCAGACTGCCCGGATGTCACTCGCAGACCTGACCCTCGACCACTGGCGCACCCTCGGCCGCGACACCGCCGCGCGGTACGTGGAGGAGGCCGCCCGCACGGTGGACGGCAGGCTCGTCCGGCAGGCCGGCGCCCCGTACCGGCCGCTCGTCGAACGGGCCGGTGCGCACTACGCGTTGATACCCGGCGGCGAGGTGACCATCGGCTTCGACGCCGACGCCTGGCAGCCGCTGCCCGGCCAGCTCGCCTCGTACCGCGAGGAGGGTGTCGCCGGCGGCTTCGGCTTCGACGAGGACCCGCGGGCCCACCTGGCGCAGACGCTGACCCCGCGGCGCACCGTCCCGCTGCCCGCCGTGCTGGTGGCGGTCGAGCCCCTGAAGCTCCCCGATCTCCCCGCACTGGTCCCCGCCCTGCTGGCCGGGCGCGGACTGCGGCTGCCGGACCCCGACGCCTGGGAGCACGCCTGCGGTGCCGGCGCCACGACGCTGTTCCGCTGGGGGAACCACTGCCCGCCCGGCGCCCCGTACGGCACGGAGGGAACAGGTCCGCACCACGCCCCGAACGCCTTCGGACTGCACATCGCCTACGACGTCTACGACACCGCCGAGATGACGTCCGACCCGGGTTCCGTATACGGCGGCGACGGCGGCGAAGCGGTCTGCGGCGGCTACGGCACCTTCCTGGAGTGGCTGCCACTGGCCACCGCCAACCACAACCCGTCCATGGCGGACTTCCTCGACGGCCCGGAGGGCGAGGACGTGTTCGAGGACTTCAACGTCCGCCCGGTCATCGATCTGGAGTGACCGGCACACCGAGTGTGACGTGTCACAGACAACACAGCGTCACTGTGGGAACTTCAACTCTGCTACTCCTCAGTTGAGTTACCGACGCGCGCGTGGAGAGGGTCGTCATGAGCACTCTGCAAGCCATCACGCTCGACCAGGTGGTCGACACCGACCGCTACCCCCTGTCGGACCCCGGAAGCGACGAGGCCCGGGCCGTGGTGGCACGGGCCGGGCACGAACTGGCCACGGTCGGCTGCACCGTCCTTCCGGACTTCGTCCGCCCGTCGCTCCACGAGATGCTGCGCCAGGAGTGCGCGGCCCTCGCCCCCCAGGCGTACTACGACGTCGAGACGGTCAACGTCTACAACATCGCCGTGGACGCGGACCTCCCGGACGGCCATCCGGGCCGGCGCACGCTCCGGCGCGGCAACGCGTTCGTGGCACGTGACCGCATCCCCGAGGGCGCCCTCATCGCCCGGCTCCACGGGCACCCGATGTTCCAGCGCTTCGTCGCCGACTGCTTCGGGCTGCCTCGGCTGCACGAGCTCGCCGACCCGCTCTCCGGGCTCGTGCTCAACGTCGTACGCCCCGGGATGGAGCACCCCTGGCACTTCGACACCAACGAGTACACGGTCAGCATGCTCACCCAGCGGGCCGACACCGGCGGCGAGTTCGAGTACTGCCCGAACATCAGGTCCGCCGAGGACGAGCGCTTCGACGCCGTCCGCGACGTGCTCGACGGCACCGCCCGGGGCGAACGGCTGCCGCTCAGACCGGGCGACCTGCAGCTGTTCAAGGGCCGCTACTCACTGCACCGCGTCAGCCCCGTACAGGGCGACGTGGCACGCCACTCCGCGATCTTCGCCTACAGCGAGCGCCCCGGCGTCATCGGAAGCGTGGCACGGACCAGGCAGCTCTTCGGCCGCGTCCTGCCCGAACACCTGGCCGCCGAAGGCCGGGCCGTACGGAGCGACCGCCTGCTGGACTGACGGGCGGCCCGCGCAGACAGATCCTGCCCCGCACGCCATCCACCAAGGAGTAGGCCCCTTGCGTTTCGACGCGACCGGAAAAGTCTCCCTCGACCACATCTACACCGCGCCCGACCCGCGCACGTACTTCGAGGTGCTCCGCCCCCTCGGCTACTGCGTCCCGCAGCAGGCCAAGCCCTACTTCGAGAAGATCGTCAAGGAGTACCGGGAGTCCGAACAGGTCGAGGCCCCCAGGATCCTGGACATCGGCTGCTCCTACGGGATCAACGCCGCCCTCCTGAAGTACGACGCGACGATGGACGAGCTGTACGCCCGCTACGGTGACGCCGCCGGGATGTCCCGCGAGGAACTCCTGGCCCGCGACCGCGAGCTCTCCCGCTCGCGCAGACCCGCGCACGGCCTCCGCTTCACCGGCCTGGACGCCTCCACCGGCGCCCTGGCCTACGCGCGCGAGGCCGGATTCCTCGACGACACGGTCCACGCCGACCTGGAGGCGGACGACCCCACACCGGAGCAGCACGCCCTGCTCACCGGGACGGACCTCGTGATCTCGACGGGCTGCATCGGCTACGTCACCGAACGCACCCTCACCCGCGTCGTGCACGCCCAGGGCGAACGCCGCCCCTGGATGGCGCACTTCGTGCTCAGGATGTTCTCGTTCGACCCCGTCGAGGAAGCCCTCGACGGACTCGGATACCGCACCGTGCGGGTCGACGACGTCTTCAAGCAGCGCAGGTTCGCCGACCCGCAGGAACAGGCACTCGTCCTCGACAGGATGGCGGCGGCCGGAGTGGATGCGCGGGGCCTGGAGGAGGAAGGCTGGATGTACGCCCAGCTGTACGTCTCCCGCCCGCACCAGGACCCCGCCCGCTGACCCCAGCCCGCCCGAGCACCCGCACCCACCGACCGAAAGCAGAGCCGAATTGAACGTCAGCCAGGAAGCAGCGGTCAGCGCCACCTTCGCCCGGGAGGGTGATCTGCCACGCGTGCCGCTGCCCACGCTCGAAGCCAGCTGCGAGAGGTTCCTCGCCTGGTGCGCACCGCTGCTGACCGCCGAGGAACGGGCCGCGACCGAGGCCGAGGTCGCGGCCTTCCTCCAGCCCGACGGCCCCGGCCGCGTCCTGCACGCGGCGCTGGAGGAGTACGACGCCACCAAGGGCGTGCACAGCTGGCTCGACACCTTCTGGCCGTACCGCTACCTCGGCCGCCGCGACCGGATCGCGCTCAACGCCAACTTCTTCTTCCTCTTCCAGGACACCGGCCAGGGGCAGCTGGACCGGGCGGCCGGACTGGTCGCCGGGGCGCTCCACTACAAGCGGCAGCTGGACGAGGGCCTCATCGCGCCGGTGGAGCAGCGCGGAGTGCCCCAGTCGATGGTGCAGAACAAGTACCTGTTCTCCACGACCCGTATCCCCGGCGTCCCGCTGGACACCGTCCGCGCCCCCTACGGCGACCGTGCGCCCGGCCCGTCCACGGCCCGGCACATCGTGGTGTTCTTCCGGGGAAGCATGTTCCGGCTTGACGTGCTCGGTGAGGACGGCGCCCCGCACAGCCTCGACGAGATCGAGGCCGGGCTGCGCGCCGTGACCAAGGCCGACGTGCACACGGACGAGGCCGACCGGGCCGGCCACCTCACCACGATGGCGCGCGCGGAATGGGCGGCGGCCAGGGACGCCCTCATCGCCCGGCACCCCCGCAACGCCGGGACGCTGGACGACATCGAGACCGCGCTCTTCTGCGTCTGCCTGGAGGACCTCGCCCCCGAGGACACCAAGGCCACCTGCGACGAACTGCTGTACGGGGACCGGGGCAACCGCTGGTTCGACAAGGCCGTCTCCTTCGTCGTCTACGCGAACGGCCGGGCCGGCATCAACGTCGAGCACTGCGAGCTGGACGGGACCACCATCCTCAGCTTCACCGACGCACTGCTCGGCACGGAGCCCGAGGAGCACGCCCGCCTGTCCGGCGCCCGCCCGCAGGGACAGCCCGTCCCGCGGCCCCTCGCGTTCGAGCTGGACGACACCCTGCGCGCCCAGGTGCGGTCCGCCGCCGAGTCGTTCGCCGCGTACGGTGCCGCCACGGCAACCAGCACGGTCTCCTTCGACGACTTCGGCAGCACCGCGGCCAAGGCCCTCGGGGTGTCCCCGGACGCGTTCGTCCAGGCCGCCTACCAGCTGGCCCACCAGCGCGCCAAGGGCCACCTCGGCGCCACGTACGAGTCGATCGCGACCCGCCAGTTCCGGCACGGCCGCACCGAGGCGATGCGTGTCGTCACCCCCGGGATGACGGCCTTCGTGGCGGCGATGGACGACCCCGCCGCCGACCGCGACACCCGCCGCACCGCCTTCCGCGCCGCCGCGACCGCCCATGTGACCCGTGCGAAGGAATGCCAGGCCGGAAACGCCCCCGAGCAGCACCTGTGGGAGCTGGAACTCATCCAGCGCCGCCGGGGCGCCGAGCTCGGGATCACCGGACAGCCCGCCCTGTACCGCTCACCGGGCTGGGTCACGATGCGGGACGACTACCTGAGCACCAGCTCGGCGCCGTCGGAGAACATCCAGTACTTCGGCTTCGGCTCCACGAGCAGCAAGTGCATCGGCATCGCCTACGTCCTGCTGCCCGACCGCTTCAACCTCTACCTGAGCACCCCGCAGCCGGTCGCCGACCAGATGCACGCCTTCGTGGACCGCCTCCGCGAGGCCGTCGCGGAACTGCGCGAACTACTGGCGGGCTGAGCTGACAACGGACGGGCGCCGAGCGGCCGTTCGGGCTCAGCTCGCCGCCCGCCCGTTCGCCGCGCCCGTGGGCTCCGGACCGGCTCATCCCTCCGGCGCGCCCTCCGCCGCCCACAGTTCGTCCAGCCGCGTCCGAACCGCACTCACCGCGGTCACCCCCAGATCCGAGGCCCACCGCAGCCCGGCCTGGTCCGTGCCCTCGGCGACGCCGACGAGGACGGCCAGGGTCAGGCGGGCCCACTGCTCCTCGGTCAAGTAGTCGGGCTTGCTGACCGGTTCCGGTGCGGGCGGCACGCTCTCCCCTTCCGAAAGGTATGCCGGAACACTATTGGCGGGTGGCGGGTGGCGGGTGGCGGGTGGCGGGCTGGACGGCCTCCGGCCCGCCACGGTGCGGGACGTAGCCCTGCGCCGGAGCGGGGAGCGCGTCGAGGCAGCGGGCCGAGCACGCGTCGACGTGCAGCGGCAGGACATCGGTGCGAGGAGGGCGATCTGCTCCGGCCGCCAGTCGCTCCACCCCCCTTGAGTGGCGAAACCGGGTGGGGCCCGGGACCCGCGAGCGGCGGGGGGGCGGAGCCCCCGCAGGGTGGGGGGGGCCCGGGGCGCCGGAGCGGGGGGGGAGCCG